>JBGQHJ010000212.1:0-6423 GCA_041497895.1 Methylomirabilia bacterium
CCAGCGCTGGTGCGGCGACTCCGAGGGGAACTCGACCCGGACCGGCTTGAGCGCGGGCATGTTGGAGGCCGCGAAGACCACCCGCGGGTCCTCGGTGTAGCCGCCGCTGTCGGTATGATAGAAGGCGGGGAACAGCTCGCCCTGCCACAGGAGCACCTGGCCCGCGGTCTCCCGCACCGCGGTCCACACCACCGAGTCGGCCGGCACCCGTCCCACGTACTGCTGGTTCAGCGTGGAGGCGACCAGGTGAAAGGCCTTCTCCGCGTTGAGCCGTCGGTGGTACGCCGCGTAGGTCCGGGCCACGATGGCCTGGGCCTTCAGCATCTCGAGCGGCATCTTGTCCCCGGCCTCGGCCTTGACCGCGCCGGCCAGGTAGTCCTCCAGCGGCAGCTCGTTGACCAGGGTCAGCCCGTCGCCGCCCTTCATGATCTCGAGCGCGCCCGGGTACTCGCGATTGTTCACCCGCAGGAAGCCGACGTCGGCGGGGGCCAGGCGCAGGCCGTCCACCCGGCGGCCGGCGACCTCGATGACGCCGTTCTTGAGGGTGGCGCGGAGCCACGTGGGGGAATCGTTCACCACCGATCGGCCGGTGAGGTCGCTCACCATCATGGGCCCGCCGCCCACCTCGATGGTCCGGAGCCCGTCGGCGATGGCCACCCGGATGTCGCCGGCCGCCAGCGCGGGTCCCGCGGAGAGGATCCCGGACAGCAGCAGCGCCAGCGTGAGCCGCGCGCGAACCGCCCGCGTCAGCGCCGGCCGAAGAGCGAGAACAGGAGCGTGAGCACGATCGAGATCACGAGACAGGTCACGATCGGGAAATAGAAGGACCAGCCTCCGCGCTGGATATAGACGTCCCCCGGCAGTCGTCCGAGCCATGGCACCTTTCCCGAGAGGTTTCCTGCGACGAGCAGGATCAATCCCAGGCATACCATCAGGGCGCCGAATCCCAGAAGCAATTTCCCGAGATCACGCATCGCGACGCGCCCGCCGGCGGGCCTAGAGCGGCAGCTGGCCCTGCCCGCCGGGCGACGCAGGCACCGCGTGGCCCAGGTGCGCGTACGCCGCCGGGGTGGCCTTGCGCCCGCTCGGGCTCCGCACCACGTAGCCGATCTTGAGCAGGAAGGGCTCCACCACCTCGGCGAGCGTCTCCGCCTCGTCGTTGATGGTGGCCGCGATCGCCTCGAGGCCGACGGGGCCGCCCTTGTACTGCTCGATGATCGCGGTGAGGAATCGGCGGTCGAGCCGATCGAGGCCGACCCCGTCGACCCCCTCCTGGTCCAGCGCGCGCCCGGCCACCTCGGGGTTCACCACGCCGTCGGCCTTCACCTGCGCGTAGTCGCGCACCCGGCGGAGCAGCCGGTTGGCGATGCGCGGGGTGCCACGCGCCCGCCGCGCGATCGCCTCCGAGCCGCCCGGGGCGACCTCCATCCCCAGGATCGACGCGGAGCGGCGGATGATCGCGGCGAGCTCCTCCTCGGAGTAGAAATCGAGGTGGTGGAAGATTCCGAAGCGCTCCCGGAGCGGCGAGGACAGCATGCCGGGCCGCGTCGTCGCGCCCACCATCGTGAACGGCTTGAGGGGGATGCGCATGGTGCGCGCGTTGAGCCCCTTGTCCATCACGAAGTTGATCGAGAAGTCCTCCATCGCGGGGTAGAGCAGCTCCTCGACCACCCGGGGCAGCCGGTGGATCTCGTCGATGAAGAGCACGTCGCGCTCGGCCAGGTTGGTGAGGATGCCCATCAGATCGGCGCCGCGCTCGAGCGAGGGGCCCGCGGTCGTCACGATCGAGGCGCCCATTTCGTTCGCCATGATGGTGGCGAGCGTGGTCTTGCCGAGGCCGGGCGGGCCGGAGAGCAGCACGTGGTCGAGCGGCTCGCCCCGCTGCCGCGCCGCTTCCACCGACACCCGGAGGCTCTCCACCGCCGCGCGCTGGCCCACGTACTCCTCCAGGCGTTGCGGCCGCAGCTGCCGCTCCACCTGGGTCTCGTCGGGTAGCGCCACCCGGCTCATGACGCGCGCCTCGTCGGTCACGGCCGCGCCCCGCCGCGGTAGATCTCGTCGAACAGCTCCTCGGGCGTGGTCACACCCGGCCGGCGGCTCAGCGCGGCGCTGATGAGCTGGGCCGCCTCGCTCGGGCGGTGGCCGAGCTGCTTGACCAGGATCTCGAAGACCATGCCGCGCAGGCCTTCCTCGTCCGGGGCGGCCGCCGCGGCGGGCTCGGGGACGGCCGCCTCGGGCCGGGCCAGGGCGAACTTCGCGACCTTGGCCTGCAGCTGGGCGACGATGTTCTTGGCCTTCTGCGGCCCGATGCCGGGCAGGCGCCGGAGGTAGCCCTCGTCCTGGCGCGCGATGGCCGCCGCGATCTCCGCCACCGGCGCGGCCAGCGAGCGCGCCGCCACCAGGGGGCCGACGTCCTTGACCGTGATCAGCTTCTCGAAGAACTCGCGGTCGAGCTCCGAGGTGAAGCCGATGAGCACCGGACGCGGCTGGTTCTGGGTGGCGTGATAGTGGATCGCCAGCGCCACCTCGTCGGCCGCGTCACCCTCGGCGGCCTTGGCGTGCACCAGCTCCTGCTGGGTCACCGGCGGCACGAAGACCTCGTACCCCACCCCGCCCGCCTCCACCACGATGCGGTCCTCGAGCTTCCGCCTCAGCCGTCCCCGCAGCGACGCGATCATGCCGGACGCCCCGGCCGCCCCAGGTCGACCGCTCCGGCTATCTGCCCACCACCGGGTGCCGGCAGCTTCCCGGTCATCCGCGACATTCCGGTCACGGCCAGCCCCAGCGCATCGGCCACGTGGGAGGGCCGTGGCAGCTCCCTGAGTCGGAGGACGGTCTGGACCGCGCGCTGGACCTGGGCCTTGCCCGCGGCTCCGTTGCCCGTCATCGCCCGCTTGACCTCGGAAGGGGTGAGCGCGACCACCGCGACGCCCAGCTGCCGCGCGGCCAGGTAGATCACGCCCCGGGCATGCCCCATGAGGACGGCGGTACGCGGGAACTTGTACTCGGTATAGAGATCCTCGACCACGAGCAGCCCGGGACCCTGCAGCTCGATGATCCGGTACATCGCCCGATGGAGCGCGTTGAGCCGGGCCTCGAGGGGCTGGCCGGTGGTGGTGCTGATGACGCCGGCGTCGCGGACGGTGACCGCGCCTCCGTCCGCTTCCAGCACGCCGAACCCGGTGGCCACCAGCCCCGGGTCCACCCCCATGACGCGCAGCGCGCTAGGCCGCGGTGATGGCGTCGATGACCTCGTCGGCGATGTCGTAGTTGGAGTAAACGGCCTGGACGTCGTCCTGCTCCTCGAGGGCCTCGATCAGCCGCAGCACCGCCGCGGCCTCCTTGCCCTCCACCCTCACCGTGGATTGGGGCACCATGTCCACCCGTGCCTCGAGCACCGGCATGCCCTGCCGCTCGAGCGCCTGCCGGACCGTCTCCATTTCATCAGGACTCGCGGTGACCTCGAACACTTTTTCTACCTGCTTCACGTCGGTCGCCCCCGAGTCGAGGGCCTTCTCGAGCAGATCGTCCTCCTTCACCTTCTGCGCGTCCACCTCGATCATCCCGCGGCGGTCGAACATCCAGGCCACGCAGCCGGAGGTGCCCATGCGGCCCTCGTTCTTCTCGAAGATGTGGCGGATCTCGGGGCCGGTGCGGTTCTTGTTGTCGGTGAGCGTCCGCACCATCACCGCCACCCCGCCCGCCCCGTAGCCCTCGTAGGAGATCTCCTCGTACGACTCCCCCGGCAGCTCGCCGGTGCCCTTCTGGATGGCCCGCTTGATGTTGTCGGCGGGCATGTTGGCGGCCCGCGCCGACTCGGTGGCCGCCTTCAGGCGCAGGTTGCCCTTGGGGTCCCCCCCGCCGTGCTTGGCCGCCACCGTGATCTCGCGCAGGATCTTCGAGAACAGCTTCCCGCGCTGGACGTCCGTCTTGCCCTTCTTCCGCTTGATCTGCGACCACCGTGAGTGTCCAGACATACCGGTCTCCTACGCGCTGTGAGATGGCTTCAAGGATTTGATCCGCTCGAGGCGCCGCGCCCGCCGCTCGAGGGCCAGGGCGAAGCGGCGCTGCTCCGCGGGAGTCTCGGGCGTGAACGGCGGGCACGGGCGGGGCCGCAGGGGGGCGCTCGGGTCCGGGCCCAGGTGCACGAAGGTGAGGTAGGCGGTGCAGGCGTGCTTGACCTCGCCGGTCCACGGCACCTCGCTCAGCACCTTCACCCCGATCTCGAGGGACGACGTCCCCACGTGGTTGAGCCCCGCCTTGAACGTCACGACCTCGCTCGACTGGATCGGCGCGTAGAAGTCGAGCGCGTCCAGACACGCGGTCATGACCAGCCCCCGGCAGTAGCGCATCGAGAGGATACCGCCCGCCTCGTCGATGTCGAGCAGGAGCTTGCCCGCGAACATGGTGTTGCCGAACAGGAGGTCCTCCGGCAGCACCGACCGGCACGACTCGAACTTCCAGCGCAGCTGCTCGGGGGCGTCGTCCTCCACCTCGCGCATGCGCTCGGCGCGCCGGGCGAAGCGCTCGAGCCGGCGGGCCCGTCGCTCCTCGGCCGCCGCGTGGAGCGCTTCCTCCCCGGCCCCGCGCGGCGTCACCGCCTGCGGCACCGGCATCGGCTTGCCGTGCTCGTCCACCTTGACGAAGACGAGGTGGGAGGAGAGCGTCAGGGCCCGCTCGCCGGTGGGCGGCTTCTCGGCGTAGACCCGCACCCCGACCTCGAGGGAGCAGCGGCCGACGTATTCAACCTGCGCCCGCAGGACCGCCACCTCGCCCACCTTCACCGGGTGCAGGAAGTCGATGTCGTCCATGGCGCCGAGGAGCACGTTGCCGCGGGCCACGCGGGCGGCCGCGATGGTGCCGCAGGTCGCGATCCACTGCATCATGCGGCCGCCGTGGATCTGCCCGGGCGCTCCCGCGTGCTCGGGGAACACCCAGTTCACCATCTCGGTGGCCGTGTCGGAGATCGAGAGCATGGTCGACGTCGGATGACGCGTAAGTCTCGCATTTTTCTATCACGGCGGGGTGTCCAAGTCCAGCCGGCCGCGGGCCTCGGAGGCGTTGACAATCGCGCAGCGGAGCCCTAGGGTTGGGGCCACGCGACGACGTACTGACACCTGGGAGCGAGGCAGAGGCGCCGGGAGGGCCCACCATGGAATTCGAGTACTCCAAGAAGACCAAGATGTACATGGAGCAGCTGACCGACTTCATGAACAAGCACATCGTCCCGAACGAGCAGGTCTTCGGGGACCAGCTCAACTCGGGACCGACGCGCTGGCAGGTGCCGCCGATCATGGAGGAGCTGAAGGCCAAGGCGCGCGAGCGCGGCCTCTGGAACCTGTTTCTCCCCGAGAGCGAGCGCGGCGCCGGCCTCACCAATCTCGAGTACGCCCCGCTCTGCGAGGTCATGGGGCGCTCCCCCATCGCCCCCGAGGTCTTCAACTGCTCGGCCCCCGACACCGGCAACATGGAGGTGCTGGAGCGCTACGGCACCTCCGAGCACAAGAAGCAGTGGCTCGCGCCGCTGCTCGAGGGCAAGATCCGCTCCGCCTTCGCGATGACCGAGCCCAAGGTGGCGTCGTCGGACGCGACCAACATCGAGTCGAGCATCGCGCGGGAGGGCGACCAGTACGTCATCAACGGCCACAAGTGGTGGACCTCGGGCATCGGCGACCCGCGCTGCCAGGTCCTCATCTTCATGGGAAAGACCGATCCGCGGAATCCCGACAAGTACAAGCAGCAGTCGATGATCCTGGTGCCGCGCGACGCGCCCGGCATCAAGATCGTGCGCATGCTGACCGTGTTCGGCTACGACGACGCCCCCCACGGGCACGGCGAGGTGCTGTTCGAGAACGTGCGGGTGCCCGCGTCCAACATGCTGCTGGGCGAGGGCCGCGGCTTCGAGATCGCCCAGGGTCGCCTGGGGCCGGGCCGCATCCACCACTGCATGCGGCAGATCGGGGTGGCGGAGCGCGCGATCGAGCTGATGTGCAAGCGGGCCACGAAGCGCATCGCCTTCGGGAAGCCGCTCGCCGACAACGACATCACCCTCGAGCGCATCGCCGAGTCCCGCATCGAGATCGATCAGGCGCGGCTGCTCGTCCTGCACGCGGCCTACATGATGGACACCGTCGGCAACAAGGCGGCGCGGCAGGCCATCGCCGAGATCAAGGTGGCGGTGCCGAGCATCACCGGCCGCGTGGTCGAGCGCGCGATGCAGCTGCACGGCGGCGGCGGGGTCAGCCAGGAGTTTCCGCTCGCCTCGATGTGGGCGCACTCGCGGACGCTGCGGTTCGCGGACGGGCCGGACGAGGTGCATCGGCGGCAGATCGGGCGGTTGGAGCTTCGCAAGCACAGCTAGCCGCTTCGTCAGCAGGTCGCGGGAGGGAGCGGGCGGGGGGCGGGGGCCGGCGGGGGTGGGCC
>JBGQHJ010000213.1:0-6406 GCA_041497895.1 Methylomirabilia bacterium
ACCTCGCCCCGGCGCCGCTCCATGACGAAGAAGTCGGCGCCCAGCACCGCGCGGTCGTCGCAGAAGAGGTAGCCGCGGGGCGCGCGGTCGAAGTGGCGCCAGAGCCGCGAGAGCACCCGGAACTCGCGCTTCATGTCGTGCGCGCCCGGCGCGATCTCCCCGAAGGGGGGCCGGCGCAGCACGAGCTCGGTCGGGCCGACGCGGAGGAGATAGGTGAGGTTGGCGGAGCCGTTGGGGAACTGCAGCACCTCGATCGGGCCGCGCGCCTCGGGCAGCACCTCGCCGAGCCGCGGCCGCAGCCATGCCTCGAGCGCGGCCCAGTCGAGCGTCTCGCCGGCCCGGACCGGCGCGATCTCGGCGGGCGCGTCGGGGGCGGGCGGCGTGGGCGCGTCCCGGGCCGGGGCGCGCGGCGAGGGGGCGGTCAGGCCGCGCCTCCGTGAATCCCGAGCACCGCGCCGGTGGTGAAGCTCGAGGCGGCGGAGGCGAAGTAGAGCGCGGCGCCGACGATCTCCTCGGGCTCCCCCCCGCGGCCGAGCGCAATAGTTTGCCTGGCGCGCGCGCGGAAGGCCTCGAGGTCCCACGCCTTCGAGATGTCGGTGAGGAAGGGGCCGGGCATGATGCAGTTCACCCGCACGGTGGGGCCGAACGCGCGTGCGAAGCCCTCGGTCATCGCGTTGACCGCGGCCTTGGCCGCCGCGTACGGGATGACGCCGGCGGTGGGCCGCACCGCCGCGGTGCTCGACACCATGATGATGGAGCCGCCCGCGCCCGCCGCCATACGCGAGCCCACCAGGGCGGTGAGGCGGAACGGGCCCTTCAGGTTCACGTCGAGGACCTTGTCCCAGAGATCCTCGGTCACGTTCTCGATGCGATCGTAGAGCGGGGACATCCCCGCGTTGTTCACCAGCACGTCGATCCGCCCGAACTCGGCGTAGGCGCGCTCGGCGAGGGCCTCGACCTGGCCCCAGTGGCCCACGTGGCAGGCCACCGGCAGGGCGCGGCGGCCGGTCGCCTTGCGGACCTCCTCGGCAGTCGCCTCGCAGGAGGCGAGCTTGCGGCTGGCGATGACCACGTCCGCGCCGGCCTCCGCGAAGGCCAGCACCATCGCGCGCCCGAGGCCGCGGCTGCCGCCGGTGACCAGGGCGACCTTGCCGCCGAGGTCGAAGAGCCGGCTCAGCATTCGAGCCGCTCGGCCAGCTCCACGAAATCGCCGGCCACCACGTCGAACGGCTGCGCGGTGTCGGGCTCGTCGGCCGAGCGGCCGGGACCGTGCTCGAGCGGGCGCGGGACGTAGGCGGTCCGCAGCCCGCAGCGGGCGGCCGCCGCGAGGTCGTTGGGGTGGGCCGCGACCATCAGGCACTGCTCGGGGCGGAGGCCGAGCGCCTCGGCCGAGCGCAGGTAGGCCTCGGGCGTGGGCTTGTACGCGCGCGCGACCTCGGCGCCCAGGATGGTGTCCCACGGCAGGCCGGCCCGCTTGGCCATGTTCACCATGAGGGCGATGTTGCCGTTGGAGAGCGTGGCCAGGATGTAGCGGCGCTTGAGGCGGGTCAGGCCGGCCACCACGTCGGGCCACGGGTCGAGCCGGTGCCACGCGCGGTTGAGATCGTCGATCTCCGCGGGCGAGAGCCCGGCCACGCCGAAGTCGCGGAGCAGACGGACCAGGCTCTCGCGATGGAGATCGTCGAGCCGCACCCAGGGCCGCCGCCCGCTGCGGACCTCCTCCATCGCGGGCTGGTAGAGGCCGCGCCAGGCGTCGGCGAACTTCGCCCAGTCCACCGAGAACCGGCGGGGGTTTCCGAAGGCCTGGCCCTCGCGGATGATGCTGCTGCGCCAGTCGACCACGGTGCCGAAGACGTCGAAGGTGAGCGCGCTGATCGAGGCCGGGTCCATGAGATCGGGCTCCTCCGTCGGGAATGCTACGACGGCGGCCCCGGGGAAGGCAAGCCGCGGGGGGCGCCGCTCACGTGGTACTGTCGGCCGCGGAGAAGTGAAATCAACCGACGGAGGCGACCATGATCGCGATATGGGTGAAGGTCCGGATCAAGTCGGAGATGCGGGAGAAGTTCCTCAAGGCCATCGAGGCGGACGCGCTGGGCTCCGAGGGGGACGAGCCGGGCTGCCTGCGCTTCAACGTCCTGCAGGACGAGAAGGACCCGAGCGTCTACTACTTCTACGAGGTCTACAAGGACCAGGCCGCGCTGGAAGCCCACCGCAACACGCCGCACTACGCGATCTGGCGCGGGGTGGCCGACGTGCTGGACGGCCCCACCGAGCCCACCCGCTGCCAGACGGTGTTCCCGGCGGCCCGCGCCTACTGGGGGAAGGTGTAGCCGCTAGCGCTGCCCGAGGGCGCGGTTGGCGACCTCCACCGTCTTCTTCTCCACGTCGAAGCGGTGCGTCTCCTTGGTCTCGACGTCTCCGCCGGTGACCCGGATGAAGAAGGTGTCGTCGCCGAACTCGATCGAGTGGATGTCGCCGACCGCGAAGGCCGCCGCGTGCCCCGGCTCGTTCATGAACTCGCGCTGGAGCGTGAGCTCGGCGTGACCGGGGCGGGTGCCGTCGTCGAGGCGGCGCCAGCGCCGCATGCGGGTCGGGTTCTGGTAGTTGCCGTAGACCACCCAGCACGGCCCGTGGTCGTGCACCGAGGACTTGGCCCCCTTGGCCCGGCCGTGCACGAGCACGTGCACGTCGGTCTCCGGATCGTGGCCGATGGTCGCCCGCTCGACGTGGGGCACTGGATCGCCCAGGTGCTTCTTGAGGAGCTCCGGGTTGTGGAGGAGCTTCTCCAGGTGATCCCGGATCTCGGCGAGCCCGGCCGGAACGCCCTTGGTCTTGATGGTGGCGCGGGTGTCGGCGAGGAACTGATCGAGCGAGTACGTGGTCTCCATGGGGTGGCGCCTCCTTTCCAGAGGCTCCGATCATAGCAGAAGTGCGCGTGGTGTAGACTAGGCTCCCGTGTCCGACTCGACCGCTCGATCCGCCCTCCGCAGCGACGTCCGTGTCATCGGGGTCATCGGCGTCGCGCACTTCTTCAGTCACTTCTTCCAGCTGGTGCTGCCCCCGCTCTTCCCGCTGCTGAAGGGGGTGTTCGGCGTCACCTACGTGGCGCTCGGGCTCACGATGAGCGTGTTCTTCGGCGCCTCCGGCATCGGCCAGACCCTCTCCGGACTCCTGGTGGACCGGGTCGGCGCGCACCGGGTGCTGATGGGAGGGATGGCCCTCTTCGCCGGCTCGATCGCGCTGGCCGGCCTGGTGCCCTCGTACTGGATGCTGCTGCCGGTGGCGCTGCTGGCCGGCCTCGGCAACAGCGTGTTCCATCCGGCCGACTACTCGATCCTCAACGCGCTGGTCCATCCGCGGCGGATCGGGCGCGGCTACAGCGTGCACGCGATCTCGGGCAACCTGGGCTGGGCGGTGGCGCCGACCGTGGTCTTCACCCTCACCGCGAGCTTCGGCTGGCGCCCGGCCCTGGTCACGGTGGGTGGGATCGGGCTGGTGATGGTGGCGGTGCTGGCCACCCAGGGCGGCGCCTTCGCGACCGCGCGGGGCCGCGCGCGAGGCAGGGAGGCGACCGACGTGCGCCTGCTGTTCACCGCGCCGATCCTGGCCGCCTTCGCGTACTTCGCGCTGATCGCGACCGCGCTGATCGGCGTGCAGACCTTCGGGGTGACCGGGCTCATGCGGGTGTACGAGACGCCGATGGCGCTGGCCACCGCGGCGCTGACCGCGTTCCTGCTCGGGAGCGCCACGGGGATCCTGGCCGGCGGCTTCCTCGCGGATCGCACCCAGCGGCACGACGTGATCGCGGTGAGCGGCCTGATCGGGACGGCGGCCCTCATGATGGTGCTGGCCACCGGAAGCGTGGCGATCTCGCTGCTGCCGGTGGTCCTGGCGGTCGCCGGCTTCTGCCAGGGCGTCACCGGGCCGTCGCGGGACATGCTCGTGCGCGCGGCCACGCCGCCCGGCGCCTCCGGCCGCGTCTTCGGCTTCGTCTACTCGGGCCTCGACCTGGGCTCCTGCCTCGTGCCGCTCGCCTTCGGCTGGATACTGGACCACGGCGACCCGCGCGTGCTGTTCCTCGCCGTCGGCGTGCTGATGCTCTGCACCATCGGGACCGTCGTCCAGGTCCGGCGCAGCGCGCAGCCCGCGCCTGCCGTCGTCGCGCCCTAGCTTCTCCGCGTCTCCGGGAGAACCTCGACGCGCGAGGCGGGTGGGTGGCGTCGGGGTGGCCGCCCGTCCCGGGCTGCGTCACCCGCTCGCCGGATTCGCCGCTCTTCGAGCGGCGCGCCGACTCGGGAGGCCCACTCCGCCCAGGACGGACGGCCACCCCGACGCCACCCACCCGGTCACCCTCGAAGATCTGAACGAGACGGCCGGCGACTCGACGACAGTCTTCACATGCCTGGTCCTGCGCGCTAGAACCAGTGGGCCTTGTCGACGACGTTGCGGAGGGGCTGACCGGCGAGGAAGCGGCGGCAGTTGTCGAGGAGGATCGCGCCGCGGCGGTCGTCGAGGTAGGGGCCGTAGCCCGCGGTGTGCGGGGTGATCAGCACGTTGGGCGTGGTCCAGAGCGGGTGATCCGCGGGCAGGGGCTCCTGCTCGAAGACGTCGAGGGCCGCGCCCGCGATCTCGCCGGCGCGGAGCGCGGCCACGAGGTCGTCGAGGCGCGTGGTCATCCCGCGCCCGATGTTGATGAAGAACGCGCTCCGCTTCATGCGCTGGAAGCGCGCGCGGTGCATGAAGCCTTCCGTCTCCGGGGTGTGCGGGACGGTGAGGATCACGAAGTTGGCCTCGGGCAGGAGCGCGTCGAGCGCGTCGGGCCCCTCGAGCTTGAAGACGCCGGGCGGGGCGTCGCGGCGGCGGGCGTCGACGCCGATCACCCGCATGCCGAAGGCCTCCGCGAGCCGTGCGGTCTCGCTCCCGATGCCTCCCACCCCCACGATCAGCGCGGTGGCCTCGGGCAGGTGGACGACCCCGGTATCGACCGGGGCCGGCTTCCACTCGCGCCGGAGCTGGAGCGGCACGTAGTGGTGCAGGCCGCGCGCGAACGCGAGCACGAAGGCCATGATGTGGGCGCCGATGTGGTCGTTGTAGATCTCGCGGAAGTTGGTGACCACCACCGGGTGCGCGACCAGGTCGCCGAAGTAGTATCCGGCCGGCGGGGCCGCCTGGGGCGCCTGCAGCCACCGGAGACGCCGGGCCTGGCGGAGGAGCGCGGGCGAGATCGTCCCGAAGGCGGCCTCGGCGTCGCCGATCTCATGGTTGGCCTGGGCAAGGTCCTCGGCGGCCACCACCCGCAGCTCGGGCAGGGCGGCGGCCACCCGGGCGGCCCACTGGCGCGTGGTCTCGGTCTGGGGCGGGAGCATGAGCAAGGTGGTCATGGCCCGAGAACCATAGCATCCCGGACCGCTTGGTGACGGGCGGACCGGGGGGCTAGGATCGAGGGAGGATGGCGAGCCGGATCGGGGTGCTGGGCTGGGTGACCGGCGTGCTCTCGGCGGTGCTGGGCGCGCTCGCCTTCGGGGCGGTGCTCTGCCTCTGGTTCCCGGCGGTGCTCACCACGCCCGCGCTGCGCGACGTCTACCCGATGGAGATCGTGCGCACCACGATCAAGATCGCCCTCGGGGTGGCCTTCGCGCTCGGCGTGGCGAGCGTGCTGCTCAAGCGGCGGAAGGCGCTCGGGCTCACCGGCGCGGGCCTGGCCCTGCTCGCCACCCTCATGGGCGGCTCCGAGGTGGCGGTAGCCACGCCGGTGGCCCGCTCGAATCACGTGGGCCTCGACTGGTTCCTGCTCGACCTCTTCCTGCTCTCGGCGATCTTCGTGCCGATCGAGCTGCTCTGGGGGCGCCTGGCGCAACCGGTCTTCCGGAGCGAGTGGCGCACCGACCTGTGGCACTTCGGGGTGAGCCACCTGCTCGTGCAGCTCACCGTGTTCCTGACCATGGCGCCCGCCGCGATCTTCTTCCGCTGGGCGGTGGCGCCCGAGCTGCAGGCCGCGGTGGCCGCACAGCCCTACGCCCTGCAGTTCGTGGAGGTGCTGGTGGTGGCGGACCTCACCCAGTACACGGTGCACCGCCTCTTCCACCGGGTGCCGTGGCTCTGGCGCTTCCACGAGATTCACCACTCGAGCCGGACGATGGACTGGCTGGCCGGCTCGCGCCTGCACCTGGTGGACATCGTGGTCACCCGGGGGCTGAGCTTCGTGCCACTCTACGTGCTGGGCTTCGCCCAGGCCCCGGTCTTCGCCTACGTGCTCTTCGTGTCCTTCCAGGCGGTGCTCATCCACGCCAACGTGCGCTGGCGGTTCGGGCCGGCGCGCTGGCTCCTCGCCACCCCGCAGCACCATCACTGGCATCACGCGGTGGAGCCGGTCGACGTGAACTTCGCGGTCCACCTGCCGGTGATC
>JBGQHJ010000214.1:0-6388 GCA_041497895.1 Methylomirabilia bacterium
AGCGCACCTCGAGGGTCTCGCGGTTGTAGCGCTTGCCGCGGCAGACCTCGCAGGTCACGTACACGTCGGGCAGGAAGTGCATCTCGATCTTCATCACCCCGTCGCCCTGGCAGGCCTCGCAGCGTCCGCCCTTGACGTTGAACGAGAAGCGGCCGGGCTGGTAGCCGCGCATCCGCGCGTCCGGGGTGCGCGCGAGCAGCGTGCGGATCAGGGTGAAGACCCCGGTGTAGGTGGCGGGGTTCGAGCGGGGCGTCCGCCCGATCGGCGACTGATCGATGTCGATCACCTTGTCGAGGTGCTGCGCGCCCTCGATGCGGTCGTGGGCGCCCGGCCGGTCCTGCGCGCGGTGGAGCATCGAGGCGAGCGCGCGATACAGGATGTCGTTGACCAGGGTGGACTTGCCGGAGCCGGAGACGCCGGTGACCGCGGTGAACGTCCCGAGCGGGATCCGGACGCTCATGCCCTTCAGGTTGTGCTCGCGCGGGTTGTGGATGGTCACGAACTTGCCGTTCGACTTCCGCCGGATCGCGGGCGGGTCGATGCGCTCCAACCCGGCCAGGAAGCGCCCGGTGAGCGACTCCGGGTTGGCCATCACCTCGTCCGGCGTGCCCACCGCGACCAGGTGCCCGCCGAGCTCCCCCGCCCCGGGTCCCAGGTCCACCACGTAGTCGGCCGCCCGCATGGTCTCCTCGTCGTGCTCGACCACCAGCACCGTGTTGCCGAGGTCGCGCAGGCGCTTGAGCGTGTCGAGCAGCCGGCCGTTGTCCCGCTGGTGGAGGCCGATCGAGGGCTCGTCGAGGATGTAGAGCACGCCCACGAGGCTCGAGCCGATCTGGGTGGCGAGGCGGATCCGTTGCCCCTCCCCGCCCGACAGGGTCGCGGCGGGCCGGTCGAGCGTCAGGTAGTCGAGCCCGACCTGCGCGAGGAAGCCGAGCCGCTCGCGGATCTCCTTGAGCACGCGCCGGGCGATGGCCATCTCGCGCTCGGACAGGGTCAGCGTATCGAAGAACTGGCGCGCCGCCTTGATCGGGAAGCGCACCACGTCCGCGATCGAGCGGCCGGCGATCTTGACCGAGAGCGTCTCGGACCGGAGACGAGAGCCGCCGCAGGTCGGGCAGGGTCGCTCGGTCATGAAGTGCTCGACCTCGGCGCGGGTCTCCTCGGAGGTGGTTTCCTTGTAGCGGCGCTCCAGGAGCTTCACCACGCCCTCGAAGCCGTCGTCGGGCTCGCCCTGCAGGATCACGTCGCGGGTCTTCTTCGGCAGCTTGGCCCACGGGGTCTCGAGGCTGAAGGCGTGGCGCTTGGCCAGGACCCGGAGGGTCTGCTTGAAGATGCCGGACGCGGTCGGCCCGGCCCACGGCAGGAGCGCGCCGCCGGCCAGGGTCTTGTTCTGGTCCGGCACCACGCGCTCGGGATCGATCTCGTAACGGGTGCCGATGCCGCCGCACTCGGGACAGGCCCCGTACGGGTTGTTGAACGAGAACATCCGCGGCGACACCTCCGGGAAGGAGATGCCGCAGGCCGCGCAGGCGAGCCGCTCGGAGAACATGAACGAGGGCCCGTCGGGCACCTCGACCTGCACGATCCCGTCCGCCAGGCGCAGCGCGGTCTCGAGGGAGTCGGCCAGGCGTCCGCCGAGGGTGTCCTTGACGATCAGACGGTCGACCACCACCTCGATGGTGTGCTTCTTGGTCTTGGCGAGCTCGATGTCCTCGGTCAGCTCGCGGAGCTGGCCGTTGACCCGCACCCGCACGTAGCCCTGGCGCCGCAGGTCGAAGAAGAGCTTGCGGTACTCGCCCTTGCGTCCGCGGATGATCGGGGCCATCACCACGAGGCGGCTGCCCACCGGCAGCGTCATCACCCGGTCGACCATCTGCTGCACGGTCTGGGCCGAGATCACGTTGCCGCACTGGGGACAGTGCGGCGTGCCCACCCGGGCGAACAGCACGCGGAGGTAGTCGTAGATCTCGGTGACGGTGCCCACCGTCGAGCGCGGGTTCTTCGAGGTGGTCTTCTGCTCGATGGAGATGGCGGGCGAGAGGCCCTCGATCGAGTCGACGTCCGGCTTCTCCATCTGCTCGAGGAACTGCCGCGCGTAGGCGGAGAGCGACTCGACGTAGCGACGCTGACCTTCCGCGTAGATGGTGTCGAAGGCGAGCGAGGACTTGCCCGACCCGGACAGGCCGGTGATGACGACGAGCTGGTCCCGGGGAATCTCGAGGTCGATGCCCTTGAGGTTGTGCTCGCGGGCGCCGCGGATGACGATGCGGTCGTTGGCCATGGACGCTACATCATACTCCCGGGATTGTCGGCGGTAAAACCGGTCGCGCGTCGCTCGGCGAGCACGAACAGCAGCAGGCCGAGCAGCGCGCCCGCCGCGGCCACCCGGAAGCCGGCCGCGTAGGACACGCGCTCGACGGTGACGCCGACCAGCAGGGAGCCGATCACGTTGCCCAGGTCGAACGAGCCGGAGAGCGTGCCGATCGCGGAGCCGCGCTCGCGCTCCGCGGTGCGATCGACGAGCTGGGCGAGCAGGGTCGGGTAGAACACCGCGACGCCCGCGCCCAGCAGGACCGCCCCCGCGGCCAGCGTGGCCGCCCGGGGCGGCAGGGCCAGCACCACGTAGCTCAGCCCGGTGACCGCGATGGCGGGCACGATCACGCGCGTGCGGCCGATCCGATCCGAGAGCCGGCTCAGGGTCAGGCGGCCGACGATGATGCAGGCCGAGAACACCGCGTAGAACCAGCCCAGGTTGCCGTCGAGCCCGGAGGCGATCGCGTAGAGCGGGAGGAACGCGTAGATCGAGCTGTAGCCCACGTTGACCGCGATCACGGTGGCCGCCGCGGGCAGCGCGCGGCGGCTGAGCCAGCGGAAGCGCGCCGCGGCCGTGGCGGGCGCGGCCACCCGGAGGCTCAGGATGAGCAGCCCGATCCCCACCCCGATCACCGCCGCGCCGAGGAAGCACCGGCGCATCCCCCCGCTCGCGTACAGCGCGAAGCCGAGCGGGGGTCCCACCGAGAACGAGATCGAGGTGGCGACGTAGTAGATGCCGAGGGCCTCCCCGCGCCGGGTCGGCGCGCTCGCGTGCGCGGCCAGCACCCCGGCGCCGGTCGAGATCAGCCCGTTGCCGAGGCCGATGCCGCCCATGAGGGCGATGAAGGCGACTGGCGTGGCGGCCAGGGGCAGCACCAGGAGCGTGGCCACCAGGACCAGCGCGCCCGGCAGCATCACGGGGCGGAAGCCGTAGCGGTCGATCCAGCCGCCGACGAGCGGGCGCAGCAGCATCGAGACCACACCGCTCGTCGAGAAGAGCAGGCCCACCTCGGTCTTGCTCCCGCCCAGCGCCACCAGGTGCAGCGGCAGCGTCGCGTTCAGGAGATAGACCGCCACGTGGGCGCCCGCGGTGATCCCGAGACAGGCGGCGAGCGTCGGGGTGACGAGCCGCGCGTCCGCCGTCACCCGGTCCGCCCGCGACCGAGCCAGAGCACGAGCGCGCCGGCGGGCGCGCCCGCCAGCGCCGGGTAGCCGACCACGGGCCCCAGCAGCGGGCCACCGGCCCCACGCAATTGGACCGCCGCGAAGGTGGCGAACACCACGAGGCCGACGAGGCCCGCGGTGGTCGCGAGCCCGGCCCGCCCGGCCGGCGGTGGGTAGAGCGTGGCGGGCCCGAGGGCGCAGCCGGCGCCGCCCAGAGCCAGCAGGGTGAGGGCCCACGGATCGACCGGCCAGAGGCTCGCGAGCGCCGCGCCGCCGAAGAGGCCGGCCCACAGGCCGGGATCGCGGCCGATCTCCCCGCCCCCGGTCGGATCGAGCGCGCCCAGGCGCTCCCGCAGGGCCACGCTCGAGGCCAGGAACGCGGCGAGCCCGGCCACCAGCAGGAAGGCCTGGAGCGCGCGCCGCCACGGCTCGGCGAAGAGCGCGGCGCCCGGCAGCTCGAGGAGCCGCTCCAGCGTGACGCCGCCCAGGAAGAGGTCGGGCGACTGGAGCATCGCGTAGACGGCCCAGGCCTGCGCCCAGACGAAGGCGAGCAGGAGCCCGCCCGCCACGAAGCCCGCGCCGTCGCGCGAGAGGTGGATGGTCAGGCCGGCTCGGAGGAGCGCGGCGGCGCCCACCAGCAGGGTGACGAGCAGGCCGAGGCGACCGAGCCATCGGCGTGGCGGATCCTCGGCCCACGCCATGCCCGACGCCGGCGCGCCGGGCACTCGCTTGTCGGCCTCGAACCGCAGGCGCACCGGAGCGCCGGCCACGAGCTCGTCGCCCGCGCGCAGCGTGACGCTCTGGCCCGGGGCCAGGCTCCACTCGATCTCGGCCACTCGGTTGCCGTCGAGGGTGCGGGCACGTACCACGCCGCCGGCCGGCGCGGTGAGCCGGTGCACCTCGTCGAAGACCAGCGGCGCACGCCCGTGCACGGTGGCGAGGCTCCGCCCGGTGGTCACCCAGGGGCTCGCGGGCGGAAAGCGGAACGCGGCCTGCGTGGCCACGCGGTCCCACGCCGCGATCGGGCCGAGCCCGACCGCCCAGCCGACCTGCAGCAGGGGCGCGACGGCGGCCACCAGGGCAATCGCGAGCAGGAGCGGTGCGGTCCGCCGCAGTGCCGACCACGTGGTGAGCAGCCAACCCGCGACCGCGGTGAGCACGATACCCTGCCAGCGCGGCGCGCCGAGCCACACCGCCACGTCGCCGGCCAGCGCGATGTTCGCCCAGAGCAGCACGCCCACCGCGAGCAGGAGGGTCACCACCGGGAACAGCGACGCGCGCTCGTCGCGGTCGGCGCCGACCGGCGCGGCCGGACGCCCGGCCTGGAGGCCCAGGACGATGAGCGGCACCAGCGTGAGGGTGAGCCCGAGCCATAGCCCGTCCGCGGCCCGGGCGGACAGCGCGGCCGGCGCGGCCAGCAGCGCCACCGGGGTCAGCCAGACGGCGAGGACGCGGGAGACCGAGGTCATTCGCCGCGGGGCGGCGCGGGCAGCGGATCGGCCAGCCACCGGATCGCAACGAGCGCTCCCATCACGGGCGCGAGCACGCCGCCGTACCACCAGAGCACGGAGAGGCCGGCCAGGCGGATGGACGCCATCTCGTTCGGCAGCGCGCCGAGGAGGAGGAACCCGGCGAGCAGCAGCCACAGCAGGACGACGCCGGTCGAGCGGGAGCTCACCGGCCGCATTATAGCGGGGGTGGTAACATAGCGGCCACGAAAGGAGCCCGTCTCATGCCCGATTCGAGCCAGCCCACGCCCATCCAGCGAGTCCTGGTCGTCACCGCCCACCCCGACGACTCCGAGTTCGGAGCCGGCGGCACCGTCGCCAAGCTCGTGCGCGAGGGCATGCAGGTCGTCTACTGCATCGTCACCAACGGCGACAAGGGCTCGGGCGACCGCAGCATGACGCCCGAGCGGATCGCACGGATCCGCGAGGAGGAGCAGCGCAACGCGGCGCGCGTGCTGGGCGTGGAGACGGTCGACTTCCTCGGCTTCCCGGACTGCGAGGTCGAGGACACGCGGGAGACCCGCATGGCGGTGACCGCGGCGATCCGGCGGCACCGGCCGGACCGGCTGATCATCCAGAATCCGAACCGCACCAAGAACCTGGGCGCCTCGCACCGCGACCACCGCACCGTGGCCGGCATCGCGCTCGACTGCGTGTATCCCCTCGCCCGCGACCACATGGCCTTCCCGGAGCTGATCGCCCAGGGGCTCGAGCCGCACAAGGTCCGCGAGGTGTACCTCATGTGGTGGGAGAACCCCGAGCTGGTGGTCGACATCTCGGACACGATCGATCTCAAGCTCAAGGCCCTCGCCTGTCACGCGAGCCAGTTCAAGGACTTCGGCGCGGTGGAGGCGCGGGTACGCGAGCGCTCCGCGCACTACGGCAAGCTCAAGGGCTACGCCTACGCCGAGACGTTCGACGTCATCAGCCTCGACCGATAGCCGCGCGGGCGATCGGGGCGCGGGCGCGCGCCGGGGCCTGGGCCCGAGCCGCCGGGCGCCGGACCCGCACTGCCCCGACGTCATCGGCGCGATCGCCGCGCTCTGCGATAGAATGCCGCCGTGAAGCCAGGAGCGCCCATCCCGGCCACCCTGACCGAACTGATGGGGGACAGGGCCGCCCGCGACCCCGACACCGCGTACTTCCACCTCTTCGACGAAGCGGTGCCCTACGGGCGCCTCTGGCGGGAGAGCGGCCGTTACGCGGCCGGCCTGCGCCGCGCCGGCATCGATCGCGGCGACAAGGTGTGCCTGATCTACCCCACCTGCGCCGAGTTCTTCTACACGTTCTTCGGCGCCCTCCGCCTGGGCGCGATCCCGGTGCCGCTCTATCCGACCCTCGGGGTCGAGGCCACCGCGAACATCTTCCGCGACTCGGAGGCCAAGGCGGTCGCCACCATCGGG
>JBGQHJ010000215.1:0-6244 GCA_041497895.1 Methylomirabilia bacterium
CAGGGACGTGATCGCGGTGGCCTACAAGGAGACGGTGCGCATGCTCTCGGGCCTGCCCGAGGAGCAGGTGGAGACCCTCATCGTCCAGCTCAAGCTGAACCGGGAGTTCGGCTTCCTCAAGTCGGACATCTGGGACAACCCCGACCGCATCCGTCGCGAGTTCTTCCATCGGGCGTGAGCGCGGCAGCGACCGGACCGGCCGCCTGCACCTGCCGACCCTCGCCGCCCTCGCCCTCGTCCTGGTCGGCTGGACCTTCCTCTCCCGCCGCTACGGGGCCTTCGTCCTGCCCGCCCCGTGGTCCATCGTGACCGGGCTCGGCGAGATCGTGCGGAGCGGCGAGATCTGGCCGCACGCCGGCGCCTCCCTCGCCCGCATCGCGGCCGGCTTCGGAGGCGCGGTCGCGGTCTCGCTCGTCATGGGTCTGGGCGCCTTCGTGTCGCGCACCGCGCGCGGCATCGTGCAGGACGTGCTCGCGATCCTCAACTCCACCTCGGTCTTCGTCTGGATCGTCGTCTCGCTCGTCTGGTTCGGCCTGAGCAACTGGGCGCCGATCTTCACCACCTTCATGATCACGCTGCCGGTGGTGGCCTCGACCCTCGTCGAAGGGGTGGCCTCGGTGGACCGGCGGCTGCTCGAGATGGGCGACGTCTACCGGCTCACCGGCCCTCAGAAGTTCACCGCGATCGTCATCCCCTCGACCCTGCCCTACCTGGTGGCCGGCATGAAGGTCGGCTTCGGCCTGGCCCTCAAGGTCTCGGTGGTCGCGGAGATCTTCGGGGTCACCTCGGGCATCGGCTACGCGATGAACTACAGCCGCGAGATCCTGGCCACCCGCATGGTCTTCGTGTGGGCGCTGGTGATGATCCTGATCATGGTCGCGACCGACAAGCTGCTGTTCGACCCGGTCAACCGCCGTCTGACCCGATGGCGCTGAAGCTCGAGGTGCGCGGGATCGGGAAGGACTTCGTCATCCCGGTCATCGACTCCGTCTCGTTCGGGGTCGACGCGGGCGAGTTCGTCTGCCTGCTCGGGCCGAACGGCTGCGGAAAAACCACCCTTCTCCGAATAGTCGGCGGCATCGAGCCGGCCAGCCGGGGCTCGGTCCTGCTGGACGGCCTCCCGGTGCTGGCCGATCGGCGCCACCAGCGTCACGTGGGCGTCGTCTTCCAGGAGGACCGGCTCCTGCCCTGGCTCTCGCTGCGCGACAACGTGACCCTCGTGCTCCGGCCCCTCGGGCTCGACGCGGCCGGGCGCGAGGCCCGCGCGGCCCGCTACCTGCGGCTGGCCGGCCTCCAGGGCTTCGAGGACTACTACCCGGGGCGGGTCAGCGGCGGCATGCGCCAGCGGGCCGCCATCGCGCGGGCGCTCGCCATCGAGCCCGACGTGCTCCTGATGGACGAGCCCTTCGGGGCCCTCGACGCCCAGAACCGGCGCATCATGCAGCAGGAAGTCCGTCGCATCTGGGCCGAGACCCGGCGTACCATCCTGTTCGTCACCCACTCGATCGAGGAGGCGGTCGCCATCGGCACCACGCTGATCATGCTGTCGGCCCGGCCCTCGCGCATCCGCGAGCGGATCCGGAACGACGGCAGCCACGAGCGAGGGAAGCTGATCGACGACCTCAACGCGATGATCATGGAAGAGGTGGAGCGCCAACAAGGAGACGCGTCATGATCCGTCCCTACACCGCCGTGGGGCTCATCCCCACCGTCCGCGGCATCCGCCGACGCAAGGACATCCAGATCAACCTCGACCACCTCTCCCACCTGGTTAAGGCCGCCTCGTGGCTGTCGAGCCTCGACCTGCCGGTCCGGCTCATCGCCTTCCCGGAGGGCGCGCTGCAGGCCTTCAACGACGAGGTGCTGGACCTCGACCACGCCACCTTCGCGCGGGAGTGCGCGATCGACATCCCCGGCGAGGAGACCGAGGCCCTCGGCAAGATCGCCAAGGAGTACAACGCCTTCGTCATGGCCCAGGCCAAGGCCCGGCACCCGGACTGGAAGGACCGCTACTTCAACGTGGGCTTCATCATCAACCCGCGCGGCCGGGTGATCCTGCAGCATTACAAAGTCTCGCCGCTCTTCCCGGTGGAGCACTCGATGTGCCCCCACGACGTCTACGACTGGTGGGTGGAGAAGTACGGGAGGAACCTCCAGGCCTTCTGGCCGGTGGTGGACACCGAGATCGGCCGGCTCGGCATCATGATGGCCAACGAGGGCTCCTACCCCGAGAACGCGCGGGCCCTGGCCCTCAACGGGGCCGAGGTGGTCTACCGCGCCTCCTATCCGCACCCGGCCACCGGCAACGAGATCTTCGAGATCCAGAGCCGGGCCCGCGCGCTCGACAACAACATGTACATCGTGGCGCCGAACATGGGGACCTACTACCTCTTCCCGGAGGAGAGCACCCCGATCGACACCTTCGGGGGCCGCTCGTTCGTCATCGACTACAAGGGGCGCATCGTGGGCCGCCAGGACTACGGGGCCGGGTCGACGTACGTGGGCGGGGTCGTGGACGTCGAGGCCCTCCGGGACCACCGGGCGCGGGCCCAGTGGGACAACTGGATGAAGGACCTCCGGACCGAGCTCTACGGTATGCTCTACGAGAAGCCCATCTATCCCAAGAACCTCTATCTCAAGCGCGCGCCGATGAAGCACAAGGAGTACCGGGAGAAGGTCATCAGGCGCCAGATCCGCCTCATGCACGACCGGGGCATCTGGGCCAAGCCCGCCAGGTGAAAGACATGTCCAACACGAGTCCAACCGCCCTGCTGCTCAACGTGGGCCACGCCATGGACCACCTCTTCCTGCTCATCTTCGCGACCGCGGTGTCCGCGATCGCGGCCGAGTGGGGAATGGTCTGGCAGGACCTGATGCCCTACACGGTGGGCGCCTTCGTGCTCTTCGGGCTGGGCTCGCTGCCCGCCGGCCGCCTCGGCGATCTCTGGGGGCGCCGGGCCATGATGGTCGTCTTCTTCCTGGGGCTCGGGGCGACCGGCCTGCTCGTGGCGGCGGCCCAGCGCCCGTGGCAGCTCGCGGCCGCGCTGACGATCATGGGCGCGTTCGCCGCCATCTACCACCCGGTGGGTATCCCGATGATCGTGCAGAATTCCACCCGGCCCGGCTTCACCATCGGCCTCAACGGCCTCGCCGGCAACCTCGGCATCGCGGTCGCCGCGGTGCTGACCGGCTTCCTGGTGCAGCGCGTGGGCTGGCGCATGGCCTTCGCGGTCCCCGCCCTGCTCGCCATCGTCTGCGGCGTCGTCTTCGCGCTGGTGGTGCCGCGCGAGGAGATGGCCCACGCCCGCAAGCCCCGCCGCTCGGTCGAGCTGCCCCCGTCGATCATGATGCGGATCTTCTTCGTCATGACCCTGGCCGCGGTCTCGGGCAGCATGATCTTCAACTTCACCACCAACGGCAACAACCAGCTCCTGGCCGAGCGGCTGCGCGGCCTCGTGGAGGACCCGGCCAAGCTCGGCCTGCTCCTGGCCCTGGTCTACACGATCGCCTCCTTCGCCCAGATCGTGGTGGGCCGCCTCATCGACCGCTACCCGCTCAAGACGGTCTACCTGCCGATCGTGGCCGCCCAGGGGCCGCTCTTCCTGCTCGCCGCGAACGCGCAGGGCTGGATGCTCTACGCCATCGTGCTCGTGTTCATGGTGTTCGTCTTCGGGGCGATCCCGTTCATCGACGCCATGATCGTGCAGTACGTCGACGACCGGATGCGCTCGCGGGTGGCCGGCATGCGCCTGGCCGTCTCCTTCGGGGTCAGCGCGCTCGCGGTGTACCTGCTGGGCCCGACGGTGAAGGCGGCCGGGTTCACCACCCTGCTGCTGGTGATGGCGGTGATCTCCGCCTCGACCACCCTCTTCGTCTCCCTGCTCCCGGGCCGCGTGTCGACCGCCGCGACCGCCGCCGCGCCGGCGCCGGCGCGCTAGCGCGGATCCCCACCGCACCATGCCCGATCCGGCCTTCAGCCCGGAGACGCACCGGCTCGCCGCCACGCGCTGGTTCGACGACCTCACGGTCGGCGAGCGCTTTGCGAACCCGTCGCGCACCATGACCGAGGCGCTCTTCGCCGCCTTCCAGCTCGCCTCCGCCGACAACCACCCGATCCACTACGATCGCGAGTACTGCCGGACCCACGGCCACCGCGACCTGCTGGCCCACGGGCTCCTCGTCACCGCCCAGGCCGCGGCGGGCGCGGGGCTGTTCCCGCACGTGATCGGCGAGGCGCTGGTGGCCTTCCTCGACCAGTCGTCGCGCTTCCTCAAGCCGGTCTACGTGGGTGACACCCTCTACCCGCTGCTCACGATCACGCGGCTCGAGCCCGGGCGCACCACCGGCGTGGTCGCCATGCGCGCCACCGTGCACAACCAGGCGCGCGAGCTCGTGATGGAAGGCGAGCACCGCTACCTCCTCCGGCGGAAGCCGCCGGCTTGATCCGGGCGCCGGCGGTCGCGCGCCGGAGAGGGACCCCGACCGTGGCCGGCCGCGCGGAGACCCGCCGCTGGCTGATCGTGGCCGCGCTCTTCGTGGTCACCTACGGCATCTCGACGCCGCTGGCGGCCTACGGCGTCTTCCTGCCCGTGCTCGCGGAGCACTTCGGCTGGACCCGCGGCGCGATCTCGGCGGCCCTGTCCCTCAACCTGCTGGTGGGGGGCGTGGCCGGCTTCGCGGTCGGCACGCTGGCCGATCGGCACGGCCCGCGCGTGCTGCTGGCCGGCACGGTGGCGCTGGCGGGCGCCGCCTTCGCCCTCGTCTCCGCGGTGAGCGCGCTCTGGCAGCTCTATCTCCTGGTGGGCCTGCTCGGCGGCGTCGGCATGTCGAGCTTCTACCTGCTCACCACCGCCACCGTCAGCCACTGGTTCGACGAGCGGCGCGGGCTCGCGCTGGCCCTGGTGCTGGTGGGCTTCAACCTCGGCTACATCACCGGCGGCCCGCTCGCGGCCTGGCTCATCACCCGGCTCGGCTGGCGCGCCGCGTACTACATCCTCGGCAGCGGCTGCGGGCTCCTGACCACGGCCGCGGCGCTGACCGTGCGGCTCCCCCGGCGGGCCGAGCGGGAGACGCTGCACCGGCCGGGGCCGGGAAGCCTCGGGCCGGCGGCGGGAGGCGCGCGCGGCATGACGCTGCGCCAGTCGCTCATCGAGCCGCGCCAGTGGGCGCTCAATCTCTCCTGGCTCCTGCTCGGCGGCATCGCCATCATGATCTCGGTCCACGCGGTGCCGTTCGCGCGGGATCAGGGGGTGACCCTGGGAGGCGCCTCGCTCGCGCTGACCGCCTACGGGGTGGGCTCGGCGATCGGACGCCTGCTGGGCGGGGCCCTGTCCGACCGCGCGGGCACGCGCTTCACCATGGGCGGCGCCTACGTGCTCGAGATCCTGGCCCTGGTCACCTTGCTCTGGATCCCCTCGCGGCCCGCGCTGCTGGCGTCGCTCGTGGCGTTCGGCGCGGGCTTCGCGGCCACCGACACCGTGGTCGCGAAGGTGATCCCGGAGGTCTTCGGGATGCGGGCCCTCGGCGCCATCATGGGCGTGCTGACGCTCGGCTGGCGCTGCGGCGCGGCCCTGGGCCCGGCCCTGGCCGGCTTTCTCTACGACCTGACCGGCTCCTACCGGATCCCGTTCGGGCTGGCCCCGCTCGGGGTCCTGCTGAGCTGGGCCCTCTTCGTGCTCGCGACCACGCAGCGTGTCCCGGCCGGCCGGCGCGCCCCGCGCGCCTAGACCAGCCGCGCCATCTCGAAGTGCATGCCGTCGCAGCGGGAGAAGTGCCCGCCCCAGTAGAAGCCGTGCTCGTTGGCGAGCGGCACCAGCTCCCGCACCGATCCCTTCTGCCCCCGCAGGGCCGGCACCGCGCCCATCGCGTTCCACGGGAAGTTGATGTCGAAGGCGGTGCCCCACGCGTGATTGGAGAGCACCGAGCGATCCCCGCGCACGAAGCGCGGGTTGAAGCAGCCGTCCCACGTGAGGATCAGGTCGTCGAGGCCGACGGAGGCCCACGCGGCGAAGAGGGCGCGGATCGGGTCGATCGCGAGCCGGTGCGCCGAGACCGTGCCGGAGGCCGACGCGCCCTTGATGCCGGCGAGCTCGGGCACCGGCGTGGAGCGGATGTTGGCCCGCGTCCAGCCGCCCAGGATCCGGATGTCGTCGGTGTTGGGCCCGACCGGCTCGAAGTCGAAGGCGCCGAAGACGCGCGCCCGGTCCGCGTTGGACACCAGCGGCGGGAAGGAGGGGCGCGGCGG
>JBGQHJ010000216.1:0-6196 GCA_041497895.1 Methylomirabilia bacterium
AGAAGCCGGTGAACTCCTCGAGCCCCATGAAGCGCGCGATGCCCAGGACGAGCACCAGGGCCACCCCGATGGCGAAGGCGGACACCGCGGCCGCGGTGGGGTCGAAGGAGTACTTGAGATAGGCGAAGAGCTCGATCGGGAGCGGGGTCAGCTTCGAGCTGGTCAGGAAGAGCGACAGGGTGAAGTTGTCGAACGAGATGGCGAAGGCGAAGATCGCGCCCGCAACCACCCCCGGCTTGATCACGCCCAGCGTCACCTCGAAGAACGCGCGCACCGGATGAGCGCCCAGGCTCTGGGCCGCCTCCTCCAGCGCGATATCGAAGTGGGTGAGGGTGGCGGTGACGGTGCGGATCACGTAGGGCGTGGTCACCACGATGTGGCCGATGAGCAGGGCGGCGTAGGAGGCCTGCATCTTGAGGAGGGTGTAGAACTGCAGCAGCGCGACCCCGGTGAGGATCTGCGGCAGCAGCAGGGGGGAGGTGACGAACGCGTTCAGCAGGTCTCGGCCCCGGAAGCGCCCGCGGACCAGCGGGATGGCGGCCGCGGTCCCGATCACGGTGGAGGCGACCGCGGTCCAGACCGCCAGCTCGGTGGAGAGCCAGAGGGCCTGCATGAACTCCCGGCGCTGGAAGAAGTTGGCGAACCACTTGAGCGAGAACCCCTGGGGCGGAAACGTGAAGTAGTTGCCCGCGTTGAACGCGGCCAGCACCACGATCACCATCGGCAGCAGCAGGAAGGCGTAGACGAGGCCGACGACCGTCCGGAGGATCATACGACTCCACGCTGCGCGCGTCCGGTGACCGTGGGGTAGACCGGGCTCGCCGAGACGGGCAGGATCACACGATCCCCCGCAGCGCGCGCTCGGTGACCTTGATGTAGACGCCGATCAGGGCCACCGAGATCAGGAGCAGCACGAAGGCGTTGGCCGCGCCGAAGGGCCAGTCGAACACCGAGAGCACCTGCTCGTAGACCACCATCGGCAGCACGTGGACCTTGAAGCCGCCCACCAGGATCGGCACCACGAACGAGCTGATGGCGAGCGAGAAGACCAGCAGCGAGCCGGCCAGGATGCCGGGCAGCGACAGCGGCAGGGTCACTTCCAGGAAGGCCCGGCGCGGGGAGGCCCCGAGCGTCTGCGAGGCCTCGATCAGCTGGGGTTCGATGCGCTTGAGCACCCCGGTGAGCGACAGCACCATGAACGGCAGGAAGACGTGCACGAGGGCGAGCGTCACCCCGAACTTGTTGTACATGAGCGGCAGCGGCTTCGCGAGCCAGCCGCCCTGCACGAGGGTCTCGTTGATGAGCCCGCGGTCGGCGAGCAGGATCATCCAGCCGTAGCAGCGGATGACGATGCCCACCAGGAGCGGGGAGAGGATGAAGACGATCAGCAGCGGCTTCCAGCGCGAGCGGGTCAGGGCCAGGTGGTAGGCGAGCGGGTAGCCCAGGAGCAGGGAGACCGCGGTGGTGATCAGCCCCAGCCACAGGGTGTCCCCGAGCACCCCCAGGTAGTAGGCGTCGGTGAAGAAGTGGACGTAGTGCCGCGGGGTGAAGGCCCACTCGAGCTGCCCGTACGACTGCCGCGAGAAGCTGATCGCGAGCATGAGCAGGAGGGGGGCCACGAAGAACACGGCCAGGAGCAGGACGTACGGCCCCAGCAGCAGGACGCGGGCGCCGCGGGTCACGGATCAGCGACCGAGCAGCTCCGCGGCCACGCGGGCCACGAGCAGGTTCGCCACCAGGGTCGGCGCGCCGGTCAGCGCCGCGACCTCGTCGCGCGTCTTGCGGCGGAAGCCGATGCAGTCCATGACCACCAGGCCCGCGTTCCCGGCGCGGAGCGCGTCGGCGGCGCGGCGCACCGCGGCGGGGTCGTTCTCCTCGTACGGCGACAGCGGGGCCACGTGGGCGTCGAAGCCCGAGGCGCGCCAGCGCGCGATGGTCTGCGGCACGTGGCGCTCGGACGGGGTCAGCACGCCCAGGCGTCCGGGGAAGACCATCGCGCGGAGGAGCCCCAGCAGGAGCTGCTGCGGCTCCAGGAACGGCCGGCGCGCGGCGAGCTTCGGGAACTCGCCGGTGCAGAGCAGCACGTTGAGCGCGACGCCGCGATCCTCGAGCGCGGCGATCTTGGCCTCGATGCGGGGGATCATCTTGGTCTTGCCGACGAAGACCGACGAGCCGTCGGCCAGCCGGGTGACCAGGATCTCGTCGTCGCCCTCGGGCGCGAGCGGGGTGATCTGCTCGCGGCCGAGCCCGTCGAGCGCGCCGGCCTCGACGATCTCGACGTCGCGGCCCAGGATGGCCGCCATGTCCGGCACCACGTCGCTGCGCGGGGCCTGCCCCACCGTGATCAAGCCGACCTTGGTCATGACGCGATCTCCTCCTGCCGGATGTCGTCGCGCCCGATGTCGTCGAGAATGATACGCGCGTCCGCCGCGGCCCAGCCCGCGCGCACGCGGGCGCCGGCGGCGAAGCGCACCTCGCCGAGCTCGAGGGCCTGCAGCTCGAGGCCGGCGTCGCTCTTGAGGATGTAGCGGACGGTCTCGCCCTGGTAGACCACGTGGGCGACGGTCATGGGCAGCAGGGTGTCGACCGCCCCGGTGGGGTCGAGCCGGACCCGCTCCGGGCGGAGCGCGATGGCCACGGAGGCGCCGGCCGGCGCGGCCCCGGTGGCCGCGAGCGTGGCGCTGCCGCAATCGACCGTGTTTTCCCCGGCGGCGCGGCCCGGGAGCAGGTTGATGTTGCCGATGAAGCCGGCCACGAAGGCGGTGGCGGGCGTCTCGTAGAGGCCGCGCGGCGGGGCCACCTGCTCGACGCGCCCGCGATGCATCACCGCGATGCGGTCGGACATGGTGAGCGCCTCCTCCTGGTCGTGGGTCACGTAGATCGTGGTGATGCCGACCTCGCGCTGCAGCCGCTTGAGCTCGATCTTCATGTGGTCGCGCAGCTTCTTGTCGAGCGCGCCCAGCGGCTCGTCCAGCAGCAGCACCGCCGGGCGCGTGACCAGCGCGCGGGCCAGCGCCACCCGCTGCTGCTCGCCGCCCGAGAGCTGGCCCGGGTAGCGGCCGCCGTGGCCCGGGAGCTGGACCAGGGCCAGGGCCTCGGCCACCCGGCGGCCGATCTCGGTCCGGTCGACCCGCTGCATGCGGAGGCCGAAGCCCACGTTCTGGGCCACGGTGCGGTGCGGGAAGAGCGCGTAGTGCTGGAAGACCATCCCGACCTGCCGCCGGTGCGGCGGCACGCGGGTGACCACCGTGCCGTTGATCGCCACCTCGCCGGCGTCGGGCGTCACGAAGCCCGCCACCGAGCGCAGCGTGGTGGTCTTGCCGCAGCCGGAGGGGCCCAGCAGGGTGAAGAACTCGCCCGGGGCCACCGCCAGCGAGACGCCGTCGAGCGCCCGCGTCGCCCCGTAGTGCTTGACGAGGCCGGTCAGCGCGACGGTGCCGCTGGCGCCGGGTGCTTGCGTCAACGCATCTCCTTGTTCCACTTCTCGGTCCACTGCGGCCGCTGCTTGGCGACGGCGGCCCAGTCGAAGAGCACCAGCTTGTCGACGTCGGCCGGCCCGCTGATGATCTTCTTCGCCACGTCCGCGGGCACCTTCACCGTCTTGTTGGTCGGGCTCCAGAAGAGCTCGGTGGCGAAGGCGAGCTGCACCTCGGGGGAGATGTAGGCGTCGATGAACTTCCACGCCAGCTCCTTGTTCTTCGAGCCGCGGGTGACCTGGACGATCTGGTCGAGGATCGGGAGGCCCTCGCTGGGGGCGGCCCAGTCCACCGGGATCCCCCGCTTCTGGAGATCATAGGTGGAGGCGTCGTGGAGCACCGCCATCACGACCTCCTTCTGCTCGAGCTGCTTCTCCACCGTGCCGGTGAAGTCCACCAGCTTGGGCTGGGCGCGCTTGATCGCGGCGACCCCGGCGTCGATGTCGAAGTAGTCCTTGCCGAAGATCTTCGAGACGATGAAGAGGAAGTTGATGCCGAGGGTGTTGCCGATGACGTAGGTGGCCCGCTTGCCCACGTAGGCCTCGTCCCAGAAGTCCTTCCAGGAGGTGGGCTTCTTGAGGCCCATGTCGGTGCGGTAGGCGAGCCCGATGCGCCCCCAGAACATGGCCAGGCTCGTGTCGCCGATGAGCGCCTTCGGGTAGAGATTCTTGATGTTGGGCGCCAGGGTCTCGTTGCGCTTGTCGAAGAAGCCGCGCTCGCGCGGGATCGGGAAGGCCGGCTCGTTGCCGAAGACCACGTCGTACGGGGGGTTGTCGGGCCCGGCGGCCAGCATCTTGGCCACCCACTCGGTGGTGATGCCGGTGACGATCTCGACCTTCACCCCGTGCTTCTTCTCGAAGGGCTCGACGAGCGCCTTCTTCATCACCTCCGACCAGCGGCCGCCGTAGCCGGTGACGACGAGCGTGGTCTGCTGGGCCTCGGCCCGGGAGAACGGGACGAGTGGGACGGCCAGGAGCGCGAGCAGCACGAGGGCCAGGAGACGTCTCATGGGTGGATCTCCGCGGGTGTGAAGTGGGCGGCGATGTTTCGGGGCACGAGAGAGTCCTCCTTTTCCCCGTCCGAGCGGGGCGCCCCATGGTGCGCTGGCCACGCGGTGCTCGTCAAGGGTTGCGCAGGATCGAGGGCGGGCGGAGAATCGCCGCTGTGCCGATCCTGCCCACGACGGGAGCAGCCGTCCTCACCGCCCTCGTCCTCTTCTTCGCCGCGCCGCTCTCCGTCGACGCCCAGTCGCCGTCGTCGCGGGTTCCCCGCATCGGCGTGATCGGCGAGCGCTCCTCCAGCGATCCGTTCCTGGCCGCGTTCCGGCAGGGGCTGCGCGAGCTGGGCTATACCGAGGGCCAGAACATCGTCACTCAGTATCGCTATGCGCACGGAGCCCTCGACCGGGTGCCCAGGATCGCGACCGAGCTCGTCCACGCCGGGGTGGACGTGCTGGTGGTCGGCGGAACGGTGTCCGCGCAGGCCGCCAAGACGGTCACGACCACGGTGCCGATCGTGTTCGCCCTGGCCGGCGACCCGGTGGCGAGTGGACTGGTTGGCAGTCTCGCCCGCCCCGACGGGAATGCAACCGGGCTCTCCAACTTCGTTCCCGAGATGAGTGCGAAGCAGCTCGAGCTGCTCAAGGCGGCGGCGCCCCAGGTCTCCCGCGTGGCGATCCTGTACAACTCGACCAATCCGGTCCACGCGGGGCCTGCGCTCGACGAGACGAAGGACGCGGCACGCGCCCTGGCGCTCGAGCTGCAACCCGTGGATGTGCGCCAGCGCGGCGAGGTCGCCCGCGCCTTCTCGGGCCTGATGGCGTGGCACCCGGATGCGGTCCTCATCCTCTCCGACCCGGTGTTCGGCAACGAGCTGGCCCAGCTGTCGAGGCTGGCCGCCCAGCACCATTTGCCGGCCATGTACTCGAGGCGGGAGTTCGCCGAGGTCGGGGGCCTGCTCACCTACGGGCCGAGCTTCACCGACAACTATCGGCGTGCCGCGATCTACGTGGACCGGATCCTCAAGGGGGCGAAGCCGGCCGACCTTCCCGTGGAGCAGCCCACGAAGTTCGAGCTGGTGATCAACCTGAGGACCGCGCGGGCCCTGCGGCTCACGATCTCGCCGTCGCTGGTGTTCCGCGCGGACGAGGTGATCCGGTAGGTGGCGGCCGAGGGGCCGCGCGTGCAGACCGTCCTCGGGCCGATCGCCCCCGAGGCGCTGGGGCCGACGCTCATGCACGAGCACCTGCTGTGCGACATCCGCCCGCCGGCGAAGCGGCCGCCGGCCGCGCTCGGGCCGGAGCTGGCGCTCGACAACGTGTGGGCCATCAACTACGGCGCCGTCGAGGGCGCCGCGCGCAACTATCTCCTCGACGCGCGTGACGTGGCCGCGGACGAGGTCCGGCGCATGCTCGCCGCGGGCGGCCGGAGCGTGGTCGATCTCTCGAGCGGCGGCCTGAGCCCGGATCCCGCGGGCCTGGTCGCGATCGCCCGGGCCACCGGCGCCCACGTGGTCATGGGCTGCGGCCACTACGTGCACGACTACCAGGGCCCGGCCAACGCGGGGCGCTCGGTCGAGGACTTCGCCGAGGAGATGGTCGAGTCCGTCACCGACGGCGCCTGGGGCACCGACGTGCGCGCCGGCATCATCGGCGAGATCGGCTGCCAGGCCCCGTGGACGCCGCAGGAGCGGCGGGTCATGCTGGGAGCCGTGCTCGCCCA
>JBGQHJ010000217.1:0-6099 GCA_041497895.1 Methylomirabilia bacterium
CCCCGCCCCGAGGGCGAGGAACAGGACGAGATGCGCCGCGATCAGCCCCAGCGGGCGCGGGGCCGCCTCGCGCCAGGCACGCGCGGCCAGGAGCGCCACCGCCGGGTAGGCCGGCAGTCCGTAGTGGGGCAGCTTGAACGGCGAGAGTGTGAAGAACCCGAGCACGCCCACCGCCCAGATCGTGAGCGCGACCCACGGCGCCTCGACGGGATCACGCCACGCGCGGCGGCGCGCGAGCGCGGCCACCGCCGCCGCCGCCGCGACGATCCACGGAAAGGCGCCGAAGCCGGCCGCGGCGAAGAATTCGAGCGCCGAGAGCGGCACGTCCTCGTCGGGGAAGACCCGCATGCGGGCCACGTTCAGGACGTGATTGTCGACCACGGTGTACCAGAGGAAGGAGGGCTCGGCCACGGCCACCGCCGCATACCAGCCCACGCCCAGCGCGAGCATGGCGACCACGCCGCCGATCGGGAGCCACGCCCACACCGGCCGCAACCGTCCCGCGAACCAGAGCGCCGCCGCCACCGCGGCCAGCGGACCCAGCATCCCGAGCAGATCCTTCGCGAGCGCGGCGAAGCCAAGCGCCGTGCAGCCCAGAACGGCCCACCCGGACCCAGGCCCCAAGAAGCTCGTCGCATCCGGTTGTCCGCCACCGGGGGAGTGCGGGGGCCCCTCGGATTGCCCGCCACTGGGGGAGTGCGGGGGCCATTTCCGGGCCCCCGCAGCTGAAGAGCCTACAGGAAGTAAAGCGGCGTCCGCACTCGACCGCCACAGCAACCCAGCAAACCCCCACTGGATCGCCGCGACGAACAGGGTCTCCGGCCGGAGGTAGCGCGCGAACGCGGCGAAGAGCGCGCACGAGAGCAAGGCGGCGCCGGCCAGCAGGCCGCCGCCCGGTCCGAGCAGCCGGACGCCGAGCAGGGTCGTGCCCGCGACCGCCAGCAACCCGCCCAGCAGCGGGGCGAGGCGTGCCACGCCCTCGGTGAGCCCCCACTGCCGGAACGACACGGCGGTCAGCCAGTAGAGCAGCGGCGGCTTGTCGAAGTAGCGCACTCCGTTGAGTCGCGGGGCGATCCAGCTGCCGCCGAGCATCTCGCGGGCGATCTCGGCGTGCTGGCCCTCGCCGGGATCGTCGAGCGGAGCCCGCCCCAGGCCCGGGGCGAGCAGCACGGCGGCCAGGCCGATCATGGACACGACGGCGACGCCGGCGTCGCGCAGAACGGCCACTAGAGCGAGGGGCCGATCTCGTCCAGGATCCGCTTCTCGACCGACCGGTCGTCGGTCTCGGGGATGCGCTCTTCCGCGAGCCTCCGCGGCGTGACGGTCGCGCGTCGCGTGGTCATGTCGTTCCCCCGCCTCCTCCAGGCTCGAGCCGCCCGGCGCGCAGGCGCAGCGTGCGGTCCGCGAGGGCGGCCGCGTCGGCCCGGTGCGTCACAAGGATAACCGAGGCGCCGCGCTCGCGACACAGTCCGCGCAGCTCCGAGAGGATCACCCCGGCGTGACCGTCGTCGAGATTGCCGGTCGGCTCGTCGGCGAGCACGAGCGGCGGCCCGTTGAGCACGGCCCGGCAGTACGCCACCCGCTGCTGCTCCCCGCCCGAGAGCTGGGACGGGTAGTGGCCACTGCGGTGGGCCACCCCGAGCCGCTCCATCAGCGCGCGCGCGGCCGGCAGCGCTTCGCTGCGCGAGCGGCCGACGTAGCGGGCGGCCAGCAGCACGTTGTCGAGCGCGGTGAGCCCGGCGATCAGCAGGTACGCCTGGAAGATGTAGCCGATCGACCGGCCGCGGACCGGGCACTGGGCCCGGCGCGAGAGCCGGCTCACGCAGACGTCGTCGAGCCAGATCTCGCCGCGGTCGGCGGGTTCGAGCAGCCCCAGCAGGTTGAGCAGGGTGGACTTGCCGGAACCGGAGGCACCCGCCACCGCCACGAACTCGCCCGGCTTCACCTCCACGTCCACGCCGTCGAGCACCGGCACCGGCGCACCGTCGGGGCCGCGGAAGGTCTTGCTCAGGCCGATCGCCCGGACGAGCATCGCGGCCCGCTCAGGTCCCCCGCCGGATGGCCTCGGCGGGCGACAGGCGCACGATCCGCAGGGTGGCGTAGGTCGCGGCCAGCCCGCCCAGGATCACCGAGAACGCGATCGCGAAGGCCAGGAGCCGCGGCGAGAAGAGGAAGAGCTGCTGGCCGTCCCGCAGCACGCGCGCGTCCACCATGGTGCCGATGGCCAGGGCCAGGCCCACCCCGATGACCCCGCCCGAGATGGAGACCCCGAGGGCCTCGCCCAGGATCTCGCGCAGGAGCTGGAGATCGGTGGCCCCGAGCGCGCGCTTGATGCCGAAGTCGCGGATCCGCTCGAACACCGCCGCGGTCACCGTGTTGGAGAGCGAGAGCCCGCCGATCACGAGCCCGAGCACTCCGATGCCGAAGAGCAGCGCGGAGAAGAACGCGGTGGACTGGCGCAGGAGGCGGCTCAGCTCGCCCGGGATCGTGACGTTCAGCCCGGGCACGGTGGCCTGGATGCGCCGCGCGAGATCGTCGGCATCCACCCCGTCGGCCCACGCCACCGCGGCCCCGGTGTTGAGGTCGGCCCGGGTCATGCCGCCCGCCCCGCCCGCGAAGACCTGCACGAGCAGCGGATCGCGGCGCAGCCAGAGGTCCCGCGCGTCGTCGAGCGGGACGATCACGAACCGGTCCGGCGCGGTGAGCGTCTTGTCGAGCACCCCGACCACCTCGAAGACCCGGCCGGCGGCCAGCTCGAGACGGCCGCCCGGGGCGAGCTTCCGGGCCGCCGCGAAGTCCGCGCCCACCACCGCCACGCCCCGGTCGTTCGTTCGTAGGAACCGGCCGCTCCGCACCGGCAGCTCGCGGATCTGCCGGTTCGACATCGGAACCCCGGGATCCACACCCAGGATCAGCTCCTGGGTGAGGGTCAGGAACTGCGACGTGGTGGGATTGAGCGGCAGCATCACCTGCGCCTGCACCGCGGCCACGCCCGGCACCCGCGCGATCTGCTCGATCCGGCTGGCCCGGAGGAGGCCGCCCGCGGTGAAGCCGGTGCCCATGCCCATCCCCTCGCCGGCCACCGAGATCTGGCCGAGCACGAAGCGATCGCCACCGTCGATGAAGCGGGTGATGCGCTCGGCCATCGCGCCCAGCGCGACCAGCCCGGCCACGCCCACCGCGATGCCCAGGATCGTGAACAGGTAGTTCTTGGGCAGGAGGCGGCCGATCGCTACCATTTGAAGCGGGATTCGGTGGCGAGACCGCGGCGGCGGCGCACCCAGCGATTGATCCGGACGATCGTGAAGAAGACCTCGAGCGAGAGTCGCATCCGCAACGTCATCCGCAGGAAGGCGCCCCCGGCCAGCACCCCGGTGACCCCGTCCACCATGCCCGCGAACTCGCGCGGCTTGAGGAACATCTCGGTGAACGAGGGATCGTAGAAGTTGCGGATGAAGCGCTGGAAGGGCTGCATGCCCCGACGGATGACCCGCTGGTAGGCGCGGAAGCGCCGCGCCTCGAAGCGGTTCTCGCGGAACGCCTGCAGGATCTCGCGCGCGGAGAGCTCGGCGGACTGGGTGGCGAGGTAGACGCCCGAGGAGAAGATCGGGTCCAGGAACGCGATCGCGTCGCCCACGCAGACGAAGCGGTCGCCCACCGCGGGCTCGGTCTGGTAGGAGAAGTTGGCCGCGCTGTGCACCGGGGTGATCCGCGGCGCGCCGTCGAGGGCCTCCACCAGGCCGCGGCACTGCACGATCAGCGACTCGTAGAGCTGCTCCAGGTTGCTCTCGCGCCCGCGCACCGTGCGCGCGTGGAGCACGCAGCCCACGCTGCTGGTGCCGTTGTGGAACGGGATGTACCAGAACCAGCCCGGCTGGAAGCTGAAGATCCGGATGTTGCCGGCCTCCTTTCCGGGCCAGCGGCGGCCGCCGTGGAAGTGGGCGAAGAGGGCCACCTTGCCGAGGCCCTCGATGGGCCGGCGCCGACCGTGCCGGGTGGCGATGAAGGCGTCGCGCCCGCTCGCGTCCACCAGGAAGCGCGCGCGGATCTCCCGCGTGCCGGCCGCGTCCGAGACGGAGGCGGTGACGCCCTCGTCGTCGAAGGCCACCCGCTCGACGGTGGTGGGCTGCAGCAGGGTAACGTTCGGCTGCCCGGCCGCGTGGTCGAGCAGGATCTTGTCGAACTCGCCGCGCTGCACCTCGTAGGTGTACGAGGGCCAGGGCTTCCCCTCGCGGAAGAAGAACTGGTAGCCCAGGTCCATGTCTTGGTCGTGGAAGTAGGCCCCGTACTTCACGAGGAAGCCGCGCGCCTTCACCGCGTCGAGCACGCCGAGGCGCTCGAGCACCGGCATGTTCGCGGGCAGGAGCGATTCGCCCACGTGGAAGCGCGGGAAGCTCTCACGCTCCGCGAGCGCCACCCGGAGCCCGCCGCGCGAGAGGAAGGTGGCCGCGCTCGAGCCGCCCGGCCCGCCCCCGACCACCAGCACGTCGTAGTCGGCGGGCCGCCCGGCACCGGCCGGCCGCGGCCCCGGCGCCTCGAGCGTGCCGGCCAGCGCCTCCTGCGGGTAGAACCGCCGCACCACCGGGGTGAGGCAGTCGAGCCCGAGAGCGGCGAGCGCGCGCCGACCGAGGGCCAGCGGTAGCAGCAGCGGCGTCGCGGCGGTGGCGAGCGCGGCCATGCGCAGGCCGCGTGCGTGGTCCGAGTGCCAGCCGCGCTCGACGGTGCGGAGGACGCGGTCCGCGACGAAGGCTCCGATCGCGAGGGCCCAGCCCGGCGCGTGCGAGCGGTGCGGCGCCGCGAACTGGTACATCTCCCGGTGCCGCGCCCGGAGCCGGGTCGGGCTGAAGATGCCGACCAGCCACGCCGCGCCGGCGGCGGCCTCGCGCGCCCACCGTCCGACGATTCGCCCGGCCAGGTAACTCCCCACCGCGAGCCCGTCGCGGGCGGGACGGAAGCGGCTGCGCCGGTCCTCGAAGTGGATCGGGGTGATCGGCACTTCCCGAAGGCTCGTCCCCCGGTCGGCGGCGCGCAGCAGCATCTCGGTCTCGAGCACGAACCCCCCGCGGCGCGGTTTCACCGCGGACAGCAGCGTCGCCGGGTACACGCGAAAGCCGGACTGGGTGTCGGCCACCGGGGCGCCGCTCAGCCAGTCGATGAAGAAGCCGGCCACCCGCAGCGCGGCGAGCCGCCCCACCGGGATGACACGCGCGGGGGACTCCGCGAGCCCGGCCAGCCGCCCGCCGATCACCACCGCGTCGGGCTCCTCGATCGCGACCTTCAGCAACCGCGGGATCTCGTCCGGCTCGTGCTGCCCGTCGCCGTCCAGGGTCACCACGCGGGACACGCCCCGTCGGAGGGCCTCCGCGAAGCCGCGGCGGAGGGCCGCGCCCTTGCCCCGCCGGGCTCCGAGCGAGACGACCGCCGCGCCGGCCGCGCCGGCCGCCGCGGCGGTGCCGTCGGTGGAGCCGTCGTCCACCACCAGCACCGGACCGTGCAGCCGCGCGCGCTCCACGATGTCGGCGATGGTGGCCACCTCGTTGTAGGCCGGGATCACGATCAGGACGTCGCTCACCGGGGCGGCTCCACCACCAGGGCGGTGCGGCAGCCGCCCCGCGCGATGCCGTGTACCAGCACCGAGGCCGCCCCGCGCTCGGCGTCGAGCGCGGCCGCGCCCACCCGCAGCGCGCCGAGACCGCCGTGCTGACCGAAGAGCGGCGCCAGCGAGACCGGCGGGAGGAGGCCGGCCCGGCCGCCGAGGTCCCGCTCGAGGAGCGCGCGCTCCCAGTCGTCGACCGCCGGGTCGCCGTTGCCGGCCCCGTAGCAGCGCTCGAAGGGCCCGGTGGCGCGGTCGCGGAGGAATCGCGCTACCGGCGAGCCCGCGTCCCGCCGACGAGGGTGGCCGGTGTGGGGCACGGTCGGCACGTTGCCCCAGACCGCCTCCGCGATCTCGGCCACGATGCGCGCACCGCGGGCCCGCGCAGCCTCCCGCTCCTCGAGCACGAGAAACGTGGCGCCCTCGCCGAGCACCGGGCCGTTGTGGTCGGCCGCGAACGGCCGGCAGCCCTCGGGCGCGCGGCTCCGCATCGGCGAGAGGGCGCC
>JBGQHJ010000218.1:0-6018 GCA_041497895.1 Methylomirabilia bacterium
ACGGTGCCGTCCTCGTTGACCGAGAGGTAGACGCCGTACGTCGAAGGCGGCGCGCAGAGCTTGTCCACCTCCTCCTTCAGCGAGGTGATCTGCTCGCGCGCCTCGTAGAGCGCGTTGACGAGCTTCTCGTTCTGGTTGAAGGCCTGCACGAGCTGACGATTGGCCTCGCGCAGCTTGTTCTCGAGGATCATGAACTCCTTGGGGGCGTCTTCGAGCTTCTTGCGCAGCCGTCCGGTCTCGGCCTCGAGCGAGCGGACGTAGGCCTGGAGGTCCTGGACCTGGACCTCGTACTCGGTGAGGCGCCGCCGGTAGTTCGAGTCGGTCATGGGGAGGAATTTCGAGAGCCCCTTCATCCCTTCGGACGAAGGCTCCCGGCTAGGGTTGCCCTTCTTGTCGAACTCCTTCATGTTCGCCCATTCCTTTCCGGGTGAACCATCGGGCACTTCCCCGAGCGCTCCATTGCGCGCTCCGCGCAAACCTCCGAAAGGCGACCTCAGTATAGGAGCCCGTTTCGCGGTAAGTCAAGCGAATAGGCCCCAATTTGCCCTCGGGAGCCATTGATTTCATTTCACTTTCTCCGATTCCCTCCGTGGCGATCACCTATCGCTGTCACCGAGTGAAACCGGGGCTGCCCGAGGGTAGTTCCTCGCCGCCCTACCTCACCCGGACGAGGCGGCGATCCCCTCTGCGCTAGGCGGAAGCAGGTTCGGTGCCAGGTGATTCACAGCCGGCTCCGTCCCAGCACCGCCGTCTGCGCGGTCATTCCGCGAGTTCGGTCGCGCGCCGCCGCTGCGGTTGCGCACGATGGCACAACCGATGGGCAACTCGCTGAGAAAGTGGCTACACATCGCGCAGAGGGAACCTCGCGTCGCAACGCCGGAGGAGCGCGCGTCATGCTCCTCGGTCAGCCCGCGATGGTCGGGCGTCCGACACGGCCCTCCGCGAAGCTCACCAAGCAATTCTTGCCGGTTCGGTGCCTCGGAGCGTCAGTCCCTCCGCCGGGGACACCGGGCCCGGCCCGTCCGGGGCCATGTCAGAACAGAGGACACTGCGCGCGGTGGTATAACAACGACCATGTCGAGCGTGTGCCGACCGATCGTGATGGCGGCCACGATCATTCTCGGTCTGACCGGCGGCGCCCTGGCGCAGGGCGGCGTGCTGCGCGTCGGGCTTCCGTCCATTTCGTCCTCGCTCGACCCGGCCACCGCCCTCGAGGGGTCGGTCTCGATCATCGCGCGCCAGATGTTCGACACCCTTGTGCAGTACCGCGACGTCACCAGCGACATCGAGCCGGGCCTCGCGACGCAGTGGTCGGTCTCCCGGGACGGCCTCGTGTGGACGCTTCGGCTGCGGGACGGCGTCCGCTTCCAGGACGGGACCGCGCTGACCGCCCAGCACGTGGTGGAGAGCCTCGATCGAGTCATCCAGCCGAATGCTCCCCACGCGCCGAGCCCGAATGTGGCCGCGCCCCGGCTGGTGCGCGGCACCCCGGGCGTCGTGAAGGAGATCCGGGCCCTGGACGTCCGGACGGTCCAGATCAGTCTTCTGCTGCCCTACGCCCCCCTGCCGGCGGTGCTGGCCCACCCGGCGTTCTCGATCGTGCTGGCCGGCAGCCTCGGTCAGCGGTGGATCGGCACGGGCCCCTTCGCCCTGACGGAGGCGAGCCAGGGGCGGGTGGTGCTCGACGCGAACCCCGGCTACTGGGGAGGGCCGCCCCGCTCGACGCGGTTGATCTTCGTCGAGACGGGGGAGGATGCCCGCGGGGAGGCGATGATCGAGGCGCAGGCCATCGACGTCCTGCTCACCGGCGCCGCGCCGACGCGTCCGTCGGGCGTGCTCGCGATCCCGAGCTGGCGCATCGGTTATCTCGCGCTCGAGAGCGAGCGGGAGCCATTCAACCGGGTCAAGGCCCGCAAGGCGGTGGCGGCCGCGCTCGATCCCGCTCTGCTCGCGCCTGCGGTCAGCCAGGTGGGCGTCCCGCTGTTTGCGTTCTTGCCGCTCGGGGTCTGGGGCCGCCGCGACGGCCCGCCGGTGCTGGAGGCCAATTCCATCACCGCCAAGCGCCTCCTGGAGGAGGCGGGCTTCCCGCGCGGCACCTCGGCGGGGCTGCTCATCGGCGACGGAGGCAAGGCGGGCGACCAGTCGCGGGTGGCCGAGGCGATCCGAGCGGCGCTCGCCACCGCCGGCATCTCCGTCCCCATCCAGGTGGAGACGCCGGAGGCGGCGGCCCAGCTGGCCAGGACGGGTCAGCATCAGATGGCGCTGCTCGAGGCCCGGGTGGAGGCGGGCGACCCGCACTTCCTGCTCTATCCGCTTTCGAGCAGCGAGGGAGCCAGCAAGGGGCCCGCCGCGCTCAACATGTCGTTCTATCGCAATCGCACCCTCGACGACCTGCTGATCCGAGCCAGCCAGGTCTCCTTCCGGCCCGAGCGCCAGCGCCTCTACTTCCGGGCCCAGACCATGCTGGCGGAGGAGATGCCGTGGGTCCCGCTCTACGTGCGCATGCACTGGGCGGTGATCCGTCCGGAGGTGCGCAACCTGCGCCTGCACCCGAGCGGCAGCCCCCGCCTCGACCGGGTCTGGATCGACCAGCCGGCCCCCGCACTACCGCCCGCGCCGGGCACGGGACGATGAGGGGCGGGCGGCTCCTGTCGCTCCTGTGCCTGCTCCTGGCGGCCGGGCCGGCGGGCGCCGAGGGCGGCAAGCCGGCGGGGACGCTGCGCGGCGTCTTCATCGCCGATCCACCGACGCTCGATCCCGCCCAGGCCACGGACACCACGTCCTCGGCGGTGGTGCGGCAGCTCTTCGACACGCTCGTGGAGCTGGACGAGCGGCTGCAGCCGGTGCCGGCCCTGGCCGAGCGCTGGACGGTCTCGCGCGACCAGCGCGTCTACACCTTCGTGCTCCGCCCCGGCGTGAAGTTCCACACCGGCCGTCTCATGCGGGCGGCGGACGTGAAGTTCTCCTTCGAGCGGGCCGCGCGGGGCAAGCGCCCGTGGGTGTTCGAGAAGCTCGTGGGCGCGCCCGCTTTCATCAAGGGGGCCGCGGGCGAGATTCCGGGCGTGCGCGTCCTGGACGAGCGTACCGTCGAGCTCACGCTCGAGGCCCCTTTCGCCCCGTTCCTCTTCCTGATGGCGTACGACGCAGCGTCCATCGTGCCGCGAGAGGAGACCGAGCGCCTGGGCGCCGCCTTCGCCACGCGGCCCGTCGGGACCGGGGCGTTTCGCCTGAAAGAATGGCGGCGCGACGACCGCGTGGTGATCGAGGCCTTCGCAGACCATTTCCGCGGGGCGCCGCACCTGGAGCGGGTGATCTTCCGGATCATCCCGGCGGAGATCACCCGCTTCAACGACTACAAGGCCGGCAATCTCGACGTCAGCGACATCCCGACCGGCCACTGCCGCGCCGTGAAGGCCGATCCCGTGCTGAAGGGGCAGGTGGCCATCTGGCCCACGCTCGGCACCCACGCGGTGCGGTTCAACGTCGAGAAGCCGCCCTTCAACGACCGCCGGGTGCGTCTGGCCGTGGCGCACGCCATCGATCCGACCGCGGTGGTGGAGGGGCTGCTCGAGGGCTGCGTGATCGCCGGGAAGGGGATCCTGCCGCCGTCGCTCCCCGGCTACAACGCGGCGGTGACCGCGCCCGGCTTCGATCGCGCGCGGGCCCGGCAGCTCCTGCTCGAGGCCGGCTTCCCGGGCGGCCGCGGGCTGCCGCCGATCACCTATCATTTCAACACCGGCGACCTGAACCAGCGCATCGCGGAGCTGCTCCAGGCCCAGCTCAAGGAGGTGGGCATCACGCTTGAACTGCGGCGCCTCGACTGGGCCGCGCATATCAAGGTGGTGGACGAGGGCGCGGTGACGATGTTCCGGCAGGGCTGGATCGCCGACTACCCGGATCCGGAGAACTTCCTGACCGTCTTGTTCCATTCCCGGAACGTCGGCGCGGCGGGCAACACGTCGCGCTACCGCAGCCCCGACCTCGACCGGCTCTTCGACCAGGCCGACGCGATGCCGGCGGGGCTCCCGCGCATCAAGCTGTATCAGAGCGCGGAGCAGCGGATCCTCGACGACGGCGCCTGGATCACGCTCTACCACTACGCGAGCCGGGCCCTGATCCGGCCGAGCGTGAAGGGCCTGGAGCGCTCGCCGCTCTCCACCGCGCCCGAGTTCCTCGCTCCGCTCCGCAAGGTGAAGATTGAGTGAGCTGCTGGAGCCGGCGGCCAAGCGCGTGCTGGCGCTGCTGCCGGTCCTGCTGGGTGTCAGCGTGCTCGTGTTCGCGCTCACCGCGGTGGGTCTGGGCGATCCCGCGCGGGCCATGCTGGGCCAGCGCGCCGACCCCGAGCTGGTCGAGCAGATCCGCCGCGACTACGCGCTCGACCGGCCCATTCACGTCCGCTACGCGGCCTGGATGGCCCGCCTGCTCCGCGGTGACCTGGGCACCTCGTATCACCAGCAGCGGCCGGTGGGCGAGATCATCGCCGAGCGGCTGCCCGCCACCGGGCGGCTCGCCCTCGCGGCCACCGGGATCGCGATCGTCGTCGGCCTCGGCGCGGGCGTCGCGGCCGCGCTCCGGCCGGGCCGGCTGCTCGATCAGCTCCTGATGGGTGCCGCCGTGCTCGGCATCTCCACGCCCGTGTTCTGGCTGGGCATGATGCTCTCGCTGCTCTTCGCGGTCTTGCTCGGGTGGCTGCCGGTCTCGGGCTACGGCGACGGCGCCTGGGCCTATCTCGTGCTCCCCGCGCTGACCCTGGGCGCGATCCACACCGGAACCATCGCCCGCATGGCCCGGTCGAGCCTGCTGGAGGTGATCCGCCAGGAGTACATCCAGACCGCGCGCGCCAAGGGGCTCGCCGAGTGGCTCGTCGTCGCCAAGCACGCCCTCCGCAACGCCCTGATCCCCGTCGTCACCGTGATCGGCATCGGGCTCGCCGACCTGCTCGTCGGCGCGCCGCTGACCGAGACCGTGTTCGCCTGGCCCGGGCTCGGACGGATGCTGGTGGCCGCGGTGGGACAGCGCGATCTGCCCGTGGTGATGGGCGCGGTGCTGGTCTTCGCGGTGATCTACGTCTTCGCGAACCTGGTGGTCGACCTGGCCTATCTCGTCATCGACCCGAGGATCCGCCGTGGCCGCTAGCTTGCTCCCTCTCCCTTCCAGGGAGCGAGCCGGGGTGAGGGTCGGTTGGCGTCGCGGTCGCGTGATCGTCGGCGGGACGCTCGCCGGTCTCTTCGCGCTCTCCGCCCTCCTCGCCCCGTGGCTCTCCCCCTACGATCCCGGGGCGGTGCCGACCGCGCTGAGCCAGGGCATGCTGCATCCGCCGGAGCCCGCGCACCCGTTCGGCACGGACGCGCTGGCGCGCGACCTGCTCTCGCGCGTGCTCCACGGCGGCCGCGTCTCCCTCGCGCTCGGCCTCGGGGTCGAGGTGGTAGCGGCCACCCTCGGGGTCGCGGTGGGGCTGCTGGCCGGCTACTGCGGCGGCTGGCGCGACTCGGCGCTGATGCGCGTCACCGACGTGGTGATGGCCTTCCCGTCGCTCATCCTCGCCATCGGCTTGATCGCCGTCTTCGAGCGGCCGGGGCTCGACAAGGTGGCGCTGGTCCTGGTGGCGCTCGGCTGGACGACCATCGCGCGCGTCGTACGGGGCGAAGTGCTCTCGCTGAAGGAGCGCGACTACGTGCAGGCCGCCCGCGCCCTCGGCGTCCGGCACGCGACGGTCCTGGTGCGCCATCTCCTGCCGAACGCGATCGGCCCGATCATCGTCGCCGCCACCATCGGCGTCGGCGGCAACATGATCGCCGAAGCCGGTCTCTCGTTCCTGGGCCTGGGCGCCCAGGCCCCCACGATCTCCTGGGGCGCCATGCTGGCCGAAGGCCAAACCTTCCTGGTCTCGGCCCCCTGGGTCGCCTTCTTCCCCGGCGCCGCCCTCCTCCTCGCCGTCCTCGGCATCAACCTGCTGGGCGACGCGCTGAGGGACCTACTGGACCCCAGATTCAAACCCTGACGAAGAAACCGAGCGGG
>JBGQHJ010000219.1:0-6008 GCA_041497895.1 Methylomirabilia bacterium
CTCTGGCGATCGGGCCGCGGGAGCGTTCCGGGCCGGTGTCCCCGCCGCGGAGGCACCGGGCGACTCCGCCCGCTCGACCAGGTCCACGAACAGGGGCCGGCTCCAGTCCGCCGCGGACAGGGTGAGGAGCAGGACCGCCACCGCCGCGTGTGCCACCAGCGAGAGGGCGACGCCGCCCGCGCGGGCCACGGGACTCACGGGTGGCGCTCCTGCCAGTCGCGAATGCTCCGATCGAGCGCGGCCTTGACCGCGCGGGCCACGACCCAGCCCAGCGGGCTCGCGGGCCCGCCGAAGCGCGCGGGCGCGCCCCGGCCGGTGGCCGCGATCACGACCGCGTCGGTCGAGGTGCCGGAGGCCGCGAGACCGTCCTCGACCACGAGGCCGGCCGCCCGCAGCGCCAGGCCCTTGACCTCGGTCGCGGTGATGATCGCGTTGACGAGCGCGGCGGGCTCCGGATCGGCATCGACCACCACCACGATATTGATCGTGGAGGGCGCCCACGTCGCGATCGGCGAGTGACCCGCCGCGACCGGGTTGCTGAGCCCCACGGTGGTGACCGCCAGCGCCCGGACCTGCTCGGCGACCTCCTCTGCGATCCCGGCGCGCTCGGTGAGGGCCCCGGTGAGGAGCCCTACCCAGGGCCCCGGCAGGCCCGCGCGGCGGCCGTAGGTCGCGATCATCCCGGCCGGATCCGCGCAGGGGTCGTTCTTGTCCACGTGCAGGTTGACCACCGCGCGCGCGTCCACGAAGCCGCCGTGGTGCACCGCCGACGACAGGACGCGCAGGGGCCGCTCGCTCACGAGCACCACCGCCTCCCGCCCCGCCTCGACGGACACCCCGGCGATCATCGCGTCCTCCCCTAGAACGACGCCCGCAGCCCGACGAGGGCGTTGATGCCGAGCGCGGGGAACCCGCGGACCTCGGCGTAGCCCTCGTTGAGCAGGTTCTGGATGCGGGCGGTCAGCTCGAGCTTCCGCAGCCACCCGGTTTGGTCGAGGATACGCCAGGTTCCGCCCACGTCCACCCGCGTGTGGCCGCTGTTGTACACCTCACCGAACGACTCGAACTGCTCGGTCACCACGTGGACCTGGGTGAACAGGGAGAGGCGCGGGATCGGCTCCCAGGTGAGGCCGATGTTCCAGCGATGCCGCGGCTCCCGCGGCAGGGGTCGGTCGGTGGCCAGGTTCTCGGAGTCGGTGTAGGTGTAGTTCAGCGACGCCACCAGGTTGGGGAGCACGTCCACCTCGGATGTGAACTCGATGCCCGCGCTGCGGGCGCGGCCCACGTTGACCGGCCCCCCGAAGGGCGCGGTGGGGAGCGGGGCGCAGCACGTGATCAGGTTGCTGAAGTTGTTCTGGAAGTAGGTCAGGCCGAGCCGGATCCGGTTGCTCCAGAGCTTCTGGTCGACCCCGAAGTCGTAGGAAAGACTCTTCTCCGGCTGCAGGTCGGGATTGCCGAAGGCGGGGAAGAAGAGGTCGTTGAAGGTGGGCGCGCGGAACCCGGTCCCCGCGCTGCCGTGGAGCCGCGTACCCGTCTCCTTGACCAGGAAAGCGACCGAGCCGCGCTCGGTGGTGGTGGTGCCGAAGACGCTATTATCCTCCACCCGGAAGCCGCCGGTGACGAACAGCCGGTCGAAGAAGCGCAGCTGCTGCTCGAAGAAGGCCGACTGGGTCTCGGTGGCGGCGCGGAAGACTCCCTTGTTCTCGCCTTCCTCCCGCCGGTACTCGAGGCCGACGCTGCTGGTGCTCCACTTGCCGAGGAAGAACGAGTTGACCCACTCCGCCTCCTTTCGCACCACGTCGACCTGGGAGAACGCGGGGAAATCGAAGTCCACGCCGGGGTCGGCCGGGTCCTGGAAGCCCGCGCTGTTCTCGTAGCGAGAGAGGCGGCCTCGGGTCTCCCACCACTCCACCGGCCGGGTCTTGCCCTCCAAGCTGAAGATGGTGGTCTCCGACTCCTGGTGCGCGTTGGGGTTGATGATCGGGAGGATCGGCTGGGGGCCCGGGAACACTCCCTTCACCGGCACCCCGCTGTCGCTCTTGTTGTAGCGAAAGACGAAGTCGAGGGAGGAGCTCCACGGTAGCGTGGCGCCGATTCGCGCGCTGAGCGCGTTGACGTCGGTCCCGTCGTTCTGGGACTGGCCGTTGCTCTCGAAGTGGGAGGCCGACAGCGCGTAATTTAGGATCTTCCAGGCTCCGCTCACGGTGGCCCGGGTGGCGAGGGTGTCGTAGTTGCCCCCCTCCTGCTGCACCGAGGCCTGGAACGGCCCGCCGGTGCCCTTGCGGGTGATGATGTTGACCACGCCGCCGATGGCGTCGGCGCCGTACAGCGTGGACTGGGCGCCCCGGATGATCTCGATGCGCTCGATCAGGTCCGGGGAGAGGTCGGAGAGATCCACCTGCCCGAGGGTTGGGCTCTTCACCCGCACCCCGTCGACCAGGACCTGCACCTGGTTGGCGTTGGCCCCCCGGATGGTGATGCTCGATGTCTTGCCGTAGGAGCCGGAGCGGCGGATCTCCACCCCGGGGACGCTGCGGAGGGCCTCGTCCACGGTCGGATAGTGCAGGGTCTGGAAGTCGTCCCCGTTCACCACGCTGATGGAGGCGCCCAGCTGCTCCGACGGGGTCGCCACCTTGGTCGCCGTCACCACCACCGGGTCCACGATCTTCTGCTCCTGCCCCATCGCCGCCGCCGGCGCCGACAGGCACAGTACGAGAAGCCACACCGGACACGTTCGCATCGACCACTCCTTTTGCCTCGAAAGGGTTGGCGCTGGCGATCGCACCCAGGTCTCCTGACTCGTGGATCGGCGTCGTGGCCCGGCCTTCCCAGGCACGCCTCTACAGGCGGCCCAGTGGCTCCCTCGCGGGATCGGGCGAGACTCCCCACACACAGTGGCGGGACCGTGCCGGCTTGCGCCCGTTGCTCCGGGCCACCTGCTTCCCTTGGAGTGCGATCGATTTTATTGTGCTAGCTGACTTTGCTGGCTATCACCTCCTTCGTGACTTTGAGTCTCAGTCGGTGTCCGCCGGGTACACCAGATGCACGGTCGGCCGCCGGCTGATCGGGTGCTTGTCGACGATCACCCGGCACCCGTACGCGGCCTCGAGGACCGCCTCGTCCATCACCGTCTCCGGAGGGCCGACCCGGACCGCGGCGCCGGCCGCCATGAGCAGGAGCCGATCGCAGAGCTCGGCCGCGAACCCCAGGTCGTGCGAGACGAGCACGATGGTGAGGCGCCGCTGCCCTGCGAGCCGGCGAAGGAGCCCGGCGCACTCGGCCTGATAGCGCAGGTCCAGGTGGGCGGTCGGCTCGTCCAGGATCAGCAGGCGGGGCTCCTGGGCCAGGGCGCGGGCCAGCATCACCCGCTGCCGCTCACCCCCGCTCAACCGGTCCAGGAGGGCGGAGCGCAGCTCGAGCACGCCGACCGCCTCCATCGCCCGCCGCGCCGCCGCGCGGTCCTCCTGGGTCTCGAAGAACCGATGGGGGGCGCGCGGGAAGCGCCCCATCAGCACCAGCTCCTCCACCGTGTGGGGGAAGCCGTACGGGACGTCCTGCGGCACCACCGCGACCTGACGGGCCACCGCCGCGCGACCGAGTCCGGTCACGTCCTCTCCTTCGAGCAGGATACGGCCCCCGGACGGCGCGAGCACGCGCGAGAGCAGGCGGACGAGCGTGGTCTTCCCGGAGGCATTGGGACCGATCACGCCGAAGGTTTCCCCCGTCCGCACCTCGAAGGACAGGTCGCGGATCGCGAAGGTCCCCGCCGCGGGGTCCCGCGCGGGATAGGCGAAGGCCACTCGCTGGCAGTCCAGGAGCGGCGTCACAGGCGGGGATTCGCCGCGCGCGTGCGGAGCAGATAGATGAAGAACGGGGTCCCGCAGAACGCGGTGATGACGCCCACCGAGAGCTCGGCGGGGGCGATTACGTTGCGGGCCACCGTGTCGGCCAGCAGGAGGAAGGCGCCCCCACCGAGCAGGGCCGCCGGGATCACCACCCGGTTGTCCGGCCCGAGCAGGAGCCGGAGGCTCTGCGGCACGATGAGGCCCACGAAGCCAATGGGCCCCGCGAAGGCCACCGCGGCCGCAGTCAGCAACGCGGCGCCCGCGAAGATACGGCGCTTCAGGCTCAGGGCGTCCACCCCGAGCTGCTGCGCGCTCTCCTCGCCTAGGGCGAGGAGATTGAGCCGGCGGGCGGCGCCGATCACGAGCCAGCCGCCCAGCGCGGTGAGCGCGGCGAACACGGCCAGGCTGCCCGGCGCGACGGGACCGAGGTTGCCGAGCAGCCAGTGCACGACCCCGCCGAGCCGATCGAAGTCCACGACCGAGATCAGCACCGTGATCGCCGAAGAAAAGAAGATGCCGACGATCACCCCCGCCAGGAGCAGCGTGTGGACCGGAAGGCCGCCGGCGCGGGACGCGATCAAGTACACCGCGCCACCCGCCACGAGGGCGCCGGCGAATGCGCAGGCGGCCAGCCCCACCGCCTCCACGAGGCTGCCGCCGAGGCCGAAGACCTGGGCCACGACCACCCCGAACGCGGCCCCGCTCGAGACCCCGAGCACCGAGGGCTCGGCGAGCGGATTGCGGGCGAGACCCTGGAAGCCGGCGCCCGCCACCGCCAGCGCGCCGCCGGCCAGCAGGGCGGCCAGGATGCGGGGCAGCCGGAGGCTCAGCACCACGACCTGGTCGACGCCCCGGATGCGCCCGGTGAGCACGGCCAGCACGTCGCGCGGCGGCACCCTCGCGCTGCCGACGAACAGGGCGCCGAGGGCGGCCACGATCACCAGGAGACCGAGCCCGCCGAGCAGGACCGCGAGGCGGGCGCGGGACGCCGGCGCGGGCTCGCTCATCGGACCTCCGCCCGGTCGAAAACCTCGGGGTGGATCAGCCGGGCGAGCCGCTCGAGGCCGTCGACGATGCGCGGGCCGTACCGGTGCGTCAGGTTGCCGTCGATCGTGTGGAGACGACCCGCCGCGATGGCCGGCACCTGGCTGAACCGCTCCCACTGGGCGCGCACCAGCGGGCTCTGTTCCGAGCCGTGACTCGCCAGGACGATGACCTCCGGATTGCGCGCCAGGGCCGCCTCCAGGCTGTAGCGGGGATACCCCTGCCCGCCGTCGGCCGTGACCGACTCGCCGCCGGCGAGGGTGATGAGCTCGGACACGAGCGAGCCGCGCCCCGGCACGATGAGCGGGTCGGGCCAGAGAACGTAGAGCACTCGCGGGCGAGCCCGGCCCTCGACGCGCGCGGTCACCGCGCGGATGCGCTCGCGCAGGACCGCCACCGCACGATCCGCCGCTTCGGTCCGCTCGGTCAACCGGCCGAGACGGCCCAGGAGATCGAGCACGTCGGCCACCGAGATCGGATTCACCACGTAGACCGGGATGCGGAGGCGCTCGAGCTGCTCGAACGTCTCGTGGCGATTGCCCGCGGTGGTCGCCACCACGAGGTCGGGCTTGAGCGACACCATGCCCTCGAGGCTCGGGGCCAGCATGCCGCCGACCCGCGGCTTCCGGCGCGCCTCGGCGGGGTAGTCGCAGAAGTCGGTTACCCCGACGAGGCGATCCTGGGCCCCGATCGAGTAGAGGACCTCGGTCACGCTCGGCACGAGGGAGATGATGCGGGCGGGCGGCGCGGGCAGGACGAGCCGGCGGCCGGTCTGGTCGGTGACGGTGAGCGCGCCGGCCGCCGCGGGCAGCAGCGCGAGCCCCAGCGCGAACGCGACGACGAGGCGCCTCACGGGGCGCCCGGTCCGTCGGCGCGCTCGCTCACGCCCGCGGACTTGAAGGTCGCCATGTCGGTCAGCACCGAGACCGCGGCGCGGGCCAGGCCGATGCAGAGCGCGGCACCGGTGCCCTCCCCGAGACGCATCCCGAGGTCGAGGTAGGGCTCGAGGCCGAGGGCGTCGAGCACGCGCGCGTGCCCCGGCTCGGCCGAGCGGTGGGCCGCGAGGAGGGCGCCGCGTGCAGCCGGCTCGAGCCGGACCGCGACGAGCGCTGCCGCGCC
>JBGQHJ010000220.1:0-5984 GCA_041497895.1 Methylomirabilia bacterium
CGCGGCACGAAGACGCCAGTGGGCGGGCAGTGCCCGAGGCAGGCCGCCTCGTTCGTGCCCTTGCGATCGAGGGCGTGGTTGACGGCCAGGCGCAGCCGCCGGTCGGCCCAGGGCGACTTGGGATCCCACTGGTCCGCGAACTCGATCCAGAAGATCGAGGCGTGGCGCGTGGCCACGAGCTGCAGGCGCGGATCGCGGGTGACCGCCTCGGCCTCGGGCCCGTCGAGGAACAGCGCGTAGTCGGTCTCGCCGCTCTTGAGCATGGTCAACCGCGTGGTGCTGTCGGGCACGCTCTTCATGATGAGGCGCTTGACGTAGGGCGCGTGCCGCCAGTAGCCCGGGAAGGCCTCGAAGGTGATATCCACGCCCGGCCGCTGGCTGAGGAACTTGTAGGGGCCCGCTCCCACCGGCCGCTGGCGGAATCCGTCGGCCCCGACCTGCTCGACGTACTTGCGGGGCAGCACGATCCCGGCCGCAGTGGCGGTGGTGCCGTAGAAGGTCATGAAGTCGGGCCAGGGCTCCTTCAGATGGAAGCGGATCACGAGGGGGTCGACGACCTCGACCTGCCGCACGCGCGACCGGAACTCGCGGGCCCCCGCGCCCTGGTAGCGCTCGAAGCTCCACTTGACGTCGTCGGTGGTGAGCGGGTCGCCGTTGTGGAACTTGAGACCGCGGCGCAGCCGGAACTCGTAGACGAGCCCGTCGGGGCTCTCGGTCCACGACTCCGCGAGGCTCGGCCCCATCTTCTGCCCCGGCAGCGGACGGACCAGCGCGTCGTGGACCGCGTAGAGCACGCCGAAGGGTGTGATCTGGGCGGGCGCGGTCGAGGGATCGAACCACGTCGGGGCCAGCGTGACGTGGAAGGAGACCGTGACCTCTCCGAGCGGAGCCTCGGCGCCGGCCGGGAGCGCGCCCAGCAGCAGGACGATCAGGAGGGGGCCCACGAGACGATCGACCCTGAGCATCGGCGGTCCTCCTCTGGCCCCTCAGGCGTACGTGAACGCGCGCCGGGGGTTGTCGACCAGCAAGGTCTGGATGGTCCGGTCGTCGGCGCCCCGGTCGCGCAGGCGCGGGATCACGTTGACGAGCAGGTGGTGATAGCCGAAGCCGCCCCACTTCGTGAGGCAGTGCTTGTAGGCGATGTCGTGGGACATGAGGATCTGGGGCAGGTGGCCGTGCTCGATCAGGAACAGGATCTGCCGCATTCGCTCGCCGTCGTTCGGCATGTCGAAGGCGGGATTGTATGGATAGTAGGACGTCTCGAGGCCGAAGAGGTCGTACTCGAGACGCACCCCGGTGGCGGCCAGCTCGAGGAGCACCGCGCGGTCGGCGATCGTGCGCTCGATGTGGCACATGATCGTGCGCTCGAGGTCGGCGCCCTCTTTCCGGATGAGATCGACTATCGCCAGCGGCAGCCGCTCGTGACGGCCGGGGTGGATCATGAGGGCGGCGCCGGTCTCGCGCTGGGCCGCCACCGCCGCGCGCACGACCTTCTTCTCGTTGTCGGTCCAGGGCCAGGTGGTGCCGATCTCGCCGATGAAGCCGGCGCGCACCCCGGTGCCGTCCACTCCGACGGTGAGGTCGGTGACCAGCTCGCGCGTGATGTCGTCGACGGTCCGGGCGTCCATGCCGGGCGGGTGAGCCGCCGCGACGTAGTAGCCGGAGCCCATGATGACGTTGAGCCCGGTCGCGCGGGCCACCCGCGCCAGCGCGAGCGGATCGCGCGCGAGGCCGCGATTGGTGGGGTCCACGAAGGTCTGGCCGCCCGCGAGCTTGAAGAGGAGGGCCTCGTCGCGGGCCACCGCCTCGTCCAGCAGCTGGAGGTTGTCGAGGTTGGAGCTGAAGTGATGTCGCACCCAGCCGAGGTTGGCCAGGCTCACCGGCTGCCGGGAGAGCCCCCGCTCGGCGCCGGCGGCAGGCTCGCGGAACATGACCGCGAAGTCGATCAGGAGGTGCTCGTGGGGCAGGGTGATGCCCATCGCGTCCCCGGCGATGGGGCCGAGCACGGTCTGAGCCTGGCCGGCGAGAGACGGAGTCGGCACTCAGATCCCCGCGTACCACTCGTAGCCGCGATCTTCCCAGTAGCCGCCGCGGCCGCGGGCGATGTGGTCGAAGCCGGCCACGAGCTCGACCGCCGTCACGTACTTGGCCATCTTGTAGCCGAGCTGCCGCTCGACCCGCAGCCGGAGCGGCGCGCCCTGGGCCACCGGGAGCGCCTGGTCGTTCATCTCGTAGGCCAGGATGGTCTGCTCGTGATAGGCGTCCTCGAGGTCGAGGCTCTCGTAGTAGGGATCGCCCGAGCCCTCCATCGTGTCCGCGCAGCGAATCACCACGTAGCGGGCCTCCGGCCGCACGCCGGCCGCGTCGAGGAGCGCGCCGAGCCGCACGCCGGTCCACTTGGCGATCGCGCTCCAGCCTTCCACGCAGTCGTGGCGGGTGACCTGGGTGCGGGCGGGGAGGCGGCGCAGCTCGGCGAGCGACAGCCGCGCGGGACGCTCGACCAGCCCGCGCACCTCGAGGCGCCACTCCGCGAAGCCGGCCGCGGCCAGGGCCTGGTAGGCCTCGGTGCCGGGGTCGGTGGTGCCGTTGCCCGGGAAGACCGCGGAGCGCGCCGAGTCGGGGAACTCGCGGGCGAGCGCGCGGCGCCGCGTCAGCGTACGCTGCACGCGGTGGGTGAGGCCCTCGCCCGCCTGCAGGAGCCGCGCGATCCACCGCGTCTCGGAGAGGCGGTCGCAGCCGGCCAGGAGCGGGCTCGCGGCCAGGGCCAGGCCGCGCAGCACGAAGCGACGCCGGTCGATCGGGCGGGGCTCAGCCATCGTGGCCTCCGTGGTGATGGACGCGCGCCCAGCCGGTGATGATCGAACGGAGGTTGGTGACGATCCCGGTGACCGCCACCATGAAGACGTGCATGACCGTGAACCCGATCAGCGCGAACGTGAGCGCGAAGTGCACGGTGCGGGCCGACTGGCGCCCGCTGAAGAGCGCGGGCAGCAGCGGCAGCGAGGCGTCGGCCCAGGGCGACATCGCGAGGCCGGTCAGGACGACCAGGGGACCCAGGACCACGACCACCGAGACATAGGCCATCTTCTGCAGCACGTTGTAGCGCGGCTCGCCGGAGGGGAAGCGGAAGCGCAGGTGATCCCGGAGCGACGCGCCGAGCCCGGCCAGGTCGTGGCCGCCCGGCAGGAGATCGCGCGTCAGGTGGCGGCTCGGGATCGCGTAGAGGCCGAAGACGACCGCGTTGAGGACGAAGACCCACGCGAAGAAGAGATGCCAGCGCCGGCCCATGGCCAGCCACTGGGATCCGGGCAGGGTGGCCCAGGCCGGGAAGCCGCGGGCGACACGCTCGCCGTCCTCGGTCGAGGCGCCGAGCAGCCCGGTGGTGTCGACGCGGTGGCCCCAGACCTCGGTCACGCCGCGGAGCTCATCGTCGTCGGTGGTGACGGCGCGCAGTGCGAGGACCGCGTGCTCCGCGTCGGAGCGCTCGCCCCAGTAGAGCGTCGGGTGCGCGTTGAAGATCTGCAGCCCGCTCGGGACGAGCACGAGCAGGCAGAGCACCGTGATCCAGTGTGACAGGCGGGTGGCGGCCGTGTGCCGGTAGAGCCAGGTGCGGGACGCGGGCCCGTCGGTCATGCCGAGGACCCCGCGGGTCAGGCGGGTGAGGCCGGCGGCGGGGTGCCGCCGCCTCCGCCGCGGCGCCCGCGGCGCCGGCGGCGGCCGCGGCGGCGCGGGCGCGACGAGGCTCCGCCCGCCGGGGGCGCGCCCACCTCCGCGTCCGCTTCGTTCCCCGGCTCGGGCCCGACGTCGGTCTCGGCCTCGGCGGCGGCATCGTCCTCGGGCTCCGGTCCCTCGTCGCTCCTCGCCCCGCCCGGGGCCGGGGCGGCGCCGACCAGGGTGATCATGCCGGTGCGGCTCACCTCGAGCTCGTGGATCCGCCGCAGGCGCGTGATGAGCCGCGGCGAGCCCGGCGGGCGGCTGAAGCCGCGCTCCTTGAGCGTCCGGGCGAGGGTGTCGATCAGGACCGCGCCGTTGGGTGCCCGCTCGGCCAGCTCGCGCACGATCTCGACCAGCTCGTCGAGGGGCGCGGTGTGCGCGGCGGTTTCGGCGGGCGCGCGGGTTGGCTCGTGCACGGGGGCGGGCGCGTGGTGGACGGGGGCGCGCGGCGGTGCGGGCGTGCGCCCGGCGTGGTGCTCCGGGCGCGCCCCGCGGCCGCGGCGCCGGCCGCGCCGGCCCCGGCGACCGTGACCCTCGCGCGGGGCCGGGGCCTCCGGCTCGATCGGCTCCGCGGTCGAGGTGAGGCCGGTGAGCCCGCGGTAGGACAGGCGCCGGTACTCGACGCCCAGCAGCGCGGCCACGTCGCCGACCGCGTCGAACGCACGGTCGTCCGAGATGATCTCGATGAGGTCGCCGGGCCGGGCGCTGCCGAGCCACACGCCGGCACTCACCGCGATGCGCAGATCGCTCCAGTCCTTGACGCCGGTGGAGGGGGCGCTGTGGACGAGATGGGCGCCGCGCCGCGCGAGGAGCCGCGCGCTGTCGGCCCCGATCACGCGCCAGTTCCCGACCGCGATCAGGTCGACCCGGCGCTCCTGGCGGTCGATGGCCAGGTGGTCGAGGACCCGGCTGACGTGGTCGGCGCGGCTCGAGTTCTCCACGTCGACGAAGATGGCCCGACGCGAGGCGGGCAGCGGCGGGCTGGGAGCGGGCGGTCTCACGCGGGCTGCGAACCCCCGCTCGGGCGTCGCGGTGCGCACCGCGGGGAGCGTGCTCTCGGGCTCGGGGTCCGCCGCCGGGGCCGGGGCGGGAGTGGCGCGGGGACGGGCCGGCTTCCGGGTGGGCTTCTTTGCTTGCTTGGCGCTGCGCTTGGTCTTGGCCATGTCCGCTGAGCCTGAAGAATCGCAGAAGTCGGGACGCGAGCCAAGCACTTCGTCACGGAGCGGCGCCGCGGCCAAATCTCCGGTTGACAATGCCCGCGGATACCCCTATGACCGTCGGCACAGGAGGACCCAACCATGGACGTCACCCGTCGTGACTTGCTCAGAGGCGCCGCCGCGGTCGGGCTTGCCGGGGCGCTGTCCCGCCCCGCGGCCGGCCAGGCCCAGACCACCCAGAAGCGCGAGCTGGTGACCGCGCAGGGGGGTGACGTCGCGAAGTTCGACCCGCACTTCAGCACGTCGTCGAACGACATCCGGGTCTCGTTCAACCTCTTCGACAACCTCACGTCGCGCCATCCCGACGGCAAGCTCTACCCGGGGCTCGCCACCGAGTGGAAGCTCGAGGGGCCGACCACCTGGCGCTTCAAGCTGCGCCAGGGCGTGAAGTTCCACAACGGCGACCCCTTCACCTCGGCGGACGCCAAGTGGAGCATCGAGCGCACCTACGACCCCGCGGCCAAGACCATGGTGGCGACCGCGCTCTCCACCATCGACCACATCGACGCGCCGGATCCCTACACCCTGGTCGTCACCACCAAGAAGCCCGACCCGCTCCTGCCCGCCCGCCTGGCCTTCTACGGGGGCCAGATCGTACCGAAGAAGTACGTCGAGTCGGTGGGCAACGACACCTTCAACGCCAAGCCGGTGGGCACCGGGCCGGTGCGCTTCGTCTCGTGGGTCAAGGACGACCGGGCGGTCTTCGACGCGAACCCGGACTACTGGGGCGGACGGATCGACGTGGACCGCTGGATCATGCGGCCGATTCCGGAGACCGCGCCGCGCATCGCGGCCCTGCTCAAGGGCGAGGTCGACATCATCACGCAGCTGCCACCCGACCAGGCCGAGCGCGTCACCGGCAACGCCTCGACCCGGGTCGCCGGGGCCCTCTACGCCGGGCTCTACGTCCTGGGCGTGAACAGCAAGCGGCCCCCGCTCGACAACCCGCTGGTCAAGCAGGCCCTGTCGCTGGCGATCGACCGTGAGGCGATCGTGAAGGAGCTGTGGCGCGGACGCGGCCTCGTGCCCAACGGTCCCATCGCGAAGGGGGAC
>JBGQHJ010000221.1:0-5875 GCA_041497895.1 Methylomirabilia bacterium
TCCGCAACGGGTCATGTGGTCTGGGGTGAGCGCGGGATGATCTCTTACGATGCCGGCGCCGCCTCTTATGATCTGCTCTCAGGACGATGGTCCCGGCTCTACGTGCCGACGCTGCTGGCGGAGGCCGGTCTGGCCACCGGCCATCGAGTCCTCGACGTGGCGACCGGAACTGGTGAGGCGGCCACGCTCGCCGGGTCTCGCGTCGGGGCGACCGGGAGGGTCATTGGGATCGATGTGTCGGCGCCAATGCTGCGCATCGCGGCGTCGAAGGTAGCGAACCAGCCGGCGTCGCTGTTTCTGATGGATGGGCAAACGCTGGCGTTCAGGGACGAGAGCTTCGATGCGGTCGTGTGTCAACTCGGGCTCATGTTCCTGCCTGATCCCGCGGCAGCTCTCCGGGAATGGATGCGCGTTCTACGTGGCGGCGGACGACTTGCGGTGTGCGTCTGGGCTGCACCCGAGCAAGTGCCGCTCTTCGGCATCCTCATGGACGAACTCAGTCGCTACTTCCCGGATCAGCGATCTGTCCTGTATCAGCCGTCGGCCTTGGCCGATGGCGACACGCTCGAGCGATTGCTCGCGGGAGCGGGGTTGAAAGCGATTCGTCTCACGCGGGAGACCCGCGCACATCGATTCACATCGTTCGAGGAGTATTGGCAGCCGTTCGAGGCCGGCGGGGGACGCCACGGGCAATTGTTCCTAAGACTCCCCTGCGCCGCACGGCAGGCGGTGCGAGAAGATGTCCGAAGACGGATAGCGCCGTTCCTCGTACACGGGGAACTGGAGATGCATGCGGATGTTCTCTTCGGTAGCGGCCAACGATAGCGACGCCTTAAGGTGGCGAACCAGGCGGTGTATCCAACTGCAAGCGCTTGAGACCCGACGGCGTGACGACTTCGACGGCGCATGTGCGGCGGTGTGCCGACGCGACCAGCCCATCGAGCGGCCAACGACATTTGAATTGGTCATCAACCCCGCGACAGTTGACGGCTATGGGGGACTGGATCTCCAAGGCGACGCGGTGCGTGCCTGCTTGGATCGACTTCTATGTGGAGTTGACGAACGATTCATCCCCTCAGACTTCCCCACCGCCGATCACCGCAGTGCCGCGAAATGGGTGACCTCACGGACCGAACTCCGCCTCCGGGCCACAGACGCCTTGACAACGCGCCGCGCGCGGGGCTACAAGCGAGTGCCGCATCGGGCACCCTGTTGCTCACCCCGACCCCGGCTCGCGCCGGAGCGAGGAGATCGAGAATGTCTCGGTTCCTGCCGGTCGCGCTGTTCGCCGCCCTGACGCTCACCGCTCCGCTGCCCGCCGTCGTGGCGCCGTCCGCCGCCCAGCCCAAGCCGGTGACGTGGGACTTCGTCCTCAACGTGGGGCTCACGCACCCGGTGGCGATGATGGAGAAGGAGTTCGTCGATGAGGTGAAGAAGCGGACCAACGGGCAGCTCGACATCGTGATGCGCCCGCCCGGCGAGCTGCCCTACAAGCTGCCCGAGTACCTGCGCGTGGTGGGGCAGGGCAACGTGCAGATGGGTGACGTCTACATGGGGTTCCTCGCCGGCGATACCAAGATCGGGGTGCTCACCGGCCTGCCCTTCCTGGTCGGCACCGCCGACGAGCTCAAGAAGGTGATGGTCGTCCTCGAGCCGATGATCCGCGAGGACTTCGCGCGCTTCGGGGCCGACGTGCTGACGTGGTTCACCTGGCCAGAGCAGAACTTCTTCGGGCGCGGCAAGCCGATCACCACCCTCGAGGACTTCAAGGGCCGCAAGATCCGCACCACGAGCCCCGAGCAGTCGGAGCTGGTGAAGCGGCTCGGGGCCGTCCCGGTCTCCATTCCCGCCCCGGAGGTGCCGAGCGCCGCGCAGCGAGGGGTGATGGAGGGAGTCATCACCGCCGGCTTCAACCTGCTGGGCTCGAAGTGGTACGACTTCACGGAGTGGGCGTACCTGCCGAACATCCACATCGGCGGGCCGGCCTACATCCTGATCAACAAGCAGGCGCTCGCGGCGCTGCCCGCCGAGCACCGCAAGATCCTCCAGGAGGCGGCGGCCGCGCTGCAGGCGAAGATGCTCCGCGAGATCCCGGCCCGGGAGCAGAGCGATCTCAAGATCCTCGAGCAGCAGTACAAGGTCAGGCTGATCCCGGCCAAGCCCGAGGACGTGGTCCGGGCGCGCAAGCTGATGGATGGATACTGGGACGAGTGGGCCAAGCAGGGCGGCCCCAAGACGGTGGAGGCGCTCGCCCAGGTGAAGAAGGTCCTCGGCCGCTAGATGCCGGCCCGGCCCCGCGGGCGGCTGGCCACGGCGGCGGCCGGCCTCCGCGGCACCGCGATGGTGCTGAGCGGCGCCGCGGTCGTGCTGATGATGGCCCTCGTGACGTTCGAGGTCCTGCTCCGCACGTTCGCGAATCGCTCCACCCTGGTGGCCGACGAGATGGCCGGCTACCTGCTGGTGGCGATGACCTTCCTGGGGCTCGCCCCGAGTCTCCGCGGCGGCGCCTTCATCCGTATCGACACCTACCGCGACCGGCTGCGCGGCGCCGGCCGACGGCTGCTCGACGTGGCGCTGGTGACGGTCGGTCTGGCCTACGCGATCACGGTGGACTGGTACCTCTGGGGGCTCCTGGCCGGCTCCTGGCGTCTCGGCACCACCTCGATCCAGGTCTCGCGCACTCCGCTCTGGATCCCGCAGGCGGTGATGGCGGTGGGTGGGCTGCTGCTGATCGTGGAGCTGCTCCTCGAGATGGCCCTGGTGATCACCGCCGAGGAGGCGCTGCCCGCCGGGGACTCGACCGTCGCATGAGCTGGGGCGTCCTGCTCCTGGTGGTCTGCGCGCTGCTCGTAGCGCTGCTCTGCTCGGGCCTCTGGATCGCGTTCGGCCTCGGCATCACCGGCGTGCTCCTGCTGCTGCTCCACGGCGGGGTCCGCGCGCTCGCGCCGATCGGGACCATCGCGTGGGACACGGTGGAGAGCTTCGTGCTGACCTCGGTGCCGCTCTTCATTCTCATGGGCGAGGTGATCCTGCGGGCCGGGCTCAGCAACACCTTCTACCGCAGCATGGGGCTCTGGTTCCACGGGCTGCGCGGCCGGCTCTTCCAGTCCAACATCGTGGCCTGCGCGGTGTTTGCCGCGGTGAGTGGCTCGAGCGTGGCCACCGCCGCCGCCATCGGCACCGTGGCCATCCCGGAGATGACGCGGCGGGGCTACGAGCGCCGCTTGCTCTTCGGCAGCCTGGCCGCGGGCGGTACCCTCGGCATCCTCATCCCGCCCAGCATCCCCATGATCATCTACGGGGCGATGGTCGACCAGTCGGTGGAGCGGCTCTTCATCGCGGGGGTGGTGCCCGGCGTGCTCCTCACCCTGCTCTTCATGGCGTTCATCTGGGTGCGCGTGGCGATGACGCCCTCGCTGGTCCCCACCGAGGAGACGGCCCCGACCTGGATCGAGCGGCTTCGCAGCGTGCCCGGGGTGGCCCCGATGGTGTGCCTCATCCTGCTCGTGCTCGGCAGCATCTGGCTCGGCTACGCCACCCCCACCGAGGCGGCCGCGGTCGGGGCCACCGCGGCGATGCTGTTCGCCGCCGTCGCGCGGCGGCTCACCTGGGCCGTCTTCCGCGACAGCGTGACCGGCACGGTGCGGACCACCTGCATGGTGCTGTTCATCATCGTGGGAGCCCAGATCCTCTCCTACGGCCTCGTGCGCAGCGGGGTGAGCCGCGCGCTCACCGCGTGGGTGGTGGGGATGGACCTCTCGCGGTGGCTGCTGTTCGCGATCATCGTCCTCCTCTACATCTTCCTCGGCTGTATCATCGACGGCGTGTCGATGATGGTGCTCACGATCCCGATCCTGTACCCGATCGTGATCGCGGCGGGCTTCGACCCGATCTGGTTCGGCATCGTGCTCGTGATCATGATCGAGCTGGGGGCCATCACCCCGCCGGTGGGGCTCAACATGTTCGTCATCCAGGGCCTGTCCGGCGGGCGGCCCCTGTCGGAGATCGTCTGGGGATCGCTTCCCTTCGGAGTGCTCATGCTCGTGGAGATCGTCGTCATCTCGGTGTTCCCGGGCCTCGTCACCTGGCTCCCGAGCCGCCTGGTGGGCAAGTGAGCGTCGGGCCGGGGGCGCGCCCGCGCGGCAGCCTGCGCGCGCTGCTGGCCGAGCCGGGCCTGGTGGTGGCGCCGGGCGCCTACGACGTCATCACCGCACGGCTGATCGAGCAGGCCGGCTTCGCGGCCTGCTACATGACCGGCTCGGGCGTCTCGATCAGCGCGCTGGGTATTCCCGACGTCGGGCTCATCTCGTTCTACGAGGTGCTGGTGCGCCTCGAGCAGATCGCGGGAGCGATCGCGCTGCCGGTCATCGCGGACGGCGACACCGGCTTCGGCAATCCCCTCAACGTCCTGCGCACCGTCGCCGAGTTCGAGCGGCGCGGCGCGGCCGCGATCCAGATCGAGGACCAGGAGATGCCCAAGAAGTGCGGCCACGAGCCCGGCCGACGCCTGGTGCCGGTGGAGGAGATGGTGGCCAAGATCGAGGCCGCGCGGGCGGCCCGCTCCTCGCCCGACTTCCTCATCGTGGCGCGCACCGACGCCCGCACCACCCTCGGTCTCGGCGAGGCGATCGCGCGCGGCCGCGCGTTCGCCCGGGCCGGCGCCGACGTGATCTTCGTGGAGTCGCCCGAGAGCGCCGAGGAGATGCGCGCGATCTGCACGCAGATCCCGGCTCCGACCCTGGCCAACATGGTGGAGGGCGGGCGCACCCCGATCCTCCCCCAGGCGGAGCTCGCCGAGCTCGGCTACAAGATCGCGATCTATCCGAACGCGCTCACCCGGATCATGGCCCGCGCCGGGCAGCGGCTGCTCGCCGAGCTGAAGTCGACGGGAACCACCGCGGGCCTCGCCGCCGACATGCTGACCCACGGCGAGCTGTGGGATCTCTTCGGCCGCCGCGAGTGGGCCGAGCTGGAGGAGCGCTTCGTGACCCGGAGGACCCCGTGATGTTCGCCGCCCCGCCGACGACCGAGACGCGCGTCTTCGCCCGCATCCCGGACGCGAAGCTCCTGGAGGGCCCGTCGTTCGATCGGGCCGGCAATCTCTGGATCGTGGACATCCCGCACGGCCGGGTGTTCCGGGTCAGCCCCGACGGCCGCCCGACCCGGATCGCCGAGTATCGCGGCGAGCCGAACGGCCTCAAGATCCACCGCGACGGGCGTATCTTCATCGCCGACCACGAGCAGGGGCTGCTCGTGGTCGATCCCGAAACCGGCGCCACCCGCGTGGCGCTCGATCGCCCGTACGCGGAGCGGTTCAAGGGGCTCAACGACCTGCTCTTCGCCCGCAACGGCGATTGCTACTTCACCGACCAGGGCGAGTCGGACCTGCGCGATCCGACCGGCCGCCTCTTCCGCCTGCGGGCGAGCGGGGAGCTCGACTGCCTGCTCGACGGCGTGCCGAGCCCGGACGGCCTCGTGCTGACCCCGGACGAGTCGATCCTCTACCTCGCGGTGACGCGCGGCAACGCGATCTGGCGGGTGCCGCTCGCCGCGCTCGGTGGCCTCACGGTGGGGCGCCTCGGGCTCGGCCGCGTCGGCATCTGGGTGCAGATGTCGGGCGGCATCGGGCCCGACGGCATGGCCATGGACGTGGAAGGCCGGGTGGCGGTGGCGCATCCCGGGATGGGCTCGGTGTGGGTCTTCGACCGGCGCGGCGAGCCGGTGCGGCGCGTGCGCTGCTGCGAGGGGTTCCGGCCGACCAACGTGGCCTACGGCGGCCCCGAGATGAAGACGCTCTACATCACCGAGGCCGACTCCGGCACCGTGCAGATGGCCGAGCTCGACGTGCCCGGCCTGCCGCTCTTCTCCCACCAGA
>JBGQHJ010000222.1:0-5849 GCA_041497895.1 Methylomirabilia bacterium
GTGGTGGTGGTGCGCCGCGACGGCGCGCCCGCCGGCTACGGCCGCGCGCTCCTGCGCTGTGCGGGTGGGGGCCTGTGCCTGCTGACGCTCGGGGTCGGCCAGCTACCGGTGCTCTGGAGCCGCGAGCGGCGCGGGCTCGCGGACCTCGTCGCGGGCACCCGCCCCGTGTCTTACCCTAGCGAGGCGGGCGCGCCCGCGCGACGGGATTGACCGGCTTGGCCGGCGTTTCCAGCGGCTCGAGCGCGGCCAGTCGCTCGTCGAGCGAGGGATGCGTGGCCAGCAGCCCCTCGAGCCCCTCCCGCTCCTTGGGCGTGTAGGCGGCCAGCGACTCGAGCGCGGTGGCCAGCGCGCGCCGCGGCGACTTGTAGCCCATCGCGCGGAGGATCTCGACCGCCTTCTGGTCGGCCTGCATCTCCTGGTAGCGGCCGAAGGCGCGGACCACGAGCGGGTTGACCACGAAGTCGAGCAGCCCGGCGCCGGGCGCGAAGAGGCCGAGCGCGCCGAAGCTGGCGGTGAGCGACAGCGAGAGCTTGCGGCGGGTGCCCACGTGGCCCAGCACCTCGTGGGCCACCTCGTGCGCCACCACCGCCTCGATGATCGGGGTCGGCTGGCGCATGAGGCCGTCGGTGAAGTAGAACGTCGCGTCCTCGTCGCTGTAGGCGGCGGCGGTCGGGCTCTTGATGAAGGCGAAGCCGTAGCGCTGTGGGTCGTCGCCCCCCGCGACGGCGGCGCGGCTCAGGATCTGGGCCATCCGTGACGTGCTGGGGTCGGAGGGCGTGGCAAAGTAGGTGCCCTGCGGCGCGGTGGCGCAGGCCGCCAGCAGGAGGGCCGCCAGCAATGCGGTGACGCCGCCGCGAATCTTCATGATGGCCGCTCTCATCTTAGGAGGCGGCCCAGCCAGGACCCGAGGAAATAAGGCCTTCTAGGGCTTGGGGCGCGCCCGCCGATGCCCTCTCCCGGTTGGGGGCGAGGGTTCACACCCTCGTGACATCCCGCCGCGGGCGGCTGCTACACTCGGCGATACGGGGAGGACGTGACCACATGCTCATCAAGCGGGGTGGGGAGATCAAGGGTGGGGAAATCACCGACCGGGCGCTGTACCTGAACCGGCGGGCCTTCATGGCGGGCGCCGCCGCGCTGGCCCTGGCGCCGAGCGTGGCCGCCGCCGCGCCCCCCGCCGCCGGCCAGCCGCTCGCGACCACCCACAACAAGGCCTTCGATCTCCCGGACGCCACCACCAAGTTCCAGGACGCCACCACCTACAACAACTTCTACGAGTTCGGCGTGAACAAGAACGACCCGGCGGACCTGGCGGGCTCGCTCAAGCCCCGCCCGTGGAAGGTGCACGTGGACGGCCTGGTGCAGAAGCCCCAGACCTTCGAGGTCGACGACGTGCTCAAGATGGCCCCGCTCGAGGAGCGCGTGTATCGGCTGCGCTGCGTCGAGGGGTGGTCCATGGTCATCCCGTGGATCGGCTTCCCGCTCTCCGTTCTCCTCAAGCGGGTGGACCCGACCGGCTCGGCCAAGTACGTGGAGTTCTCGACTCTCGTCGATCCCGAGCAGTTCCCCGGGCAGAAGAAGGGCTTCTTCAACTTCGGCGGTCTCGACTGGCCCTACACCGAAGGCCTGCGCCTCGACGAGGCGCTCCACCCGCTGACGCTGCTCACGGTGGGGATGTACGGCCAGGTGCTGCCGAACCAGAACGGCGCGCCCATCCGGGTGGTGGTGCCGTGGAAGTACGGCTTCAAGAGCGCCAAGTCGATCGTGCGCATCCGGTTGACGTCCGACGAGCCGAAGACCGCGTGGAACAAGGCGGCGCCGCAGGAGTACGGCTTCTACTCCAACGTCAACCCGAAGGTGGACCACCCGCGCTGGAGCCAGGCCACCGAGCGGCGCATCGGCGAGTTCCGTCGGCGCGAGACGCTCATGTTCAATGGCTACGACCAGGTGGCCGGGCTCTACTCGGGGATGGATCTCAAGAAGCTCTACTAGTGACGGCCCGCGCCCGCGTCGCCCTGAAGGTCGCGGCCTGGGCGGCGTGCCTGGCGCCCCTCGGCGTGCTCGGCTACCGCGCGTTCACCGGCGACCTGACCGCCAACCCGATCAGCTTCGTGACCAACTGGCTGGGCGACTGGACCCTGCGCATCCTGCTGGTCAGCCTGGCCATGACCCCGCTCCGCATCCTGTTCCGCTGGTCGTGGCCGATCGCGCTGCGGCGGCTACTCGGCCTCTTCGCGTGCTTCTACGCGTCGCTCCACTTCTGCGTCTGGCTCGTGCTCGACCACTTCTTCGCCTGGCGGCAGATGGGCGCCGACATCGTGAAGCGGCCCTACATCACGGTGGGCATGACCGCGCTCCTGCTGATGATCCCGCTCGCCGCCACCTCCACCGCGGGCGCCATCCGGCGACTGGGCGGGGCGCGCTGGCGATGGCTGCACCGGCTGGTCTACGTGGTCGGGGTGTGCGCGGTGCTGCACTATCTCTGGCTCGCGAAGAAGGCGAACCCGAGCCCGTACTACTACGCGGCGGTGTTGATCTTGTTACTGGCGATTCGCGCGTGGGACTGGACACGCCGGCGGGTTGCGGCAGGGAGCCCCTCACCCCGGCCCTCTCCCCAGAGGGGCGAGGGAGCATAGACACGAAACCCTCTCCCCGTGGGGGAGAGGGCCGGGTGAGGGGCCCGAAGGTGAGGGGTGGGGCCGAGCCCGCGCGGCTACTTGGAAGGCGTGTAGTACGGGTTCTCGCCCGAGGCGTGATCGGTGGTGTCCAGCACTTCCTCCACCTCGGGGAGCTCTTCCTTGATCAGCCGCTCGATGCCCTGCTTCAGCGTGACGTCCGCGGCTCCGCAGCCCTGGCAGCCGCCGCCCATCTGCAAGTAGACCTTGTTATCCTTGACGTCGACCAGTTGCACGAATCCGCCGTGGCCGGCCACGGCCGGGTTGATCATGTTCTCGATCAGGTCCTGCACCTTGGTCATCAGCTCGTCGCTCATGGGCTCCTCCGCGGGACTGTCGCGCTACGCCCATACTGTACCTGAACTTCCGCCCCGGGGCCAACCGCTCGCTCAGGGCTGCCGGGCGATCTCCCCGACCACCCGGACCCGGGTGCGCAGCGAGTTGCCGGGCAGGTAGGCGAGCGGCAGGTCCTCCACCTCCACCACGTTGATGGTCGCCCGGTCGGCGCCGGCGGCCACCGCCTTGTCCTCGGCCGCCCGGCGGGCGCGGGCGATGGCCTCGTCCCGGGTGAGGTCCTGGAAGATCTGGTCCACCTCGCCGCTCACCTGGGCGATGGCGGCGCCCACCGCGTTGGCCACCGCCTGGTGCGGCACGTTGAGGACCTCGGAGACCCCGGCCAGGCGCGGCGGTACCAGGAACGACCCGCCGCCCACCGCGATCAGCGGCGCTAGGCCCGCGTCGGTCTTCATGCGGTCCACGCCCTCCTCGATCATGGCGCGGATGCGGGTGAGGGCCGAGTCGACCAGCGCGGCCGGCAACGAGGCCACCCGCGCGCGATCGCCGAGATCGATGAGGCCGGCGGCCACCGCGACGTCGGTGACGGTGAGGACGTCGCCGCCGAAGATCAGCGCCTGCTCGGTGAGGCGATAGCCCACGCTGGCCGGGCCGATGGCGAGCGCCGGCTCCCGGCGCACGAGCGTCCCGCCCCCCAGGCCGAGTGAGAGGAGATCGGGCATGCGGAACAGCGTGCGAACGCCTCCGATCTCGACCACGCTGTTGGCCTCGCGCGGGAAGCCGTGGCGCAGACTCCCGATGTCGGTGGTGGTGCCGCCCACGTCGATCACCAGCGCCTCGTCGCGCTTCGACAGGAACGCGGCGCCGCGCATCGAGTTGGTGGGCCCCGACGCGAAGGAATAGACCGGGTAGGCCTCCGCCACCTCGGCCAGCATGACGGTGCCGTCGTTCTGGGTGAGGTAGAGCGGCGCCGCGATGCCGCTGCCGCGCAGCGCCTCGGTGAACGCGCGCGTGGTCTTGCGCGCCAGCTCGATGAGGCAGGCGTTGAGCAGGGCCGCGTTCTCCCGCTCCAGCAGGCCGATGCGGCCGAGCCGGTGCGAGCAGGTGACCGCGACGTCGGGACATTCCTCCTGCAGGATCGCCGCCGCCTCCTCCTCGCCCGCGGCGTTGAGCGGCGAGAACACCGCGGCGACCGCCACCGAACGGATCCCGGCCTCGCGGATCCTCCGGGCCGCCGCGCGCATCCCCTTGGTGTCGAAGGGCACGAGGGGGCGGCCGTCGAACTCGTGGCCGCCCTCGAGCATCACCACCTCGGCGCGGACCAGGTCCGCCAGGTCCTCCGGCCAGTCCACGAACGGCGGCAGCGAGGCGCCGGAGGGCAGGCCGATGCGCACCGCCGCGACCCGGCCGAGGTCGCGCCGTTGCACCACCGCGTTGGTGAAGTGAGTGGTGCCGATCATCACCGCCTGCGCCTCTCGCGCCCCGGGGGCTCGCTCGACCAGCCCCGCGAGGGCCCGGGTGATGCCGGTGGTCACATCGGCGGTAGTTGGCACCTTCACCGCGGCCCTGACAATGCTTTCCTCCAGCAACACCGCGTCGGTGTTGGTACCGCCCACGTCGATGCCGATGCGCCGTCTCATGCGAACACCGAGCGGAAGTCGAGATCGTAGCCGAAGGCGCGCGGGCCCACGTGCTCGATTCCCTTGGGGGTGAGCAGGATCGGGGGCGCGGGGAGCGCGATGACGGTCACCCGCTGACCGTAGCGCAGGGTCTCGGTGCCGATCGCGTCGCCCGCGACGGTGTCGAGCACGCAGATCAGGTCGGGGGTCATCACCCGGGGCTCCCCGTCGAGCCAGCCCACCGCGAACTCGTTCTGGAAGGCGAGCTTGAAGGTGTGGCCCCGGAATTGATCGAGCCCCTCGATGGTGGCGGTGCCGCGGAGGAAGCCCTCGGTGGTGCGGCGGGCGATGTCGTGGATCTTGCCGCTGAAGATCTTGACGCCGCGCTCCACCTCCAGCACCGCGTCGATCGGGTCGCGGTGGGCCCGCCGCGCGGCCTGCACCGCCCGGCCGATGCCGATGGCCTTGGTGGTGGAGCCCAGGATCGCGCACTCCTTGATCTCCTTGCCGGTGCGGGGAGCCTTGCAGGTGGACGCGATCGAGCCCACCTCCACGCAGGCCTTGCGGCTGATGCGCTCCATCCACTTCCAGGAGGCGGCGCGCGCCACCACCACCGCGTTGTCGCGCACGTCGGCCAGGGTGAGCGGGTACATCTGGAGGTCGTGGATGGCGAAGCTGGTCATCTGGGCCTCGGGGAACGCCCGCCCCATGCAGTCGCCGTCGATGACCGGGAGGTCGAGCATCGCCGCGGCCATGAAGGGCTGGATGGAGTTGCCGCCGCCGATCTCGAGCGACATGACGGCGCGGAACTTCCGGCCGAGGTACTCCTCCATCATGGTGACGGCCAGCGCCATGGTCTTCGGATCGGTGAGGCGCTCCTGGCCGACGAGGGGCGCGCCCATGTTGGAGACCACCGCCACCAGGTCGTCGTCGGCCAGCTCGGCCGCCGCCATGAGCCGGCACACGACGCCTTTCTTGTAGAGCTGGCGCATGTTGAGCAGGGCCAGGTACGGGCTGCCGCCGCCGCCCGTGCCCAGGATCCAGGCCCCGATGGCCAGGCTCTCGATCTCCTCCGCGGTCACCGATCTCATCGCGCGATCTCCATCAGGGCCGTCCCATTAGAAGCCGGTGAACTCCTCGAGCCCCATGAAGCGCGCGATGCCCAGGACGAGCACCAGGGCCACCCCGATGGCGAAGGCGGACACCGCGGCCGCGGTGGGGTCGAAGGAGTACTTGAGATAGGCGAAGAGCTCGATCGGGA
>JBGQHJ010000223.1:0-5842 GCA_041497895.1 Methylomirabilia bacterium
ACGCTCCCGCGGCCCGATCGCCAGAGCGCTCGGGCCCGGCCAGCGAGAGAGCGCCGCGCGCACCGGCCGACCCCGAGCGCGCAGCCACGGCGGAGCCGCCCGGCACCAGCGCGCCGACCGCGCCGGCGCCTCCACCCGAGGCGGCCGCGCCGCCGCCTCCGCCGACGGTGGCCACGCTTCCCCCGCCGGCCGCGCCGGTCGTCCCGCTCGCGCCGACTCCCGCGCCCGCGGATCGCTCGCCGACACCGGTCGATCCGCCGAGCCCGCCCGTATCACCCACGCCCGCGGCGTCGACGTCACCCGCGGCGCCCGGTGCGCCGGCGCGCGGCGGCGTGCCGGAGGGCACTGCCGGCGCGCGCGGCGGGGGAGAGACGCGCGGCGATGCCTCGTCCTCGCTGTGCGGCGCCCCCGGCTCGGCCCTCGCCCTCGGCCCGCCGGGCGGCGCCGGCGCGATCCCGGCCGAGTACGGTCCCTATCTCCAGCGGTTCCGCCAGCGCGTCCAGGAGTCGCTCGTGTATCCGCTGGCCGCGCGTCGCCAGGGGTTGCGTGGCACCGTCGAGCTCGACGTCTGGCTCGATCCCGCGGGCCGGGTGCGCGACGTGCGGGTGGCGCGCTCGTCCACCCACGAGCTCCTCGACGATGCCGCGGTCGAGACCATCCGTCGCCTCGGGCCATTGCCGTTCCCCGAGTCGTTGCCGCGGCGCTCGCTGCGCATCCGGCTCCCGCTCGTGTTCGAGTTGCGGTGAGCGTCTGATGCGCCGCCGCCCGCCCCGATGACGGTGCTGGCGCTGGCGGTGGTGCTCGATCTCCTCGCGGGCGACCCGCCCAGCCGCTGGCACCCGGTGGCGTGGATCGGCGCGCTCATCGCCCGGGCCCGTCGAATCGCCCCCGGCGCGCCGGACGATCTCGCCCTCTACGGCAGCTTCCTGATCCTGGTCGTGACCGGCGTGGCCGCGGGTGGCGCGCTCGCGGCCCACGCGATGCTGGCGACGCTTCCCGCGCCCGCCGCGCTGCTCGGGCACGCGTGGCTGCTCAAGTGCAGCCTGTCGATCGACGGTCTCCTCGGCGCGGTGGAGATCGTGCGCGGGCATCTGGTGGCCGGCGACCTCCCGGGCGCACGGCAGCAGGTGGCCTGGCACCTCGTCAGTCGGCCCACCGACCGGCTCGAGGCTCGCGCCGTCGCCTCCGCCGCGATCGAGTCGCTCGCCGAGAACCTGACCGACGGGCTGGTGGCCCCGGTCTGCTTCTACGTCGTGGGCACCCTGCTGGGCGGCGCGGGCGCCGGGCTCGCGCTCGCCTGGGCCTACCGCGGGGTGAACACCGCGGACGCGATGATCGGGTACCGGCGGGACGAGCTCGAATACCTCGGGCGCGCCACCGCGCGGACCGACGACGCGCTCAACTACGTGCCGGCCCGGCTGGCCGCCGCGTCGATCGTGGCCGGCGCCTGGCTGGCGCGTCAGTCGCGGGCGGGCGCCGCCCGCGGGTGGCGGCGTGACGGGGCGCGGACCGAGAGCCCGAACGCGGGCCAGACCATGGCCGCGATGGCGGGCGCGCTCGAGGTGACCCTCGAGAAGCCGGGCCACTACCGGCTGGGCGACGGCCCACCGCCCGACCCGGACGCGATCGATCGCGCGATGCGTGTGGCGCGCTGGGCGGTCGCCCTCGACCTGGCCGCGGCCGGGCTCGTCCTCCTGCTCGCGCGACGCGTGTGATTCTTTCTTCGCCCGCCCGCGGACCGGGAGGTATCATCCAGGAATCGCCGCCGCATCGGCGGCGATCGGTGTCTTTGAACATCACGGACCATCTCGCGGACGCATTGAGGCAAGCGCTCGACGCCGCCGGGTTGCCCGCACCTTCCGAGGTGCAGTGGGAGATCCCGCGGGAGGCGCGTCACGGCGACTATGCCACCAACGTGGCCATGACCCTGGCGCGCGAGGCCCGTCGCCCGCCGCGCAAGATCGCGGAGGCGATCGTCGCCGCTTTCCCGAAGACCGCGGTGGTGGATCGTCTCGGGGTCGCGGGGCCCGGCTTCCTCAACGTGTTCCTGTCACCCGCGTGGTGCGCGGAGGCCCTGCGCGAGGTGCTCGACGCGGGGGACGAGTACGGCCGCCGCGACGCCGGCAAGGGCGCACGCGTCCTGCTCGAGTTCGTCTCGGCCAATCCCACCGGTCCACTGGTCATCGTCAACGCGCGCGCGGCCGCGGTGGGCGACGCCCTCGCCCGCATCCTGCGCGCCCAGGGCTACGCGGTCGAGTCGCAGTACTACGTCAACGACGCGGGCAACCAGTTCACCGCGCTCGCGCGCTCGGTGGACGTGCGCCTGCGCCAGGCGCTCGGCGAGCCGGCCGAGCTGCCCGAGAACGCGTACCCCGGCGAGTACCTCGTGGATCTGGTCGCGGAGTGGCTCGCGCGCGACCCGGCCGGCATGCGGGCGATCGCGGCCCGGCCGGAGTCGGAACGCCTCGACCTGCTCGGGCGGCGCGCGGTCGCCGACATGGTCGAGAGCCAGCGTCGCGTGCTCGAGGCCTACGGCACCCGCTTCGACCAGTGGGCCCACGAGCAGCGCGACGTGCGTGACACCGACCGGCCGCGCGAGGCGATCGCGGCCCTGACCCGGGCGGGCCACACCTACGAGCAGGACGGCGCACTCTGGTTCCGGTCGACCGCCTTCGGCGACGACAAGGACCGCGTGGTCCGCCGGTCCGACGGGGAGCTGACCTACTTCGGGGTCGACATCGGCTTCCATCACTTCGGGAAGTTCGGGCGGGCCGAGCACGTGATCGAGTTCTTCGGCCCCGACCACCACGGCTACATCCTCCGCCTGCGGGCCGCGATGCAGGCCCTCGGCCACCCGCCGGAGGCGTTCGACGTGCTCATCGTGCAGCTCGTGACCCTGCTGCGCGACGGCCAGCCGGTGCGCATGTCCAAGCGGCGCGGCGAGTTCGTCCTGATGGAGGAGCTGCTGGAGGAGGTCGGCCGCGACGCGGCGCGCTTCACGTTCCTCACCCGCCGGCACGACAGCCCGCTCGAGTTCGATCTCGCGGTGGCGACGCGCCAGTCCTCGGACAATCCGGTCTTCTACGTGCAGTACGCGCACGCCCGGGTCGGGAGCCTCTTCAAGAACGCGGCCGAGCAGGGGATCACGGTGCCGCCGTGGAGCCAGGTGGACATGCGCCCGCTCGTCCTCGACGAGGAGCAGGCGCTGATCAAGCGCCTGCTGCAGTACCCGGACCTGGTGGCGGGAGCCGCGCGGGCGCGCGAGCCGCACCGGGTGGCGTACTTCCTCTCCGAGCTGGCCGGGATCTTCCACCCGTACTACAAGGCGCATCGGGTGATCACGCCCGACCGCGCCACCACGCTGGCGCGCCTCGCGCTCTGCGCGGCGGTGGCCCAGGTGGTGCGCAACGGGCTCGACCTGCTCGGGGTCTCCGCCCCCGAGAGCATGCATCGCGGCGAGGAGCGCGACTGAGCCATGGCCTCGGGACGACGGCGGGCGGGGGGCGGGCCGGGCTTCGGCCAGTGGCTGGTGCTGGGCGGCGCGGTGGTGGTGATCCTGGGCCTGACCTTCACGCTGGGTCTGCTGGTGGGCCGGCAGTGGGCGCGCGGCTCGGTCGCCGCGGGGACCCCGTCGGCCTCCGAGGCGGTGCGGAAGGCCAGCGCGACGCCGCCCCGTCGCGGCGGGATCGCCGCGGAGACCATGGCGGACCGCACGCCCGAGCCGACCGAGAAGCTGACCTTCTACCAGACGCTGACCGAGCCGCTCAACGCCGGTGGGCAGCCCAGGCCCGAGGCCAAGCCGGTCACCGTCAAGGTCTCGGCCTCCGCGCCCGAGCCGAAGCCGGCCACGGTCAAGGTGTCGGCGCCGAGCGCGCCCTCGGCCGCCGCCCCGGTCGCCGCGCCCGTCTCGACGCCCGCTCCCGCCGCTCCTCCGGTGACCGTCTCGCTCCCGCCCGCTCCGGGGAAGGGTGGCGCGACCACGCCCCCGGCACCCGCCACGTCGCCCTGGACGGTCCAGGTAGGCGCCTTCAAGAACCGGCGTCAGGCCGAGGATTCGCGGCAACACCTGGCCGCCACCGGGCTCGAGGCCTACGTGGCCAGCGTGGCCGCGCCGGACGGCCAGCCCCGCTTCCGGGTGCGCGTGGGGACGTACCGGACCCGCGAGGAGGCGGCGGTCGTCGCCGAGCGGCTGCGCGCCCAGCGATCGCTCACCGCGTTCGTCACGCCCAAGTAGGGTCGTCACGGTGGACCGGCAGCTCGGCCGTATCCTGATCTCCCGGGACGAGATCGCGGCCCGCGTGGCCGAGCTCGGGGAGGCCATCGGCCGGGACTACGCGGGGCGGGCGCCCTTGCTGGTGGGGGTGCTGAAGGGCGCGGTGGTGTTCACCGCCGACCTGCTCCGCGCCATCCCGCTGCCGGCCGCGATGGACTTCATGGCGGTCTCATCCTACGGCTCGGGCACCCGGTCCTCCGGGGTGGTGCGGCTCACCGCCGATCTGTCGCTCTCGATCGAGGGCCGGGACGTGATCATCGTCGAGGACGTCATCGACTCGGGGCGGACCATCAGCTACCTGCGGCGAAACCTGGCCACCCGGCACCCGCGGAGCCTGTCCCTCTGCGTGCTGCTGGACAAGGTCTCCCGGCGGGAGGTCGACGTCGAGGTCGACTACGTGGGCTTCGTCATCCCCGACGAGTTCGTGGTCGGCTACGGCCTCGACTACGATGGCTGGCACCGGAACCTGCCCGATCTCGCGGTGCTGGAGGCGGCGGCGAGGGCCTGATCCGCCCTCGGGGCGGCCCCTCCGGCCTTCGCCCCGTATGGTATGATTCCTCGTATGAATCCGTTCTACAAGAATCTCGCCCTGTGGATGGTGATCGGCCTCATCGTCATCCTCCTCTTCCAGCTCTTCCAGCAGAACCAGTCGCCGCGGGGCGAGATCGTCTTCTCCGACTTCCTCAAGAAGGTCGAGTCGGGGGAGGTGCGCGAGGTCACCCTCAAGGGCAACAACGTCTCCGGGCGCATGAGCGACGGCTCGTCGTTCCGGACCTTCACCGCCGACTATCCCGACCTGGTCAAGTCCCTCAAGGACAAGGGCGTCAAGATCGACGTCAAGCCGCCCGACACCAACTCGTGGCTGGCCATCGTGCTGCAGTGGGTGCCGATGCTGCTGTTCATCGGGGTCTGGATCTTCTTCATGCGGCAGATGCAGGGCGGGGGCGCCAAGGCGCTCTCCTTCGGGAAGGCGCGGGCCCGGCTGATCTCGGAGAAGCAGAACAAGGTCACCTTCCAGGACGTGGCCGGCGTCGACGAGGCGAAGGAAGAGCTGCGCGAGATCATCGAGTTCCTGAAGGACCCGCCCAAGTTCCAGAAGCTCGGCGGCAAGATCCCGAAGGGCGTGCTGCTGGTCGGCCCTCCGGGCACCGGCAAGACGCTGCTGGCCAAGGCCATCGCGGGCGAGGCCAACGTGCCGTTCTTCTCGATCTCCGGCTCGGACTTCGTGGAGATGTTCGTGGGCGTGGGCGCCTCCCGGGTGCGCGATCTCTTCGAGCAGGGCAAGAAGCACGCGCCCTGCATCATCTTCATGGACGAGATCGACGCGGTCGGCCGCCACCGGGGCGCGGGCCTGGGCGGCGGCCACGACGAGCGCGAGCAGACCCTGAACCAGCTCCTGGCGGAGATGGACGGCTTCGCCCCCAATTCGGGCGTTATCTTGATCGCCGCGACGAACCGGCCCGACGTGCTCGACCCCGCGCTTCGCCGGCCGGGACGCTTCGACCGCCACATCATGATTGATACCCCCGATATCAAGGGCCGCGAGCAGATCCTGCGGGTGCACGTGCG
>JBGQHJ010000224.1:0-5835 GCA_041497895.1 Methylomirabilia bacterium
GATGGTGACATCGCTCGGCTGGGAGCCGATCGCGCGCTTCGACTACCTGGTGCTCGACCTCGCCCGCTTCGCGCCCGATCCGGAGGTGAAGATCCGCAAGGTCGACGCCCTCGGCGATCCCGCCCACGCGGCCTGGCGGTTCGGCGAGGTGTTCCTCCACCATTTCGTTCCGCGCTACCTCGTCTCCGATCTGTTCCAGCCCCATCCGAAGGGCCCCTACATGGGGAGCCTCACCGCCTTCGGGCCGGGCGGCAGCGCGTGGCTCTCGCTATGGGACGACCGGGCCCGACGCGGGCTCGATCCGGTGCGGATCCGAGCCGTCAAGGCCTACGACGTTACCCTGAAGGGCGAGGGCGGGTTCCGCGCCTTCTCGGCCATCGCGGCCATCCTCAGCGGTATGGATCTCGACCACCTGCTGCTCCCGTTGCCGCACGACACCACCGCCCGGGCCCTCCTGGAGCCCTTCGCCAGCGACGTCGTCGAGTTCAACTTCTGCGTCAAGCGCCTGAACGGCTCCCCGCCGGTCCCTCCCGGACCCGTCTACTTCGACATCCGCCACTGAGCGGCACCCCGGCCGCGGCGCCGGGCCCCGGGCGTGTCTGGTCGCGTACCGCTGCTGGGACGCCTCTGGTACACTTGGGCGCCGTCTATGGAGGCGAGTTTCGTGGCCCCGGGCCCGGTGGACGTGGCCGCGACATTGTCGCGGTTCCATCTCTGGGGTGAGGATCCGGTCAATCGGCTGTCCGACGGCGTGTTCCGGCGCGCCTTCAAGTGGGGCGGGCGCTGGCGGGGGTACGAGCTGCGCTGGAGCGGAGACCCCGACGCGGCGAGGCTGACCGTGTCGGTTCCCGGGGCCCGGCGCGCCGCGGTGGTCGACGGAGCGGTGGCGGAAGTGCGGCACGTGTGTGGGCTTCACCTGGACCTGGCTTCCTTCCGCAAGGCCGTGGCGGGGGATCCGATCCTGGGGGGTCTGGCCACGCGACTCCACGGCCTCCGGCCCACGCTGGCGCCGAACCCGTTCGAGATGCTGGTGAGCTCGGTGTGCGCGCAGCAGGTCAACCTGGCCTTCGCCTTCACGGTCCGGGCGCGCCTGGTCCGGCGCTTCGGCGAGGCGCTCCTGGTGGGCGGACAGGCGGTGCACGCGTTCCCGGAGCCGCCGGTGCTGGCGCGAGCCGGGGTGACCGAGCTGCGGGGCATGCAGCTCACGACTCGCAAGGCGGAGTACGTGGTGGGGCTGGCCCGGCAGGTCGCGGGCGGCGAGCTGGATCTGGATCGGCTGTCGTCTCTGTCCAACGACGAGGTGATCGAGCGCTTGACGGCGGTGCGCGGGTTCGGACGGTGGAGCGCGGAGTGGTTCCTGGCCCGGTGTCTCGGCCGGGGCGATGTCTGCACGGCGGGCGACCTCGCGGTGCGGCGCGCCTTCGAGCACTTCTACGCGCGCGGCCGTGCCCTGAGCGAGCTCGCGATCCGGCGCCGGGCCACCCGGTGGGGCCCGCACCAGAACCTGGCCGTCCACTATCTCCTGGCCGGTCGCCGTCTCGCCGTCGCCGCGGCGGCCGGGGGCGGCGCATGACGCCGCTGGGGAAGTTCCTGCCGATCGTGGGGCAGCCGGATCCGGCTCAACCCAAGAACGTGCACCTGGTCGGACGCTACGCGATCGGGGTGACGTGGGCCGACGATCACGGGAGTATTTACCCGTTCGATCGTCTGCGCCTCGACGATCCGACCGGCGAGACGAGCGGCGACTCCGCGCTCACGCAGGAGATGACGTGGCCCAAGGAGATCACCAAGCTGCCGGACGCGCTGCGGGTGGGCTGGCTGGACGGCCGCGAGAGCGTGTACCCGTACGCGACCCTCCGGGCGCTGTGCCGCTGCGCGGGCTGCACCGGCGGGCACTGATGGCCGCCATCGATGCGCGCACCCGTCGCGGGCTCGTGCTGGGCGGCGTGATGGCCGCCATGTTCCTCGCCGCGATGGAATCGACGGTGGTCGCGACCGCGATGCCCACCGTGATCGCGAGCCTCGGCGGCATCCGGATCTACTCGTGGACCTTCTCCGCGTTCCTGCTGACGTCGACGGTGTCGATGCCGATCTGGGGACGGCTCGCCGACCACCTCGGCCGGCGCCCCGCGTACCTCGGCGGGCTCGCGCTCTTCCTGCTCGGCTCCGCGCTGGCCGGCTTCTCGCGCAGCATGGAGCAGCTCATCGCCTTCCGGGCCCTGCAGGGGCTCGGCGCGGGGTCCCTCATCACCATCGGGATGACGATCATCGGCGACCTCTACGGCATGGAGCGCCGGGCGAAGATGCAGGGCTATTTCTCGAGCGTCTGGGGCATGGCCTCGCTGGTGGGGCCGCTGGTCGGCGGTCTCCTGACCGACCGGGTATCGTGGCGCTGGGTGTTCTACATCAACCTGCCGTTCGGCATCCTGGCCGCGGCGGCCATTGCGGCGGGCCTGCGGGACGAGGCACCGGAGCATCCGCGGGGGGCCTTCGATGTCCTCGGGATGGCGGTGTTCGTGGCCGCCATCTCCGCGTTCCTGGTCGGGCTGGTCGACGCGGGGGCGGGGGAGTCCTGGGCTCGCTCCTCCGTGGTGGGTCTGCTCGCCCTCTCCGTGGCGCTGCTCGTGGTGTTCGTCTTCGTCGAGCGCCGGGTCGCGGAGCCGATGATCCCGCTCCGCCTCTTCGGCAACCCGATCGTGCGCTCGGCGGCCGTCACCGGCCTGCTCGCCGGCATGGCCATGTTCGGGGCCATCGCGTACGTGCCCCTCTACCTCCAGGCGGTGACCGGGGCGACCGCGACGCTCTCGGGATGGGTCCTGATGCCGTTCGTGCTGGGCTGGGTGGTGTTCTCGATCCTGGCCGCGCGCCTGTGCCTCCGGATCGGCTACCGTCCCGTGGTCCTGACCGGGATGACCGCGCTGGTCCTGGCCTTCGTGCTGCTGTCCGGCTGGAACGAGACGCTCACCGCGGCGGTCGCGGCACGCGACATCACCCTGGCCGGGGTGGGCATGGGCATGATCTTCGTGCCGATGCTCATCGCGGTGCAGAGCGCGGTCCCGCGTTCCCTGCTCGGCTCGGCGACCTCGCTCACCTCGTTCTTCCGGACCATCGGCGGGGCGGTGGGCGTGGCGGTGATGGGCGCGGCCATGACGCACCGGCTCGAGCAGGCGCTGGCCGGGATGGTGGCGACCGCGCCGGACGCCCTGCGGGAGCCGCTGCAACAGCTCGCCGCCCATCCCGATCTGGTGGTCAACCCGATCACCCGCGCCACCCTCAGCAGCGACCTGCTCGCCCTGATGCGTCCCGCGCTCGCCCACGCGGTCGGCGGGGTGTTCGTGGTTGGCCTGGTGGTCGCGGCGGTCGCGCTCCTCTCCGGCCTCCTGGTCCCGGCCGGGCACGCGCACGACCTGGCCATTCCGCGGGATCGCGCCACCCGGCCCGACGCGTAGGCGGGGAGCAGCGCATGACGACGCCCGGCGGCTCCGATCTCCCGCTCCTCGAGCGCCTGGCCAGGCTGCCAGCGGTCTCGCTCGCCGAGCTGGTGACCTTACTGGAAGGCGTACCTGACCTGTCGAAGGAGCCGCTCCTGGCCGGGCTCATCGGGGTGGATGACCAGGGGGAGCCGGCCGCCCATCCGCTACTCGGGATGGTTCTCGAGCATCTCAAGGAGCGGCCGGACGGAACGTGCTACGCGGCCATGCTCGAGGCGCTGACCGGGATCTGGAACGCGGCGGTGCGGGGGGCGGTGGTGGCCCGCCTCCGGGCCTCGGGGCTCCCGGCCGATGACCTGCTCCTGCGCCTTCAGGCCCTCTCGCCCACGCTCGGCTTCCAGTCCGAGAAGCGCGAGTGGGCCCGGCAGTGGATGGCGGATCCGACCGCCCAGGACGGGCAGCTGGTGCAGCAATGCCTGGTGCGGCTGCTGCTCGCGATTCGCGGGCTGGCGGAGGCGCGGGCACGATTCTTGACCGATAGCGGGTCCGGGGGACCCGCCTGAACGCGACGCTCACACCACGAGAGACGGAGGGCACCATGGCCGGCATTCCCGACGGATACAAGGACATCCTGCAGAAGAAGGCGTTCGCCAACCTGGCGACGGTGAGCATGGACGGCACGCCCCAGGTCACGCCGGTCTGGGTCGACTACGACGGGACCCACATCCGGTTCAACACCGCGAAGGGACGGGTGAAGGATCGGAACCTACGTCGCAACCCGGCGGTCGCGCTCTCCATCCTGGATCCCGACAACCCGTACCGTTACCTCCAGGTGCGCGGGCGCGTGGCCGAGATCACCGAGTCGGGTGCCGAGGCCCACATCGACTCGCTCGCCAAGAAGTACCTCGGACAGGACAAGTATCCCTACCGGAAGCCCGGCGAGGTGCGCGTCATCTACAAGGTCGCGCCCGACCGCGTTCAGACGATGGGGTAGGCAATGATCGCTCTCGACGCGGTCTCCAAGGGCTACGGCGGCCAGCAGCTGCTGCAGGACTGCACGTGGCGCATCGGGCGGGGCGAGCGCATCGGCCTGGTCGGGCCGAACGGGGCGGGCAAGACGACGCTCTGCCGCATCCTCGCCTCGGTCGAAGAGACCGACGCAGGCCGGGTGCACCGAGACACCGGGGTCACCGTCGGCTACCTCCCCCAGGAGGTCACCACCGGCGAGGACCGCACGGTGCTGGCGGAGGCGCTCTCGGGCTTCGACGAGGTCTGGCGCCTCGAGGCCGAGCTCGAGTCGCTCGCGGCCCGCATGGCGGGTCCGGGCGCCGAGCCCGGGCTGATCGACGCTTACGGCGAGATCCAGCACCGCTTCGAGGCCCTCGGAGGCTACCGGCTCGAGGCCGAGGCCAAGATCATCCTGGGCGGGCTCGGCTTCTCTCCGGACGGAGTGCACCGGCCGCTCGGCGAGTTCTCGGGCGGCTGGCGCATGCGGGCGGCGCTGGCCCGGCTCCTGCTGCTGCGGCCGGATCTGCTCCTGCTCGACGAGCCCACCAACCATCTCGACCTCGAGTCGCTGCAGTGGCTCGAGAACTTCCTCGCCGCCTACGAAGGGAGCGTGGTCATCGTCTCGCACGACCGCTACTTCCTGAACCGCATGGTCACCGCGATCGCCGAGCTGGCGGGGGGCTCGGTCACGCTCTACCACGGCGACTACGACCACTTCCTGGTGGAGCGCGAGGCGAGGCAGGCCCTGCGGGAGGCGCAGGCGCGCAACCAGGCCAAGCGGGTGGCGGAGATCGAGCGCTTCATCGAGCGCTTCCGCTACAAGGCGAGCAAGGCGCGGCAGGTGCAGAGCCGGGTCAAGATGCTCGATCGCATGGAGCGCATCGAGACCGAGGCGGGGGCGCGGCGCATCCACTTCACGTTCCCGCAGCCGCCGCGCACCGGCCGGCTGGTGGCCCGGCTCGCCGGGGTGCGCAAGGCGTACGGCGACAACGTGGTCTACGCGGGGGTGGACTTCCAGGTCGAGCGTGGCGATCGGGTGGCCCTGGTGGGCGTCAACGGGGCGGGGAAATCGACGCTCCTCAAGGTCCTGGCGGGGACGCTGCCCTTCGACGCGGGCGAGCGCGTGCTCGGCAGTCACGTGGAGGTGCAGTACTACGCCCAGCACCAGCTCGACGCGCTCGATCCGACGCGGACCGTCCTCGAGGAGATCGAGCTGGCCGCTCCCGAGGCGCAGATCTCACGGCTGCGAACCATCCTGGGCAGCTTCCTCTTCAGCGGGGACACGGTCGAGAAGAAGGTCGCGGTACTGTCCGGGGGCGAGAAGGCGCGGCTCGCGCTCGCCAAGATGCTCGCGCGGCCCGCCGCGCTCCTGTGCATGGACGAGCCGACCAACCAC
>JBGQHJ010000225.1:0-5831 GCA_041497895.1 Methylomirabilia bacterium
CTCGACGAGGGCCTCGTCGAGCAGCAGCGCGTCGCACTCGTCGCAGTAGAAGGCGACGATCGGCACGCCCCACACCCGCTGGCGCGAGATGACCCACTCGGGCCGGTGCGCCACCATGTTGTAGATGCGCTCCTCGCCCCATCCGGGGATCCAGCGCACCTCGTTCCGGATCGCGTCGAGCGCCTTCTGGCGGAGCCCGTGGCGATCGAGCGCGATGAACCACTGCTCGGTGGCGCGGAACAGCGTCGGGTTCTTGCACCGCCAGCAGTGCGGATAGGTGTGCTGGAGCGACACCTCCGCGACCAGCGCCCCGATCGTCCGCAGGTGCTCGATGATACGCGGGTTCGCCTCCCAGACCGTGAGGCCGGCGAAGTGCGCGACCTCGGCGATGAAGCGCCCGTCGTCGTCGACCGGGTTGTAGACCTTGAGCCCGGCGCGGCGGCCGACCTCGTAGTCCTCCTCTCCGTGACCGGGTGCGATATGCACGAGCCCGGTGCCCGCGTCCATCGCCACGAAGTCGGCGGTAACGACCGGCGCGTCCCGGTCGATCCACGGGTGGCGCGCCACCAGGCCCGCGAGCGCGCTCCCGGGCACCGCCAGGGGTAGCGCGGCGCCGCGGCCCTTGACGCCGGGCAGCCGGAGAAAGGCCTCCACGAGTGGCTGGGCCACGATCAGCGCCTGCCCGTCCAGCTCGACCGCGGTGTAGGTCGCCTCGGGGTGGACCGCGATGGCGAGGTTCGCGGGCAAGGTCCACGGCGTGGTCGTCCAGATCACGAGCGAGGCCGGGCGGCCGCCGAGGGCGGCCAGCGCGGGAGCGGGCGCCTTGAGCGGGAACTTCACGTAGACCGACGGCGTGGTCTGGTCCTCGTACTCCACTTCCGCCTGCGCGAGCGCGGTCTTGCAGTGCATGCACCAGTGCACCGGCTTCAGGCCCTTGTGCACCAGGTCGCGCCCGACGAAGCGGCCGAACTCGCGCGCGATGGTCGCCTGGTAGGCCGGCTCCATCGTGCGGTAGGGATTGCGCCAGTCGCCGAAGACGCCGAGCCGGCGGAACTCCTCGCGCTGGATGTCGATGAACTTGCTCGCGTACTCGCGGCAGCGCCGGCGCTTCTCCATGGGATCCATCGCCTGCCGCACGTCGACCGAGGCCTGGTCGAGGCCGAGCTCCTTGTCGACCTGGTGCTCGATCGGCAGCCCGTGGCAGTCCCAGCCCGGCACGTACACCGCGTTGTGCCCGAGCATGGAGCGGGACTTCACCACGAGATCCTTCAGGATCTTGTTGAGCGCGGTCCCCATGTGGATGTGGCCGTTGGCGTACGGGGGGCCGTCGTGCAGGATCCACAATGGACGGCTCGCCGAGGCCTGCCGGATCCGCCCGTAGATGTCCATCGCCGTCCAGCGCTCGAGCCATTCCGGCTCCAGCTTGGGCAGGTTGGCCTTCATGGGAAAGGCGGTTTTCGGCAGGTTCAGCGTGTCTTTGTAATCCATAGAGGGCCAACGCTAGCACTCATCCCTGCTTCCGGCAAGAATGGGCCCCCGAGGGGAGCGACGGCGGGCGACGGCGGGAAGCTACTTCTTCGGGGTCAGGGTGACGAAGCGGCTGGCGCTGTCGATGGTGACGACGAAGTTGTCGAGGAAGTCGCGTCCGAGCAGCCCATCGGTCCCGCTGCCGAGGCCGGCGTCGTGCGAGATGACCATCAGGGGACCGAACCGGGCGCCCTCCACCTCGATGCTCTCGATCCGCACCGCAAGGACATTGGTCTCACCGGTGACACCCCGGATGGAGCCGCGCGCGGCATTACGGTAGCTCACCCCGAGCGCGGCCAGGGCGGAGGGGCTGATCACGGTGCCCTGGGCGCCGGTGTCGAGGATGAGCTGGGTGGTACCGCTGCCGTTGATTCGGGCGTTCACCATGATGGGTCGACCCGGCGTGAACGGGATGCGGGCAGTCCCGGCGGGAGCCGCGCCGCCGTCGGCCGGGGTCTCGGGGACCGCGGGAGCCGATGGAGCCGGCTGGGAGGGGGTGCTCATCATGACCGCGCCGCCACGAGCCTGCGGCGGGACGCTGTTGATCCCCTGCGAGTACCGCACCTCGCCCCGCTCGTCCGTCCAGCGGTAGATCTGGGCGGAAGCGGTAGTCGCAGCCCCGGCGATGATGCCACCCAGGACCAGACCGGCGGCGAGGGCACGTCCGAGACCTCTCATTGGCTCCACGAGACGATTATACGGTCCCGGTCATTTTCTGCGGGAGCCGGGCCGCCGGCCCGCGGCCGCCCGGCTAGGGCACCCGGGCATGGTCGCCGGTCGGCCCGCCAGCGGCTCCAGATCGTTTCGTAGACCACGAGCTCGTCGGCACCCGCCACCGTGTTGTGGTCCAGGCGCACCCGGTACACCGGCCGGAACCGATCGGTCATCGCGGAGAGGGTCGGGAACCAGGCGGGGAAGACGATCAGGTAGTCGGGGCACGCCCGCTCGAGGTAGTGGAGCACCCCGGTCTCCCCCTCCCGGCGGTAGGGAAGGACGGCCGGGGTGACCAGCCCCATCACGTCGACGATCTCGCGGCGCGAGAAGTAGGCGATGGCCCCCACGTCGTTGAGGCCGAGCCGGGCGGTCGGGGGGGTGTGGTGGGTGACCCAGCGGGCCATGTGGACCTGCATGGCCTCGATGTTCTGGACCGCCCAGGCATAGCGCGAGGCTGCCCCGGGCAGGGCCGCGAGCACACCGATGAGAAGGGCCAGCGCCACCGCCCGGCGACCCCACGAGGGCGTGAGCCACCCTCCCCGGAGTAGCGGCGGCTCCGGGCCCGGCTCGGCGCGGGCCGCCGTCCGAAAGCCGGCCAGCGGCCCAACCGCCACCACGAGGGCCAGCGGCAGCAGGTGGATGGAGTAGCGGCCCTCCTGGAAGCCGGGGCCCCGGTAGGGGGCCAGTAGCGCCATCGCGAGAGGGTGCGCGAGCAGCACGCAGGCCGGGACGAGGGCCGCACGGCCCCATCTCCGGGCCAGCCATCCGAGGCCGGGCAGGATCAGCAGCGGCAGCAGAACGTCTACCCGCCAGAGCCAGCGGACCCACTCGGACGCGTACTGGCCGGGCCGCCTCAGCAGCGCGGTGGCGAGGGGCTCACGCACCCCGGACAGCGCGCCGAGTAGTCCGCCCTCGATCTTCGCCGCCGCGGTGCCGGGCAGCGGGCTGCCGATCGTGGCCAGGTTGAATGCCACCCACGGCACGACGCAGACCGCGACCGGGCCGGCCCACCTGAGAGCACGGCGCCACGTGAGCGGGCCGGACAGCCAGAAGAGCGGCAGCAGGAGGATGGCCTCGGGCCGTGCGAGGGTCCCGAGCCCGAGCACGACCGCGGCCGCCGCCTCCCGCTCGTGGGCACGGAGCACCAGCGAGGCGGTCACGAGGAGGGCAGCGAGCGAGACCTCCATGCCCGAGAGCGCCCCCCACACCATGGGTCCCGCCAGCGCGGTGAGCGCCGAGGCGAGGAGCCCGAGCCCTCGATGCCCCGTCCAGAGCCCGGCGAGACGGCCGGCGAGCCACGCGGTCGCGAGGGTCAGGGCCAGGCCCAGGGCCTTGGCCAGGACCGGATGGGTGCCGAGAACGGTGAACGCGCCCCCCAGGAGGAGCGTCCACAGGGGGGCCGTCGACCCGGACACCGGGACACCTGGGTTGTAGGTGAAGCCGCGGCCCTCGGCCAGGTTGCGGGCGAACTGCATGTGGATCCACGAGTCGTCGAGGGGAAATGCACCGACTCCGATCGATCCGGCAATCTGGCGGGTCTTCCAGAGGAAGACCACGACGCCGATCCCGAGCGCGGCGATGGACGCGCCGAGGGGGAGGGCGCGCCCCCTCACCGCGAGGCGCGCTCGAAGGTGTAGCCGGCGTACTCCACGGGCGTGCGGGTGAGGGGCAGGACGTAGAGGAAGCGCCCGTACGGCAACTCGACCTCGCGCAGGCCCGCGGGGGGCTGGGTGGCCGGGTCCCAGTGGTCGACGAACCAGACCAGCTGGCGGATCCCGGCCGGGAGCATGATGCGGGCGCCCGGGGTCAGGATCATGGTCGCGGCGGACTGGGGCGCGTAGAAGCCGAGCGGCATCGCCCCCACCTGGACCTGGTAGATCGGGTACTCCGGCATGTAGAACATCGCGTGGCGCAGCCAGGGATAGGAGCGCGGATTGCCGAGCTCGGTCACGAGCGCGGTGTCGCCCGGATCGTAGACCGCGCGGATCGTCTCCACGTAGGTGCGGATCACCGCCTCGTGCTCGCGCAGCGCGGCCGCGGTGCGACTCATGATCCAGTCGTGGAACTCGTCACGCGCCCGCCACACCCACGAATCGCCCGCGCGCTTGTCGAACTCGCGCGGCATCGGGCGCGCGCTCACGAAGAACCCGGTGTTGATCAGCACCAGCGGCAGCAGCGCCGCGGTGGTGAGCGCCCAGCGCCAGTTGGGGCGGCGAAGCCGCTCCGATCCCGCCGCGACCGCCCAGGCCAGGACGCGGCTCAGCAGGATCACGAGCGCGGGCAGGAAGGTCAGGACGTAGCCGGCCTGGCCGAAGTGGATGAGCATGTAGAAGATGATCGGCGGCACCATCCACCCGAGGAGGAACCACTCCGGACGGTGCCAGCCGATCCGCCGCGAGTAGGCGGGCAGCATCAGCGCGACCAGGCCGAGGGGACCGAGCCCCACCAGGGTGGACTCGACCAGGTAGCGGACCTGGGCGAGCGTGATCTCGAGCGACCCGCCCAGCACCGACGTCGGGAGCAGCACCGACCCGTAGAGCTGGGTGGAGGCACCCAGGTAGGCGGCCGCGCCGCCGGTCAGCCACAGCATCGGGAGCAGCCAGGCGAGCACGGACGCGAGGAGGATCCCGCCCGCGATGAGCTGTCGCCGGCGGGACGGGACGCCGATCAGGGCCGAGCCGAGCCAGAGGGGCAGGAGCAGGACGAGTACCGACTGCCGCATCCCGCCGGTCAGGCCGAGGGCGAGCGCGCCCCAGTAGAGCGACGGCACGTGGCCGCTGAGGGCGCCGTAGGCGAACCACGCGACCAGGGACGCCGCGAACGCCTCGCCGGCGTAGGTGAGTCCCACCGAGCCGTAGAACCAGAAGAGCGGGCTCACCGCGAGCAGCGACGCGGCGATGACCGCCGTGGCCCGGTCGTAGATGCGACGCGCGAGCCAGTAGAGCACGAAGGTCGAGCCCGCGCTGAAGAGCATGGCGAGGGCCACGTACGCAAGCGCCGGGTCGGCGAGCGAGGCGTTGAGCAGGCGCCCGAGGGCCACGTAGAGGAGGTAGCCCGGCGGGTGCGGCTGGTGCTTGGCGATGTCGAACTCGTGGAGGGCCAACGCGAACTGGACCGCGTCCCAGTTGTAGAGCATGCGGGCGCGGTAGGGCCAGCGCGAGAGCAGGGTCACCACCGCGAGACCGAGCGCCAGGGTCACGTCGACGTGCTGAGCCGCGCGGCCGGCCGCCTGCCGGCAGCGCGCCGCCATCCGGGCGAGCGAGGGACGGGTCACGAAGCGATGACGATGACGCGGGCGATCAGGAGCTGGCGGCCGCCCGGGCCGACGCCGACAGCGGGACGTTCCAGAGGCATCGGCAACCCGAGCAGCGTGTGGGGGAGAAAGGAAACGGGGCTACGCCTTCTTGTCGTCGTCTTTCTTCGTGGCCGCGGTCGCGTCGTCCTTCAGGTCGTTCACGCCCTTCTTGAATTCCTTGACGCTGCTGCCGAGCGAGCGGGCGAGATCCGGCAGGCGCTGCGCGCCGAACAGGATCAGCACGATCACCAGGATCAACAGGAGCTCTTGATATCCCAGACCGAACATGGCGGGA
>JBGQHJ010000226.1:0-5787 GCA_041497895.1 Methylomirabilia bacterium
CTCGGCACCGCGCTGGCCGGCGCCGCCGGCACGCTGGTGAGCGTCGGCTACTCGATCAGCCCGTCCATCGGGCTCGAGTGGACGCTCAAGGCCCTGATCGTGGTGGTGCTCGCCGGCCTCGGGTCCATGCTCGGCACCTTCGTGGCCGGCCTCTTCGTGGGCGTGGCCGAGGCGCTCAGCGCGGCCGCCTTCGGCGGACCCTACCGCGAGGTGGTCGGCCTCGTGATCTTCCTGGTCGTGCTGGTCCTGCGGCCTCAGGGCCTGTTCGGGCGCGCGCGGTGAACGCCGAGCGCGTCTGGACCGTGGCTATACTCCTCGCGTTCGCCCTGCTCGCCTTCCTGCCGCTGCTTGCCCCCCGCGACGACGTGCTCAACTTCGCGTTCCTCGTCCTGCTCTCGATCACGCTGGCCCAGAGCTGGAACATCATCGCGGGCTACGCGGGCCAGGTGAACCTGGGCCACGCCGCGTTCTTCGGCCTGGGCGCGCTCACCGCGCGCACCCTGTGGATCGCGGGCACGCCGGTGGTGGTGGCGATCGCGGCGGGCGCGCTGGTGGCCCCGGCCTTCGCGCTGCTCATCGGCGCCGCCGCCTTCCGCCTGCGCGGCGCCTACTTCGCGATCGGCACCCTGGCCCTGGGCGAGATCCTGCGCACCACGGTCGGCAACGCGCTCCCCGAGATCTCCACCCTGCCCGCGGCCAGCATCGGCGCCTACCGCCTCGCGCCGCGCTACTACCTGGCGCTGGCGCTGGCCGCCCTCTCGGTGATCGCGGTGGCCGCGCTGGCCCGCTCCCGGCTCGGGCTGGGGATGCTGGCCGTGCGCGAGGACGAGGACGCGGCCGAGGCCACCGGCGTGTCGGCGCTGGGGCTCAAGCTGCGCGCGCTCGCGCTGTCGACCGCGCTGGCCGGAGCGGCGGGCGGTGTCTTCGCGTACTATCACATCAGCTATTACCCGTCGCACCCGTTCGGACCGGGCTGGACGTTCGACGCGCTGCTCATGACCTTCATCGGCGGGGTCGGCACGCTGCACGGCCCCGTGCTGGGCGCGGTGCTCTACGTGTTCCTGAAGGAGTACCTGACCGTGCGCTGGGTGGACTTCCACCTCTTGATCTTCGGCGTGCTCTTCATCGCCATCGTGTTGATCTTTCCCGGCGGGCTCGTCCAGGCCCTGATCCCGGTCGGGAACGGCGCGCGCCGGCGGATCACCCGCCGACCCGGAGCGACGACATGACCACACGCATCCCGCTGCTCGAGCTGGGCTCGCTGCAGAGCCGCCTGCCGGACCTGATCGCCAAGAAGGGCGAGCCGCCGTGGTCGGAGGCGCTGGTGCTGACCGACGACATCCAGGCCTTCCTGATCTGCCATCCGCCGGGCCAGCCGAACGACACGCACTATCACCACCACGACGAGTGGTGGGTGGTGCTGCAGGGCGAGATCGACTGGTACATCGAGGGCCAGAGCGGGCCGATCCACGCGCGGGCGGGCGACTTCGTCTTCGGCCCCAACCATTTCTGGCACCACCTGGAGCCGGTCGGATCCACGCCCAGCATCCGCATCGCCATCAACGCCCGCGGCGAGTTCCACCGCTACGACCGCCCCGGCTGCAAGCCTCTCGGCTAGAGACGGACGATGAGGTCGATCTCGACGGCGCCGCCCAGGGCCAGGGCGGTGACGCCGACGGTGGTGCGGGCCGGGAGCTTGCCGGGGGCGAAGTACGAGGCGTAGGCCGCGTTGACGGCCGCGTAGTCGGCAAAGGCGGTGAGGTAGATGCGCACCATCACCGCGCGGGCGAGCGTGGTGCCGGCGCCGGCCAGCACCGCCTGGAGGTTGCGCATCACCTGGTGCGTCTGGGCCACCGTCCCGCCCGGCACCAGGGCGTTGCTCGAGGGATCCACTCCGAGCTGGCCGGTCACGAACAGGTACTCACCCGCGCGGACCGCGTGGCTGTAGGCGGCGGTGGGCGGCGGCGGGGGCGCCGCCTCGAAGTTGAGGAACTCCAGGTCCACCGCGGTCGCCCTCAGGCGGCGCCGGGCTGACCCTGGGCGGACGTCGCGGGCGTGGCGGTGGGCGCGCCGGCGCTGCGCGCGCCCCGTCCCACCCCGGTCACGAGCCGCAGGACGGTGGGGGCGAGCTTGGGGTCGAGGCTGTCGCGGATACCGTCGCCGAGCAGGTTGAAGGCGAGCACGGTCACGGTGATGGCGAGCCCCGGGAAGAGCACGAGCCACCACTGCGGCACGAGCCCGGTGATCGCGTCGGCGAGCATGTTGCCCCACGTCGGGGTGGGCGGCGGCACGCCGACGCCCAGGAAGCCGAGCGCGGCCTCGATCACGATGGCCACGCCCAGGTGCGTGGTGGCCAATACCAGATACGGCGCCACGCACTGGGGCAGCACGTGCCGCGACATCACCCGAAAGGACGAGGCGCCGGCGGCGCGCCCGGCCTCCACGAACGGCATCGCGCTCACGCTGAGCGCCACCGAGCGGATCACGCGCCCGCCGAACGGCACGCGGGTGATCGCGATGGCCACGATGACCGCGGGAAGCCCGGTGCCGATCGCCATCGAGATCGCCATGGCCAGGATCAGGTCGGGGAAGGACTGGAAGATCTCCATCACCCGCTGGCTTACCAGGTCGAAGCGGCCGCCCAGGTATCCGCACGCCACGCCCCACAGCGACCCCAGCGTGGTGCCGAGCAGCACCGCGGAGAAGGCCACGAACAGCGAGGTGCGGGCCCCGTAGATCACGCGACTCAGCGCGTCGCGCCCCACCTGGTCGGTGCCGAAGAAGGCCTCCGCGCCCGGCGCCTTGTTCATGTGCCGGAAGTCGGCCTTGAGGGGGTCGCGAGGGGCGATCAGCGGTGCGGCCAACGCGACAAAGACGATGAACACCGCGACGAGCCCGCCGGCCGCCGACAGCCAGTTCTGACGCAGGAGCGCGAGCATCGGGCGGGCCCTACTGGTAGCGGATGCGCGGATCGAGCCACGCGTACGAGAGGTCGACCAGGGCGTTCACCACCACGAAGATGAGCGCGTAGAGCAGCACCAGGTTCTGCACCACGATGATGTCACGCTCGATGATCGCCGTGACCAGGGCGCGGCCGAGCCCGGGCACCCCGAACGCCTGCTCCACCGCGACCGAGCCGCCGAGCACGAAGCCGAGCAGCACCCCGGAGATGGTGACCACCGGCAGGAGCGCGTTGGGCAGGGCGTGGCGCAGGACCACCGCGCGCTCCACCGCGCCCTTGGCGCGCGCGGTGCGCACGTAGTCCTCGCGGATGATTTCCAGGAGGCAAGAGCGCGACATGCGCGCGATGTAGGCGCCCTGGGCGAGCCCGAGCACCACCGCGGGGCCCAGGATGATCTGCAGGTTCTGCCAGGGGTTCTCCCAGAGATGGACGACCAGAATGGGCGCCTTGTAGCCGAACCAGAACAGGAGCGCCAGGACGAGCAGCATGCTGAGCCAGAAGCCGGGGATCGCGATGAAGAGGATGGAGAGGAAGCGCGTGATCGCGTCGGCCCACCCGTTGGGGCGGACCGCGCTCAGGATGCCCACCGGCAGCCCGACCAGCCACGAGATGATCAGGGCCAGGATCGCGATCTCGGCGGAGAGCGGCCCGCGGTGCAAGATCAGAGCCCCGACGGTGTCCCCGCGGAAGAACGACTTGCCGAGCTGGCCGGTGGCGATGTCACGGAGCCAGCGAACGTACTGTACCGGGAGCGAGTCCGACAGCCCCAGGTCCTTCATGATGATCACCCGATCCGCCGGGGCCATCTTGGCGTGGCCTTCCACGCCAAGAAGGGCCACCAGCGGGTCGCCGGGCAGGATGCGCAGCACCACGAACACGATCAGGGAGACCCCGATCACGGTGCCGAGCGCGAACAACCCCCGCCGCAGCAGATACTTCTGCACGACCGCGAATCGCGCCTACGACATCCAGACCGTGTCCCAGCGCGTGACGTCGTAGATGCCGAAGAACTTCGTCGCGTTCTGCCCATGCACCCGGTTGTAGAAGGCGTCGTAGATCTGCTCCCAGGCCACCGGGACCAGCGGGGGGTCGTTCTCCATGATCGCCTCGGCCCGCGGAATCATCGCCTTGCGCTTGTTCTCGTCCACCTCACGCTCGAGATTGTGCGCGAGGGTGTGAAACTCCTCGTTCGTCCAGCCCGAGTAGTTCTGCGGCCCGCCCTTGCCGTACCACGCGGTGAAGTAGTCGGACGGGTCCATGAGCGAGGAGACCACCGCGCTGATCGCGAGGTCGAAGTTGCCCGCGGCCGCCTCATCGAACCACTGCGACGTCTGCACCACCCGGAGATTCGTCTCGACGTTGAGGTTCTCCTTCAGCATGGCCTGGATGGCCACCGCCCATAGCTTGAAGGTAGCGATGTCGCGCACCACGAAGTCGAGGTTCTTGAGCCCCTGCCCGTAGCCGGCCGCCGCCATCAGCTTCTTGGCTTCCTGGATGGCGGCCGTGGGGTCCTTCTGGTAGCCGAGGCGTTTCTCCATCTCCGCCTTCGGGGTGGACCACTCGTGGAACGGGTACACGAAGCCGCCCACCTGCATGGGCGCGGTGTCCTTCACCACGTCCACCAGCACGTGGCGGTCGGTGGCGAGGTGCAGCGCCCGTCGCACGCGCGGGTCGCCGAACGGCTTGCGCTTCATGTTGAAGTAGTACGCCTGGATGACCGACTGGTTCATCGCGGTCGCGGTCACGCCCGGCATCTCCTTGGCCTTGCGCCACGAGACCGGATCCATGATCCGCGCGTAGTCGACCTTGCCGGAGAGGAACGAGGAGCCGAGCTCGGGCGAGAAGGGCGGCAGGTTGTAGATCTCGAGCTTGTCGAGGTACGGCAGCCCCTTGTTCCAATAGTTGGGATTCTTCTCCATGATCCAGACTTCCTTGTCCTTCCGCGAGACGTGACGGAAGGGCCCGGTGCCCGGGAAGTTCATCACCTGGCGCAGGTTGCCCTGGTTGTCGTCGAGGGTCTTCTTGCGCACCACGATGTTCCAACCGCTCGCGAAGGCGCCCAGCATGAAGGCGCGGGGCCGGGGCTCGGTCAGGCGGAACTCGATGGTGTACGGGTCCGGCGTCACGATCTCGCCCACGGCGGTGAAGAGCGAGGAGCGCGGGATGACCACGCCCTTGGGCGGCCGCACGATGCGGTCGTAGGTGGCCTTCATGTCCGCCGAGGTCATCTCGGCGCCGTCGTGGAATTTCACGCCCTTCCGCAGGTGGAACGTGTACTTCTTGCCGTCCGGCGCCACCTCCCACTTGTAGGCGAGGTCGGGAATGATCGTGTTGCCGTCACGCGGATCGCGGCGGATCAGCAGGTCGTACATCGGGGCCTGCGGCCCCAGGTTGGCGATCGTGCCCGACTGGTGCACGTCGAAGTGGGCCGGCGCGTTGAGGATGCCGAAGCGCAGCGTGCCCCCCGCCTTGGCGGCCGGATCGGCGGCCTTGAGATGGAAGTCCTGCGCGTCCGCGCGTCCGCGAAGGAACGCGGGCGCGGCGCCCACGGTGGCGGAGGCCACACCGAGCGTCTTCAGGAAAGAACGGCGGCTCACCGGGGATTTGCGAGCCTTGTGAGGTACCGGATCGGCCATGGCGTTCCCCTCCTTTGGGGTCTCCACACTGCGGGTCGATTGAATCCGGACCGAGGGCTTGGATCCACGGAACATACACGAAAAACCAAATCCCTAACAAAACGGTTTCTACTAGACTCAACACCAACTCACACTCCAACAACCCCCGACCAAAAGACCCCTCATGGAATTCGGCGTCCTGTTCACATC
>JBGQHJ010000227.1:0-5782 GCA_041497895.1 Methylomirabilia bacterium
ACGAGGTCCCGCCGCCGCCGCTCCCGTGCGCTTTTTGACCCATGCCGTCACCTCCTCGTCGCCGTTTGCCTTCATCATAGCGACCGGGAGGTATTGACACTCCGCTGACCGGAAGGTACTGACACCTGGCCCCTGACCCCTTATCTCCCCACCCAGCGGGGCTTGCGCTTCTCGACGAAGGCCTTCGCGCCCTCGACGCGGTCCTCGGTGGTGCGCAGGAGCGTGGCCAGGTCGTTCTCGAGGCGGATGCCGTCGTCCAGGGGCAGGCCGAGGCCGCCCACCACCGCCTCCTTGGCGTAGCGCAGCGCCACCGGCGCCTTGTCCGCGAGCGTGCGGGCGAGGGCCTGCGCGGCCGACGGCAGCTCGGCGACCGGCACCACGCGCTCGACCAGGCCGATGCGCAGCGCCTCCGCGGCCGGGATGCGCATGCCGGTCATGATCATCTCGAGGGCCTTGCCCCGGCCGACCAGGCGCGGGAGCCGCTGGGTCCCGCCCCCGCCCGGGATGATGGCCAGGTTGATCTCGGTGAGGCCGAGCTGCGCGTCCTCGGCCGCGATGCGGATGTCGCAGGCGAGCGCCATCTCGAGGCCGCCCCCGAACGCGTAGCCGCGGATCGCGGCGATGATGGGCTGCGGGCAGCGCTCCATCTCGCGACGGAAGTCGACCCGCCGCCGGGCCTCGCGGAACTGGGTCGGCACCGGCGGCTCGAGGAACTCGCGGATGTCGGCGCCCGCGGAGAAGGCCTTGTCGCCCGCCCCGGTCACCACCACCGCGCGCACGCCGTCGTCGCCGCGCAGGCGCGTGAACACCTCGAGCAGCTCGCGGCGCATCGCCTGGTTCATCGCGTTGTGCACGTCGGGGCGGTTCAGGGTGACGGTGGCCACGCCGTCGGCCTGCTCGTAGCGGATCGCCTCGTACCTGGTCGCGTCGCTCATGGGGCGGAGTCCTTGCCGGCCACCACGCCGCGGCGGCGCAGGTCGGCGATCTCGTGATCGGCATAGCCCGCCTGGCGCAGCACCTGGGTGGTGTGCTGGCCGAGCATGGGCGGCGGGCCCGCGTCGGGGGCCTGCGTCTCGGAGAAGCGTAGCGGCTGGCCCATCAGGGAGAGCGGGCCCAGCTCCGGGTGGTCGTACTGCACCACCATCTTGTGGTGGAGCACCGCGGGGTCCCGCATGAAGTCCTGGAGCGACTGGGTCGGCGCGGCCGGGATGTCGTGCTCGGCCAGGATCGCGAGCCACTCGTCGCACGGCTTCGACGCGAAGGCGCCCTCGAGCAGGGGCACGAGCGCCTCGGCGTGGTCGCGGCGCGCGAGCCACGAGCCGAAGCGCGGGTCGCCGGCCAGATCCTCGCGACCGATCGCCTTGCAGAGCTTCACCCAGAACGACTGGTTGCCGACCGCGAGGAAGAACCAGCGCCCGTCGCCGGCCTGGTAGAGCCGGTAGGTGGGGGTGGTGCGGAACGTCGGGGGCTCGAGGCCCGGATAGGCGAGCACGCTGCCGGACTGCAGCGCGAGCACCGCCTGCAGCAGCGAGGTCTGCACGCGCTGGCCACGGCCGGTGCGCTCGCGCGCGAAGAGGGCGGCCAGCACCATCTGGCAGGCGAGCGACGCGCAGTAGTAGTCGGTGACCGCGATGCGCAGGTACTGGGGCGGGCCGCCGAAGCCCTGGAGCGTCATCACCCCGCCCATGGCCTGGAGCAGGGGATCGAAGCCGGGGCGCTCCTTGTAGGGGCCGTCGGAGCCGAAGGCGGTGACGGTGGAGTAGATGAGCCTTGGGTTGAGCGTTCGGAGAGTTTCGTAGTCGACGCCCAGGCGCTCGACGACGCCCGGGCGCATGTTCTCCATCACCACGTCCGCGTCGCGGGCGAGGCGATGGACGACGCCGCGGCCGTCGGGGTCCTTCATGTTGACCGCGATCGAGCGCTTGCCGCGGTTCCAGCCGTAGAAGCCGGGCAGCTCGCGGAACGAGTCGCCCTCGATCGCCTCGACCTTGATCACGTCGGCGCCCAGATCGGCCAGCATCATCGCCCCGTAGGAGCCGGCGATGTACGACGTCAGATCGACCACTTTCACGCCTTCGAGGGCGCCCCCCTCACCCCGCCCCCTCCGGGGGAGAGGGTCGGGGTGAGGGGGGCGGTCTTCGCCGGTGGTCATGCGGCGGTGATACCCCGCACGATCAGCTCGCGGTGGTGGGCGGCGTCGCCGTAGAGGGGCTCGAGGGACTTGGCGCGCTTGAAGTAGAGGTGGAGGTCGTACTCCCAGGTGAAGCCGATGCCGCCGTGGACCTGGATCGCGTCGCCGCAGACCTTGCGGGCGGACTCGCTCACGTAGGACTTGCAGATGGAGGCGGCGCTCGCCGCGTCCTCCGCGCCGGCGGTGAGGGCCCACGCCGCATAGTAGACCGCGGAGTGGGAGTTCTCGACCTCGACCAGCATCTCGGCGCAGCGGTGGCGGATGGCCTGGAACGAGCCGATGAGCTGGCCGAACTGCTCGCGCACCTTCGCGTAGCCCACGCTCATGTCGAGGCAGCGGCGGGCCGCGCCCAGCATCTCGGCGGAGGCGCCGACCGCGGCCCGGCGCAGGAGCGCGTTCAGCACCGAGCTCGCGCCGCCGGCCGAGCCCACCAGCGCGTCGGCGGGCACCGCCGCGTCGGCCAGGCGCAGCTCCGACCAGCGGTTGCCGAGGTCGATGCCGACCATCGGCGTGAGCGTCACCCCGGCCGCGCGCGGGTCCACCAGGAAGAGCGAGAGGCCCTCGGGCGCGCGCGCGGGGACCAGCACCACGTCGGCCACATGCGCCCACGGCACGAAGCGCTTGATCCCGGACAGGCGCCAGCCGTCGCCGGCGCGCGCGGCGGTCGTCGCGGTGGCGGCGGGATCCCAGTCGAGCCCGTCCTCCAGCAGGGCCGCGCTCGCCCGCGCCTGGCCCGACGCGATCACCGGCAGCCACTTCTCCTTCTGGGCCGGGCTGCCCCCCAGCATCAGCCCGAGGCCGCCCAGCACCACCGAGGCGAAGTAGGGGCCGGGGTACGCGGCGCGGCCCATCTCCTCCAGCACCAGCGCCAGCTCGACCAGGCCGAGTCCGGCGCCGCCCTGCTCCTCGGGGAAGGGCAGGCCGAGCCAGCCGAGCTTGGCCATCTCGCTCCAGAGGGTCTCGTCGTAGCCTCGCGCGTCGTCCATCAGGGCGCGCACGCGCGCGGGCGCGCATTGCTCGTCCAGGGCCGCGCGGACCGAGTTGCGCAGCAGGATCTGATCTTCGCTGAACGAGAAGTTCATCGAGTGCCTCCGACGCGGTCGGCCCGCGCTTCCTTGGGCAGCCCCAGGATGCGCTCGCCGATGATGTTCTTCTGGATCTCCGAGGAGCCGGCGTAGATGGTGCCCGCGCGCGACCACAGGAAGGCGTAGGCCCAGGTGCCGTGATCGCCGATCGCGGTGTCGACCTCCAAGCGGTATTCGGCTGGCACTCCGTCGGTGAGCTGGCCGTAGGGGCCGAGGATCTCCTCGGCCAGCTCCATGAAGCGCTTCTCGAACTCGGAGTACGAGAGCTTGGTGATCGAGCCGCCCGCGCCGGGATGCTCGCCCCGCTCCAGCATGGTCAGGGTGCGCAGCGCGCCGTAGCGCTCGACCTCGAGGTCGGCCCAGACGCGCCCGAGCTTCTGCCGCGTCACCGGGTCGTCCACGATGGGCCGGCCATTACGCTTCAGCCGGCGCGCGGCGTCTACGAGCTGGCGGTACTGCGAGGCGTAGGTGGTGACGCGGGCCAGCGCGCGGCCGCCGCGCTCGTAGCCGAGGGTGGTCTGGGCGATGCCCCAGCCCTCGCCGGGCCGCCCGATCATGTTCTCCTTCTCGACGCGCGCGCCGGTCATGAACACCTCGCAGAACTCCGAGGAGCCGGTGATCTGCTTGAGCGGGCGCACGTCCACCCCGGGCTGGCGCATGTTCATCAGGAAGCAGGTGATGCCCTTGTGCTTGGGCACCGCGGGATCGGTGCGGGCGAGGAGGAGGCCCCAGTCCGCGGTGGCGCCGCCGCTCGTCCAGATCTTCTGGCCGTCGACGACGAAGTGGCCGCCCTTGTCCACCGCGGCGGTGCGCAGCGCCGCGAGGTCGGAGCCCGCGTTGGGCTCGGAGTAGAGCTGGCACCACATCTCCTCGGCGGTGAGGATCTTGCGGAGGTAGCGTTGCTTCTGCGCGTCGGTGCCGTGCACCACGATGGTCGGCCCCGCGATGCCCAGGCCCAGGCCGTTCGTCGGGGCGGGGGCGCCCGCGCGGGCCATCTCGTCGGCCACGATGGCCTGCTCCATCGGGCGCGCGCCCTGGCCGCCGTACTCCTTCGGCCAGCCCATGCCGAGATAGCCCGCCTCGTAGAGGCGACGATGCCAGGCCCGGCGCTCGTCCAGGTTCTTGATGTGGCGCGGCATGTTGTGCTCGAGCCAGGTACGCACCTGCTTGCGGAAGGCGACGTCCTCGGCGGTGTAGTTCAGATCCATTGGCGGGGGCCTCCTCGCGTCGGCCAGTGTATGAGGTAGCTCCGGTTCTAGCACGGGCTGCGAGGGACGGTCAACCGGCGCCGGCGCGCCGTGCTACCTTCGCGGGCGAGCGGCCGATGGGAATCGATCGCAGGGCATGGCTGAAGGGCGCGGGCGCCGTCACGATCCTGGCCGCCGGGGGAGTGGTCTGGCGCGCGCACGACCAGGGCGTGTTCTCGGCCGGGACCGGCCCGGCCTACGAGCCCTGGGCCGCGTGGCGGCGCGACGCGGCGGAGGGGCCGCTCGCGCTGGTGCGGGCCGCCATCCTCGCGGCCAACCCCCACAACACGCAGCCGTGGCTCTTCCAGGTGAGCGCCGCACGCGTGACGCTGCTGGCCGACACCGCCCGCAACCTGGGCAGCTTCGATCCCTACCTGCGGGAGATGCACATCGGCCTCGGCTGCGCGATCGAGAACATGGCCCGCGCGGCCCGCGCCTACGGCTACGAGGCGATCGTGACGCTCCGCGAGGGGACGCTCGCGGGCCCGGCGTCGCCGCCTCGCCCGGAGCCCGTCGCGTCGCTCGAGCTCGCCCCGGCCCGCCCGCGTCCGGACGCGCTCTTCGAGGCCATCGGACGGCGGCACACCGATCGCGCGGCGTACGAGACCGGGCGGCCGGTGCCCGCCGACGTGCTCGAGGCGATGTGGGAGACCTTCAAGGAGGACCCCGAGGTGCGCCTGTTCCTCTTCTCGGCGGCGGGGGAGCGCCGCCAGTTCGGCGCGGCGGTGATCGCGGCGACCGAGCGCATCGTCGCCGACCCGCGCATGATCGAGGACAGCCAGCGCTGGTTCCGGCACCGCTGGGCCGACGTGGAGCGACTGCGCGACGGCCCCACCCTCGACGCGGCCGGGCTGCCCGCGTGGATGACCGCGGCGGCCAAGATGCTGCCCCCGCCGTCGCCCGAGACCAACCACCGCTACTGGCTCGACGCCACTCGCGACGTGCAGGTGCCGGCGAGCGCGCTCTTCGGCCTCATCGCGGTGCGGGACCTCTACGACCGCGCGCAGGCCCTCCGCGCGGGCCGCCTCTGGCAGCGGGTGCACCTGCTCGCGGTGAGCCGCGGCCTCGCGATGCAGCCGATCAACCAGCCGGTCGAGCTGGTGGACCGCGAGCGGGCGCTCGGGCGGGAGCCGCGCGCGGCCGACACGCTCGGCGCCCTCACCGGCGCGGCCGACTGGAAGCCCACCTTCGCGTTCCGCATGGGCTTTCCCACGCGGCCGGCCGCGCCGAGCCCGCGACGTCCGCTCGACGCGGTGGTC
>JBGQHJ010000228.1:0-5779 GCA_041497895.1 Methylomirabilia bacterium
CCCGTGGTGGCCGCGGTGCAGGAGGCGGTCCGTGTCGATCTGGGAATCCGCGTCGAGGCGGTGCCCGTCCCCGGGCAGAGCCTGCCGCGCTACGAGCTCAAGGCCCGACGCCTCGTCCGCCGCGCCAGCGTCCCGCAGTAACTCTACGCGCGAGGCAGGGCCGCTGGATGTGTTGACCGCGCGTCATCGCGGCTGGTACTGATTAGGGGCGATGTCGCCGCTCACGCCCGGGTCGGACTCCTCCGCAGCCCTCATCGCGGCCATCACGGCGGGGGATCGCGATGCCTTCAGTCGCTTCTACGATCTGACCGCCCCGATGGCGTTCGGCCTGATCCGGCGCGTGCTCCGCGATCCGGAGGCGGCCGCCGAGGTGCTCCAGGAGGTCTTCTGGCAGGTCTGGCAGGACGCGGCCCGGTACGACCCGACGCGGGGCAGCCCGGAAGCCTGGCTCGTGACGCGGGCCAAGACCCGAGCAATCGATCGGCTGCGGTCCGTGCGTAGAAGAGATAGGACCTTCGTGGCCCCGGTGGACGAGTCCGTGGCGCAGCGCCGCGAGGAGCCGGCGGAGAACCCGGCGGTGGTCGCGGAGGATCGGAGCCTGGTCCGGAACGCGCTGGCCCAGCTCCCGGAGGCGCAGCGGCGCGTCATCGAGCTGGCGTTCTTCGAGGGGCTGACCCAGTCGGAGATCGCGACCCGCCTCGGCGAGCCGCTCGGGACCGTGAAGACGCGCGCCCGGCTCGGGCTGGAACGGCTGCGAGGGGTGCTCGGGGGAGAGAGGCTCTCGGCGACATGAACCGCGACGAGATCGGCGAGCTGGCGGCGGCGTACGCCCTGGGCGGGCTCGAGGGCGAGGAGCTCGCCCGCTTCGAGGCCCTGCTCGAGGCCGGCGACGCGGACGCGCTGCGCGCGCTGCGCGAGTGCGGGGACACGCTCGCGGGGCTCGCCGCGGCGGCCCCCGAGCCTCCGCCGCCCGCGGTGAAGGCGGCCTTGATGGAGCGCATCGCGGCGGCTCCCGCGGCGCGCCCGTCCGCTCCGCTGCGGCCGCTCGTCCGGCGGCGGCCGCGGGCGCTCTGGCCCGTGGTGCTGAGCGCCGCGATGGCCGCCGGTTTCGCCGCGGTGGTGGTGGGGTGGAGCGTGTCGTCCACCTACGAGAAGCGGCTCGACGCGCTCGCGCGCGACGCCGAGCAGCTCCGCGCCGAGCTGCGCGGCCAGCAGGCCGTGATCGCGATCCTGCGCGATCCGGCCACGCAGGTCGTCGCGCTCGCCGGCCTGCCGCCGGCTCCGGCCGCGCGGGCCCGCATGATGTGGCACGCCCAGGCGGGGGGCGTGTTCGTGGCCACCGGGCTCCCGACGCCGCCCGAGGGCAAGGCCTACCAGCTCTGGGCCATCGCGGGCACCAACGCCCCGGTGTCGGCGGGCGTGTTCACCGTGGACGCCTCCGGGACCGGGAGCCTGGCGGTGCGGCCGCTCCCGGGGGTGTCGACCGTGAATACCTTCGCGGTCACGCTCGAGCCGGCGGGGGGCCTGCCGGCCCCGAGCGGAGACATGTACCTGCTCGGCAAGTCCTGAGGGGCCCGGCTAGATCCCCCGGCGGCGCGCCGCGTGCAGCACCGCCACGATGGTCATGGCGTCCTTGATCTCCCCGCGCTCGACCATGGCGAGCACGTCGGCGAAGGGGAAGGCGCGCTGCTCGATGAACTCGGTGTGGTCGGGCGGCCGCGACGCCGGGCGCAGGTCCTCGGCGACGAAGAGGTGGGCGACCTCGCGCAGGATGCTCTTGGAGGTGTGGAAGTCGCAGAGCTCCACGAGGCGGCCGGCCTCGTAGCCCGCCTCCTCCGCGAGCTCGCGCTGGGCGGCGGCGAGGGCGGTCTCGCCCGCGTGCTGCCCTCCGGTCGGCATCTCCCAGAAGAAGTCCCGGGCCACGTAGCGGTACTGCCCGACCAGGAGCACCGTGTCGCGGTCGAGGAACGGCAGCACCCCGACGCACTCGCTGCACTCGACGACCCCGTACACGGTGGTGTGGCCGTCGGGCAGCTCGACCATGTCCTCGCGCACGTCGATCCAGCGGTTGCGGTAGACGGGCCGGGTGGACGTGGTGCGCCACGGGACGCGGGCCAGGGGATTTCCGGGCGGAATGCCGTCGGGACCGACCGGGGTGGGCTCGCTCACCATCCGGTTGTATCATGTCGACCAGGAGGAAACCGTGATGGCATGGCCGGCTCCGGTGGAAGCGCTGTGGAACGACCTGGAAAGCGTGCGCGCCCAGCTCCTCAAGGAGGCGGAGGGCCTGAGCCAGGGCCAGAGCGACTGGCGGCCCAGCGAGGAGGAGTGGTCGGTCGGCGAGATCCTCCATCACCTGACGCTCGCCGAGGTGGGCACCGGCAAGCTCACGTCCAAGCTGCTCAAGGAGGCGCCGCAGCCGATGCCGCCGTTTCCTCCCGACCTCCAGGACTTCTCGCCGGTGCCCGCGCCGCCGCCCGGCCCGGCCCGGGCGCCGGAGGTCGTCTATCCCGAGCGGGGGCACTCGCTGGAGCGGCTGATCGCGGACCTCAAGACCATCCGCGAGCGGAGCCGCCAGTCCGTGGAGCGCCTGGGCACGGTGGACCCGCGAGTGATGCGGTGGCGGCACTTCACGCTCGGCGAGATGGACCTGGCCCAGTTTTGGCTCCTGCACGTGCGTCACGAAACCGATCATCTCCAGCAGCTGCGCGACGTGAAGGCGGCCAAGGGATTCCCCGCGTCGTGAAGGTCATCCTCCGGAACCCGCGGCGGGAGGTCGACGTGGACGGCAAGCGCCGGGTGAAGGACCTGCTCTCCGAGCTCGGCATCCTGCCCAGCACGGTGCTGGTCATCCGCGACAACGAGCTCCTGACGAGCGACGCGGTGGTCGGCGGCGACGACGTGCTCGAGGTGCGCCCGGTGATGTCGGGCGGCAGCGGAGCGGGCGCGTGAAGTGCCGCAAGTGCGGGGGCACCGCCGCGCTCGAGCTGCGACGCCACAACGCGGCATTCTGCTCGCCGCACTTCATCGAGTTCTTCCGCAAGCAGGTGGCGGAGGCCGTCCACCGGCATCGCATGTTCACGCTCGACGAGACGATCATGGTCGCGGTCTCCGGCGGCAAGGACTCGCTCGCGCTCTGGGACGTCCTGATCGAGGAGGGCTACCGGACCGCCGGTCTCTACCTGGACCTGGGCATCTTCGACTACTCGAAGGAGTCCCGGGCCAAGTGCGAGGCGTTCGCGGCGGCCCGCGGGCTGACGCTCCACGTCGAGCGGGTGGCCGACGCGGTGGGCGCCCCGATCCCGGTCGTCCAGCAGGCCACGCGCCGCCCCACCTGCTCGGCGTGCGGGCTCTCCAAGCGCTACCTCATGAATCGCGCCGCGCTCGAGCACGGCTACGCGGTGGTGGCCACCGGCCACAACCTGGACGACGAGGCGGCCACCCTGTTCGGCTCGGTGATGCACTGGCAGACCGACGCGCTGCCCCGTCAGTCGCCCGCGCTGGCCTCGACGCACCCGAAGCTGGTTCGCCGGGTGAAGCCCCTCTACCGGCTCTCCGAGCTCGAGACCGCGGCGTACGCCTTCCTGCGCGGCATCGACTACATCGTGGAGGAGTGCCCGTTCGCGAAGGGGGCCACGTCGATCGCCCACAAGCAGGTGCTCGACCGGCTGGAGGAGGCCTCGCCCGGGGCCAAGCACAACTTCCTCTTCGGCTTCCTCGACCGCGCCCGCCCCGCTTTCGAGCGGGTGGAGAACGTGGAGCTCCACGAGTGCACCTCGTGCGGCCATGTGACCACCGGGGCGGTCTGCGCCTTCTGCAAGCTCGCGGACCTGGTCAAGCGGCGCACTTCCTGACCCCCCGCCGACCTGCTAGACTGAATAGCGGTTCAGTCGATCCGGGGCACTCGAGGAGGAGACAGCCATGCACAACGCGGTGATCGTGGGGGCGGTCCGCACCGCCGTGGGCAGGAAGAACGGCAAGCTGGCCGGGGTGCGTCCCGACGACCTGCTGGCCGACACGCTGAAGGCCCTGGTGGCTCGCACCAAGATCGACCCGAACGAGGTCGAGGACGTGGTGATGGGCTGCGTGGACCAGGTGGGCGAGCAGGGGCTCAACATCGCGCGCAACGCGGCCCTGATCGCGGGCTTCCCGCTGGACGTCTGCGGCACGACGCTCGACCGCATGTGCGGCTCCGGTCAGCAGGCGGCCAACTTCGCGGCCATGGGCGTCATGTCCGGCCAGTACGAGTGCGTGATCGCGGGCGGCGTGGAGAACATGAGCCGCGTGCCCATGGGCTCGAACGGGATGGGGCCCGGCGACGGGCCGCTCTCCCCGCGGCTGCAGGCCCTGTACAACATCGTCCCGCAGGGGCTCTCCGCCGAGATGATCGCCGAGCAGTGGGGCATCAAGCGCGAGGAGCTCGACGAGTTCGCAGCCGGCAGCCACGAGCGGGCGGGCCGGGCGATCGCGGAGGGCCGGTTCAAGCGGGAGATCGTCCCGATCACCCTGGCGGACGGGAGTGTCTTCGAGGTCGACGAGGGCGTCCGGGTGCCGGTGAACCGCGAGAAGATGGCGGCCCTCGCCCCGTCGTTCAAGCCGGACGGGGTGGTGACCGCGGCCAACTCGTCGCAGATCTCGGACGGCGCCTCGGCGCTGCTCATCATGTCGGAGGCGCGGGCCAAGGCCCTGGGCCTCACGCCCCGCGCGCGCATCGTGGCCACGTCGCTGGCCGGCGTGGATCCCACCATCATGCTGACCGGCCCGATCCCGGCCACGCAGCGGGTGCTGAAGAAGGCCGGCATGAAGCTCGACCAGATCGACCTGTTCGAGATCAACGAGGCGTTCGCCTCGGTGGTGCTGGCGTGGGAGCGCGAGCTGCACCCGGACATGAGCCGGGTCAACGTCAACGGCGGCGCGATCGCGCTGGGCCATCCGCTCGGCTGCTCGGGCGGCAAGCTCATGACCACCCTGCTGCACGAGCTGGAGCGCACCAAGAAGCGCTACGGCCTGCAGACGATGTGCATCGGGTTCGGGCAGGGGATCGGCACCATCATCGAGCGGCTCTAGCCCGCTCCGACCGGAAGCGAAGACGGCCGCCCGGGTGTCTCCCGGGCGGCCGTCGTGTCTTCGCGGGCCGGCGGTGCGCTAGCGGGGGCGGGCGGCCAGGGCCACCTGCACGGTGCGGTGCAGCTCCTGGGGCGGGACCGGCTTGAACAGCAGCGCGGAGATGCCGAGCCGCCGGCAGCGCGCCTGATCCTCCTCCTGCAGCCCCCAGCCGGTGATGAAGATCACCGGGACGTTCGGGTCGGAGGCGCGCAGCCGCTCGGCCACGTCCCAGCCGCTCATCTCGGGCATGCCCACGTTGGTGATGACGAGATCGAAGCCGCTCGGCACGAACACCCGCAGGGCCTCGGACCCGCTGGGCACCGGCAGCACGTGGTGGCCCGCGTCCTTGAGCATCTCGCCCAGGATGGAGAGGACCTGGGGGTCGTTGTCCACGAGCAGGATGCGGCCCTTGCGCTCGCCGCCCGTCTCGCGGCCGGTGGTGCTCTCGCCGGTCGGGCCCATGCCGATGGGCAGGGTGATCGTGAACGTCGTGCCCTCGCCCGGATGGCTGTCGACCCGCAGGTCGCCGCCGTGGCGCTCCACGATCGAGTGGGAGACCGAGAGGCCGAGGCCGGTGCCCTCCTCGCCCTTCGTGGTGAAGAAGGGATCGAAGACGCGCTTGCGGACCTCCTCGGTCATGCCCATGCCGGTGTCGGCCACCGTGATGACCGCG
>JBGQHJ010000229.1:0-5714 GCA_041497895.1 Methylomirabilia bacterium
GAGGTCGCGATCGGGGCCTCGATCATGGGCGTGGTCATGGTCTACGGCTCGCTCAACATGCAGGACATCGCGCGGGGCCAGGGCCAGCCGCTGCTGCCGCAGCTCTTCGGGGCCTGGATCCCGGCCTGGGGCGTGCTCACCCAGCCCGCCGCGTTCATCCTGTTCCTCACCGCGGGCATCGCCTCCACCAAGCGCATCCCGTTCGACACCCCCGAGGGCGAGTCGGAGATCATCGGCTACTTCGTCGAGTACAGCGGGATGAAGTTCGGCATGTTCGCGATGGCCGACTTCCTCGAGACGGTGGTGATCTCGGGCATGACCACCGCGCTGTTCCTGGGGGGCTGGCAGGTACCGTACCTCCAGGCCTCCGGCTTCGTCTTCCCGTGGGGCGCGAGCGTGGCCCTGCCGCACCTGGCGGTGGTCGGCCTCCAGGTCGTGTCCTTCCTCACCAAGGTCGTGATCATGCTCTGGTTTCTCATGCTCATCCGGTGGACGCTCCCGCGCTTCCGTTACGACCAGGCGATGCGGCTCGGCTGGCTCGCCCTCTTCCCCCTGTCGGTCCTCAACATTCTCGTCACCGCGCTGGTGTTGCTCGCGGTGGGGAAGGGCTGAGCCGTGGCGTACCAGACCGAGAACACCCCCGCGGATCCGCGGCACTCGAGCCGGCTCGGCCTCCGCCAGCGCTTCTACGTGGTGGAGGTGCTGCTCGGGCTCGCGCTGACCTCCCAGCACTTCTTCGTGAACATGTGGCGCCACACCCAGAAGGTGGTGTTCCGGAGCAAGACCGCCCGCGGCTCGGTCACCATCCAGTACCCGGACGAGCGCCGGCCCTACTCCCCCCGGCTGCGCAGCCTGCATCGGCTGGTGCGCCGGGAGGACGGCTCGCCGCGCTGCGTGGCCTGCATGATGTGCGAGACGGTGTGCCCGGCCCACTGCATCTACATCGTGGCCACCGAGCATCCGAACCCGGAGATCGAGAAGGTCCCGGAGCGGTTCGACATCGATCTGGGCAAGTGCGTCTTCTGCGGCTACTGCGTCGAGGCCTGTCCCGAGGACGCCATCCGGATGGACACCGGCATCCTGGAGTTCGCGGCCTACGACCGGGCGAGCATGGTCTACACCAAGGACACGCTGCTCGCGCTGGAGCCGGCCCGCGCGGACGGGGCCCCCGCCTCGCCGGTCCCGATCCCCCCGTCCCGGAGACCGGCGTGAGCTTCGTCACCTTCTTCGTCCTGGCCGCGCTGGCCATTGGCTCGGCGGCGGGGCTGCTCCTGCGTCGCAACCCGATCCACGGCGCCCTGTTCCTCGCGGTCAACCTGGGCACGGTGGCGGCCCTGTTCCTGACCCTGCGGGCCGAGTTCCTGGCCGCGGTGCAGGTGATCGTCTACGCGGGCGCCATCGCGGTGCTCTTCGTGTTCGCGATCATGGTGCTGATCCCCGGCAAGGAGGAGACCGGGCCCGATCCGCTCCGGGGCCAGCGCCTCCTGTCGGTCCCGGTGGTGGCCGTCTTCCTGGCCCTGGTGTCGATCGCGGTGGGATCGGCCACCCTGGCGGGCGGCGCCAAGCCGCCGGTGCCGGGTGGAGCGGACGCGCTCGGGCGCCTCCTGTTCACGGATTACCTGTTCCCCTTCGAGGTCACCTCGGTGCTGCTGCTGGCCGCCATCGTGGGCGTGATGGCGCTGACCAAGCGCAAGGCCTAGGCATGGTTCCCGAGTCCTACTACGTCGCGCTCTCCGCAGTCCTGTTCAGCATGGGCGTGCTCGGGGTGCTGATCCGGCGCGATCCGCTCGTGATCTTCATGTCCATCGAGCTGATGCTCAACGCGGCGAACCTGGCGCTGGTGGCCTTCGGCCAGCGCCACGGGACGGCCGAGGGGCAGGCTCTGGTATTCTTCGTGATGTGCGTGGCCGCCGCCGAGGTCGCGGTGGGCCTCGCGATCATCGTGGCGATCTTCCGCCAGCGTCGCCGCCTCTCGGTGGACGAGCTCAGCACCCTCCGAGGCTAGCCACGAGATCCGCAGTCCAAGGAGAAACTTGATGGCGCAGACCAAGATTGCGACGCCGTCCACCCGGCTCGATGCGGAGCTGGCGCGACGGCTGCTGACCCAGATGGCCCTCATCCGGCGCTTCGAGGAGAAGGCCGCCGAGATGTACGCCCTCGGCAAGATCGGCGGCTTTCTCCATCTGTATATCGGGCAGGAGGCGGTCGCGGTCGGCGCCACCTCGGCCTGCCGCCCGGACGACTACGCGGTCTCGTCCTACCGCGAGCACGGCCACTGCCTGGCCAAGGGCTCCGACCCGCGTCGGATCATGGCCGAGCTGTTCGGGCGCATGGGCGGGCTGAGCAAGGGCAAGGGCGGCTCGATGCACCTCTTCGACAAGAGCGTCAACTTCCTGGGCGGCCACGGCATCGTGGGCGCGCACCTGCCGCTGGCCGCGGGGGCGGGCTTCGCGATCAAGTACCAGGGGGGCGACCAGGTGGTGCTGTGCTACTTCGGCGACGGGGCGGTGCCGGAGGGGGAGTTCCACGAGTCGATGAACCTGGCCGCGCTGTGGAAGCTACCGGTGATCTTCATCTGCGAGAACAACCGCTATGCGATGGGCACCGCGATCCACCGCGCCCTGGCCCAGACCGAGATCTGGCGCTTCGCCGAGACCTACGGCATCCCGGGCGAGCCGGTCGACGGCATGGACGTGCTCGCGGTACGGGAGGTGGTCGGCCGTGCGGTCGAGCGGGCGCGGCGCGACAAGACCCCCGCCCTGGTGGAGGCGCGGACGTATCGCTTCCGCGGCCACTCCATGCGCGATCCCGCCGGGTCGGTCTACCGCACCAAGGAAGAGGTCGAGCGTGAGAAGCTGCGGGATCCGATCACGCTCTTCGGCGACCGCTGCCTCAAGGAGGGCGTCCTCACCGAGGCCGACCTCAAGAACGTCGAGAAGGCGGTGAACGACCTGGTCGACGAGGCGGTGGCGTTCGCGGAGGCCTCTCCGGAGCCGCCCGCGGACGAGCTGTTCACCGACGTGTACAAGGCCTGACGCCATGTCGGTGATGACCTACCGCGAGGCCCTCAACGTGGCGCTCCGCGAGGAGATGCGGCGGGACCCGCGCGTGTTCGTGATGGGCGAGGAGGTCGGCCTCTACGACGGCGCCTACAAGGTCACCCAGGGGCTGCTCAAGGAGTTCGGCGACAAGCGGATCATCGACACCCCGATCTGCGAATCGGGCTTCACCGGGGTCGGGGTCGGCGCGGCCATGCTCGGGCTGCGGCCGGTGATCGAGATGATGACGTTCAACTTCTCGATCCTGGCCCTGGACCAGATCGTCAACTCGGCGGCCAAGATGTGCTACATGTCCGGTGGCCAGTACAACATTCCCCTCGTGGTCCGCGGGCCCGGCGGGCCGGCGGCCCAGCTCGCCGCGCAGCACTCCCAGTCGATGGAGACGTACTTCTACCACGTGCCCGGGCTCAAGGTGGTGCGCCCCTCGACGCCGGCCGACGCCAAGGGCCTGCTCAAGTCGGCGATCCGCGACGATAATCCAGTGATTTTTATCGAGGCCGAGACCTTGTACGCGGTGAAGGGCGAGGTGCCCGACGATCCGGACTTCCTGATCCCGCTCGGCCAGGCGGTGATCCGCCGCGAGGGCACCGACATCACGGTGGTGGCCTACATGGGCATGCTCTACCGCGCCATCGAGGTGGCCGAGGAGCTCGCCAAGGAAGGCATCTCGATCGAGATCGTCGATCCCCGCACGCTGCGTCCCATGGACGCCGACACCATCATCGGGTCGGTGCGGAAGACCCACCGGGCGGTCGTGCTCGAGGCGGGGGCGGGCTTCGCGGGGATGGGCTCGGAGATCGCGGCCCAGATCACCGAGAAGGCCTTCGACGACCTCGACGCGCCCGTCGAGCGGGTCACCGGCGAGAACGCCCCGATGCCGTACGCCAAGAACCTCGAGCTGCTCAAGACCCCGTCCAAGGCCAAGATCGCGGCGGCCATCCGCCGAGTGTGCAATCGATGATCACCAAGGTGTTCATGCCGAAGCTGTCGGACGCCATGGAGACCGGCAAGGTCATCAAGTGGCTCAAGAAGGAGGGCGAGGCGGTCAAGGGTGGTGACGTCATCCTCGAGATCGAGACCGACAAGGCCAATGTCGAGATCGAGGCCTTCGGCACCGGCATCCTGCGCAAGATCGTGATCCCGGAGGGCGGCCAGGTGCCGGTGGGCGATCTGATCGGAGTGATCGCGGATCCGTCGGAGGATATCTCGAGCGTTGCCGCCGCGCCCGCCAGGCCGGCCCCGGCCGCCCCCGCCGCGACACCCGCCCCCGCGGCGCGACCCGCTCCGGCCGCCGCGCCCTCGGCCGCGCCGCCGCCCGCCGGGCCGCTGCCCGCGATGGAGAGCTACCAGTCGGTGCCCGCGACCACCGCGGTGATGCCGATGGCCCCGGCGGCTGCGGCGTCGGCCCAGCCCGCCGGTGGCCGCGTCAAGGCCTCGCCGCTCGCGCGCAAGATCGCGGGCCAGACCGGGGTCGATCTCCGCCTGATCCAGGGAACCGGCCCGGGCGGGCGCATCATCCGCGCGGACGTGGAGGCGGCGAGGAGCGCGCCCCGGCCCGCCGCGGCCCCGGCGGTGGCGCTCGGCGCGGGTCGCCCGCAGGCGGTGCCGACCCGGCCCGCGTTCGTGGTCCCGCCCCGGCCCGAGGCGGAGTACGAGGACGTCCCGATGTCGGCGATGCGTGCCGCCATCGCCAAGCGCATGCCGATGTCGAAGGCTCCGGTGCCGCACTTCTACGTCACCTCCGAGGTCGACATGGACGCGGCGTGGGCCCTCCGCGAGCAGTGGAACGGCCTCGACGGCCAGCCGAAGATCTCGGTGACCGACATGGTCATCAAGGCCGCGGCGCTGGCCCTGCGGAAGAACCCCGGGGTGAACGCCCAGCTCAACGGCCAGACGATCCGGGTCCACCACCGCGCCCACATCGGCATCGCGGTGGCGCTCGAGCAGGGGCTCATCACCCCGGTGCTGCGCGACTGCGACGTGAAGGCGCTCGGGCGGATCGCGGTCGAGTCGCGCGACCTGGCCGACCGAGCGCGTGGGGGAAAACTCCGCGCGCAAGAAATATCCGGGGCCACCTTCTCGATCTCGAACCTCGGCATGTTCGACGTCGAGGAGTTCTCGGCCATCATCAACCCCCCCGAGGGCGCGATCCTCGCGGTGGGCTCCGTGCTCCAGAAGCCGGTGGTGGACGATGGAGAGATCCGGATCGGCCGGCGCATGAAGATGACCATCTCCTGCGACCACCGGGTGATGGACGGGGCCATGGGCGCCCGCTACCTCCAGGATCTCAAGCGGCTGCTGGAAGAGCCCCTGCGCCTGCTGGTGTAGCCGGTGGCCACTCAGGCGTTCGACGTGGTGGTGGTGGGCACCGGGCCCGGCGGCTACGTGGCCGCCATCCGCTGCGCCCAGCTCGGCCTCAGCGTGGCCACCGTGGAGGATGACCGGCCCGGCGGCGTCTGCCTCAACTGGGGCTGCATTCCCACCAAGGCGCTGCTCCGCAACGCGGAGGTGGTCGGGCTCTTCCAGCGCGCCCAGGAGTTCGGGATCGCGGTCGGGGAGTGGAAAGCCGACTACGCGCAGGCGGTCCAGCGCTCGCGCCGCGTGGCCGACCGCATGGCCAAGGGCGTCGAGTTCCTGTTCCGCAAGAACAAGATC
>JBGQHJ010000230.1:0-5653 GCA_041497895.1 Methylomirabilia bacterium
ACTGGGGCCCCAAGCCCGCCTTCAAGTACGTCCGCATCCGGATCATCCCGGAGCAAGCGACCCAGATCGCCGAGCTGATCTCGGGGGGCGTCGACGTCATCAAGGCGGTGCCGCCCGACCAGATGGACGTGATCAACAAGTCGGGCCAGGCCCGCACCTCGTCCTCGCCGATCCTGCGCACCGCCTTCATCCAGCTCGACCAGGCGGGCCGCTCGGGGCCGAACCCCTTCCAGGACAAGCGCGTGCGGCAGGCCGCCAACCTCGCGGTCGACATCGACGCGATCATCAAGCACGTGCTCAACGGCCTCGGCGACCGGACCGCCACCACCGTCAACCCCATGGCCTTCGGCTTCGACCCGAGCGTCAAGCCCTACAAGCAGGACCTGGCCCAGGCCAAGAAGCTCCTCGCCGAGGCCGGCTACCCGAACGGGCTCGAGGTCGGCTTCATGCGCACCCAGCCGATCGTCGAGCCCGGGCTGATCCAGACCTCCGACGCCATCGTCGCCGATCTGGTCAAGGCGGGCATCCGGACCAAGCAGCGCATGGTCGGGGAGAGCGGCCCCTTCACGAACCTGGTGCGCGACAACAAGGCCGACCCGATGTTCGAGTGGTCGTGGGGCTACTACTCGGTCTTCGACGCCGACGCCATCCTCTACGACGTGATGACGTGCGGCCAGCCCTACAGCTACTACTGCAACAAGGTGATGGACGATCTCGTGATCCAGGGCCGGTCGACGCTCGACCTCAAGAAGCGGGCGGAGATCTACACCAAGATCCAGCAGCTCCTCCGCGAGGACGCCGCCTACCTTTACAAGTGGGGACTGCGCGGTATCTGGGGCATCAGCAACCGCATCGAGTACGCGGCCCCGCGGGACGAGATCGACCGGATGTTCGTCGTGACCGCTCGAAAGAAGTAGGACCTTCGCGCCCTCGCCCTCCCCGCTCTCCTTCCCGGGGAGAGGGGATCGCGGGCCCTCTCCCCTCCCCGGGGGGAGAGGGCCCGTGAGGGGGGACTCCCGGCCGACATGCGACGCTACATCGCCCGCCAGCTCGTCCAGCTCGTGGTGGTGATCATCGGCATCTCCCTCCTCGCCTTCGCCATCCTGCACGTCCTCGGCGATCCGGTGCTCCTCCTGCTGCCCCAGAACGCGGGCAAGGAGGAGTTCGAGCGCTACCGGCATCTCCTCGGTCTCGACCGGCCCCTCTACGTCCAGTACTGGAAGTTCTTCTCGGGCGCGGTGATCGGGGATTTCGGCAAGTCGTGGTACGCCGACACTCCGGCGTTCAAGCTCGTGCTCGAGCGCATGCCGCCGACGATCTACCTGACCTTCGCCGGCCTCTTCGTCGCGCTCCTGATCTCCCTGCCCCTCGGCATCCTGGCCGCGCTCAAGCGCCATTCGTGGGTGGACAGCCTGTGCACCGCGGTGGCCGTGGCCGGCCAGGCCACCCCGCTGTTCTGGCTCGGCATCATGCTCATCATCGTGTTCGCCGTGCGGCTCCGGGTCCTGCCCGCCTCCGGCTACGGCACCTGGCAGAACTTCCTGATGCCCGCCTTTTGTCTGGGCGCCGCCCTCGCCCCCATCACGATGCGCCTGGTGCGCTCCGGGGTCATCGAGGTCATGAACATGGAGTTCATCAAGACGGCGCGGGCCAAGGGGGTGGCCGAGCCGACGGTGGTGATCAAGCACGCGTTCCGCAACGCCTGCATCCCGGTCATCACGGTGCTCGGCCTGCAGTTCGGCCAGCTCTTGGGCGGCGCCATCATCACCGAGACCGTGTTCGCGTGGCCCGGGGTGGCCACCCTCACCGTGGAGTCCATCCGCAACCAGGACTTCCCGGTGGTCCAGTGCGCGGTGATCCTGCTCGCTCTGGTCATCGTCGCGGTGAACCTGGTCGTGGACCTCGTGGTGGCGGTCATCGACCCGCGGATCCGGACGGGCGCGTGAAGGCGGTGAGCGCGGAAGGCAAGGTGGAGCTGGTCGCCCTCGGCGGGGCGGTGCCGGCGGCCGTCAAGGAGCGCGCGACCCTGCGGCGACTCGGCCGGCTCCGCTGGGGTCTCGGAGCGGCCTCCGTTCTCCTTCTGATAGTTGCGAGCGCGGTGTTCGCCCCCTGGATCGCGCCCCACGATCCGCTCGCGGTCAACATCCGCCACCGGCTGGCGCCGCCCGCCTGGATGGAGGGCGGCGCCCCCAACCATCTTCTCGGCACCGACCAGGTCGGGCGCGACCTTCTCTCGCGCATGATCTTCGGGGGCCGTGTCTCGCTGGTGGTGGGCGTGGCCGCGGTGCTGCTGTCGGCCAGCATCGGGGTGCTGCTCGGGCTGGGAGCAGGCTACTTCGGCGGCAGCACCGACTGGACGATTATGACGGGGGTCAACGTGATGCTGACCTTCCCCTTCGTGCTGCTCGCCCTCGCCGTCATCGCGGTCCTGGGCCCGAATCTCGTCAACATGATCATCGTGCTCGGGGTGGCGGGCTGGCCCATCTACGCGCGCGTGGTGAGGGCGGAGACCATGGCCATCCGCGAGCGGGAGTTCGTGCTGGCCGGGCGCGCGCTCGGCATGAGCCACCTCCGCATCATCTTCCGGCAGATCGTCCCCAATCTCACCTCGGCCATCGTGGTGATCGCGACCCTGCAGGTGGCCCAGGTGATCATCCTCGAATCGTTCCTCTCCTTCCTGGGCCTGGGGATCCAGCCCCCCACCCCGGCGTGGGGCAACATGCTCGGCGAGGGACGGCTCTACATGCTCAACTCGTGGTGGATCGCGACCTTCCCGGGCCTCGCGATCTTCGTCACCACCCTCATGATCAACCTGGTGGGCAACGCGCTCCGCGACTGGTTCGACCCCCACATGAAGCTATGAGGCGGGTTCGGCGGACAGGGACATGACGACCGGGCGTGGCCGGGGCGCGCGCGGCGGGGGCGGTGGGTCGGCTGACCCCTTCCCGATCAGCGTGAAGAGGACGGCGCCCGCCCGGATTGGGAACTCCCAATCGGGTTGCCGAAGGAGAAACGCCTGGTGGTCAGAGACCCACCTCCCCCGCCGCGCGCGCCCCGGCCGCGCCCGCCGCCACGCGCTATTTGTAGCCGGACCCCGCCTTCTTGTACTCCTCGCGCGGCGGGGAAAAGATGTCCAGGACCACCGCCCGCGTGTCGGTGGCGCGACCGCCGTGCGGCACGTGAGGCGGCGTCTGCCAGAAGTCTCCCGCCTTGACGTGATGCTCGACGCCGTCCTGGATGCGGATCCACTCGCCCTCGAGGCACACGCCCCACTGCTCGTTGGGATGCGAGTGCACCGGGGAGACGGACCCGGGCGCGATCTCCACCACCGAGAGCATCAGGTGCTCCCCGGGAAACACGCGGGCGCTCAACCCCTCGGCGAGCTGCCGTGGGATGCCGCCCTCCTTCAGGTTGTGGAAGCACGACGTTTCGGCCATGATTCTCTCCTTTCCTCCGGGGCGCCATTCTACAGGAGAGTCGCGTGAGATTGTTTCTCGCCATGCTGTCGCACGAGACCAACACCTTCAGCAACGTGCCCACCGACCGCACCCAGTTCGAGGCGCGCGACCTGCGCTACGGCGGCGAGATCGTCGAGACCTACCGCGGCACCGGCACCTGTCTGGGCGGCATGATCGCGGCGGCGCAGCGCCTGGGCGCCACCCTGGTGCCGTCGGTGGCGGCGGCCGCCTCGCCGGCGGGCCGCGTCACCCGCGACATCTACGAGCACGTCAAGCAGCGCATGCTCGCCGACCTCGAGACGGCGGGCCGCCTCGACGGCGTCCTCCTCGACCTGCACGGGGCCATGGTCCCGGAGGGCCTGGACGACGGCGAGGGCGACATCATCGCCGCCGTGCGCGAGGCGGTGGGCCCCGACGTGCCCATCGCGGTGACGCTCGACTTCCACGGCAACCTGGGCCGGGACATGATCGGCAAGGCCGATCTTCTGCACGGCTACAAGACCTACCCGCACGTGGACATGGCGGAGCGCGGGGAGGAGGCGGTGGAGCGGCTCGCGCAGGTGATCGGCCGGCGCATCAAGCCCACCGCGGCCTGGCGCAAGCCGCCGATCCTGCCGCCGCTCGGCAACCAGGGCACGGCGCGCGGACCCATGCGGCGGCTCTACGACCTGGCCGACGAGATGGAGAAGGACCCGAAGGTCATCTCGGTGTCCCTCTTCGCGGGCTTCCCCTATGCCGACATCCCCGATGCGGGCCTCGGCATCTACGTCGTCACCGACGACGATCGGGCGCTGGCCGAGCGGCTGGCGGGCCGGCTCGCGCGGGTGGCGTGGGAGCATCGCCACGAGTTCATTCACACCGCCCTTCCCGTGAAGGACGCGGTGGCCAAGGCGCTCGCCGCCGACGGCCGCCCCATCGTGCTGGCCGACATGGCCGACAACACGGGCGGGGGCGCCGCCGGCGACGGGACCGAGATCCTGCGCGAGCTGCTGCGGGTGGGCGCGCGCAGCGCGGTGGTGGCCTGCCTCTGGGACGCGGCGGCGGTTCAACGATGCATCGAGGCGGGCGTCGGCGCCCGCGTGACGCTCGACGTCGGCGGCAAGGTCGACGACCGTCACGGCGCGCCGGTTCGAGTGACCGGGACGGTGCGCACGCTCTCCGACGGGCGCTTCGTCCATCGCGGGCCGATGATGCACGGGCTGCCGGGACGGCTCGGCCCCACCGCGGTGCTGGACGTGAACGACATAAAGGTGATACTCATCTCCTACCGCTGGCAGACCCTCGACCCGGAGATGATCCGGTTCGTCGGGATCGACCCCCTCGTGGAGAAGATTCTGGTCATCAAGTCGACGATCCACTACCGCGCGGCCTTCGAGCCGATCGCCAAGGAGATCATCGAGGTAGACGCGCCGGGGTTGTCCTCGTCCAACCTGACGCGGTTCGTCTTCCGGCGCATCCGGCGCCCCATCTTCCCGCTCGATCCCGATCTCGCGTACGAGCCGGAGTAGAAGGAGGGCCCAGCATGTCGTTTACCGGCTTCACGCCGTCCGACTTCAAGGTGTTCGACATCCCGGGGTTCAAGCCCCGCATGGACGCGATCAAGACCCGCATCCGCCCGAAGCTGGAGGCGGTCGGGCGCGAGCTCCTGCCCGACGTGGCGCGCGTGGGGGGGGCGGACGCCTTCGCCCACGTGGCCAAGCACGCGCGCCGCACCGTGAACCCGCCCGACGATACCTGGGTGGCCTTCGCGCTCGACAAGCGCGGGTACAAGAAGCACTGCCACTTCAAGGTGGCGGTCTCCCGCAGCGGAGTGCGCTTCCTGTTCGAGGCGGGCCCCGAGCACGCGCAGAAGAAGCGCTGGGTCGCGGCCTGGAAGCGGCACACCCGCCAGCTCGTGCCCGTGCTGCGCCGGGCCAAGGGCCTGGGCTGGTTCAAGGACGAGCACGACGAGGCCCCGTCGGCGATCCTCACCGACCTGCCCGCGGACGCGGTGGCGCGGCTCGGCGACGAGCTGGTACGCACGCGCGACGGCCAGTTCATCCTGGGCCGAAGCGTGTCCGCGGAGGAGGCGGCCAAGTGGAAGCCTCGCGAGTACGCCCGCGCCGCGCGCGAGACCTTCCACCTGCTGGCGCCGCTGTATCGCTTGAGGTGATTCGCCTCCCGATCCCCTCTCCCCTCCGGGGAGAGGGCCAGGG
>JBGQHJ010000231.1:0-5603 GCA_041497895.1 Methylomirabilia bacterium
ATGCTGCATCTGGCCGGCAAGCTGCCCGCCGATCGCGCCTTCGAGACCGTCCGGAGCGAGCTGATGCGGCTCCTGATCACCGGGGCGAGGAGTGCGGTATGAGCGTCCTGCTCTCGCTCTCGCCGTTCCTGGTCTTCTTCGTGCTGATGCGGTGGGGCTCGCCGGTGGCCGGCCTCGCCGGAGCGCTCGCGACCTCGACGCTGCTCTGCCTGGTGATGCGCCTGCGGGGCCGCTCGGTCAAGATCCTCGAGGTCGGGAGCCTCGTGGTGTTCGGCCTCTTGACCGCCTACACGGTGGCGGCCGCGCCCCGCTGGACGGTGGCGACGGTGCGGCTCGCGGTGGACACGGGCCTGCTCGGCATCGTGCTGGTCTCGCTCGCCATCGGCCGGCCCTTCACGATCCAGTACGCGCGCGAGCAGGTGCCGGAGGTGTTCTGGGCCTCGCCGATCTTCACCTCGGTCAATCGCGCGATCACCTGGGCCTGGGCGGGGGCCTTCGCGGTGATGGTGACCGCCGACGTGGCCGCGGAGTGGGTGCCCGTGATCCCGATCTGGGTGGACGTCGTCGCGTCGGTCGCCGCGTTCACGGCCGCGGTCGGCTGGAGCCGCTGGTATCCCGCGAAGGTGCGGCGGGCGGTGGCGGCCGCGTTCGGCCCGGGGTCGACGCCGGCCTGACCCGTATTCTGGTCGCCGCGATGGCGGACGACCTCGAGCGCTGGTTCGAGCGGGGGGTGACCGACGGGCTGCCGGTGGTGCCGCCCACCCGCGAGCGCGTCGAGCGCATGCTGGCCGCGACCCGCCGCTCGCGGGACGATCTGGTCGCCCGGGTCCCGCCGAACTACGGGCGCGGCACGGTGGAGAAGCTGGCGATCAACGCGGTGATGGCGGGCTGCCGCCCCGACTACTTCCCGGTGGTGCTGGCGATGGTGGAGGCGGCCTGCGATCCCGGCTTCAACCTGCACGGCCAGTCCGGGACCACCAACGCGACCTCGCCGCTGGTCATCCTCAACGGGCCGGTCCGCGCCCGCCTCGAGGTCAACTGCGGCGCCGGTGTCTTCGGGCCGGGCCATCGCGCGAACGCGACGATCGGCCGCGCCCTGCGCCTGATCATGATCAACCTGGGCGGGACGAAGGCGGGGGAGATCTCGATGTCCACCCTCGGTCACCCGGGCCGCTACACCTACTGCATCGGCGAGCACGAGGAGGCCTCGCCCTGGGAGCCGCTCCACGTCGAGCGCGGCTTCGCGCGCGAGGAGAGCACCGTCACCGTCTTCTCCGGGGAGGGGCCGTTCATCGTCAACGACCACCTGAGCCGCAGGGCGCCGCAGCTGCTCGCCTCGCTCGGCTGGTCCGCGGCCGGCCTGTGGAACCACAAGAGCTTTCCCCTCTACGGCCATACCCTCTGGGTGATCGGGCCCGAGCACGCGAAGACCATCGGGGACGAGGGCTGGTCGAAGGCGCGGGTGAAGCAGTACCTCTACGAGACGATCCGCCGCCCCGCGCGCGAGCTCGCCCCCGGGCCCGACGGCGCCGAGACCGGAAGACTCAAGGATCTCCTGGCGAGCGCGCGGCCGGAGGACCTGATCCCGAAGTTCCCCTCGGTCGAGGAGATCATGGTGGTGGTGGCGGGGGGGACCGCGGGGCGCTTCTCGGCGGTGATCCCCGGCTGGATGGGCGGCGAGATCGGCTCGAGCCCGGTCACGCGCCCGATCGAGCCCCCGCCGCCTTCTCCCCCCGCTTCCCGTTGATGGCGGCCCACAGGCGCTCGGCGCCGAGCGGCATGTCGACGTGCGTGATCCCGAACGGGGCGAGCGCGTCGACCGCTGCGTTGACCAGGGCGGGCGGGATCGCGATGCAGCCCGCCTCGCCCAGCCCCTTGGCGCCCAGCGGGTTGCGCGGGGACGCGGTGTGCATCTTCTCGATGGTCAGCGCCGGGATGTCCTCCGCCCGTGGGATCGCGTAGTCCATCAGCGTGCTGGTCAGGAGCTGCCCGTCGCCGTCGTAGACGATGGCCTCGAGCAGCGCCTGGCCGAGCCCCTGGGCGAGGCTGCCGAGGAGCTGCCCCTCGGCCAGCAGCGGGTTGATGATCGTGCCCGCGTCGTCGACCCACACGAGCTTCTCGATGGAGAGCACGCCGGTGTCCCGCGCGATCGAGATCGCGCAGACGACCGCGCCGTAGCTCCACACCTCGGCCTCGGCCTGGAAGTACGTGGTGGCCTCGAGCCCCGGAGAGTCGCCGGGCGGCAGCGCCTGGCCGCCCGCGTAGGCCGCGGTGGCGACCTCCCTCCAGGCCACGCGCTTGGCCGGCACGCCGGCCACCTGGAAGCCGCCGGGCACGCCCACCACGTCCTCCGGCGCCGCCTCGAGCAGCCGGGCCGCGATGCGCCGGCCCTTGGCGCGGACCTCGACCGAGCCGCGCGCGAGCGCGCCGCCGCCCAGGGCCACGCTGCGGCTGCCGAAGGTGCCGAAGCCCTCGGGGCCCGAGCGCGTGTCGCCGTGGAGCACCGTCACCTCGTCGGGGGTGACGCCCAGGTGGTCGGCCACCACCTGCGCGAACGTGGTCTCGTGCCCCTGGCCGTGAGCGCTCGAGCCGGTGATGGCGGTGACGTGCCCCGACCGCTCCACGCGAATGGACCCGCTCTCCCACCCGAGCGCGCAGGGCTCGACGTAGGACACGACCCCCACGCCCACGATCTCGCCGCGCGTGCGGCGCTCCGCCTGCGCGCGCCGCAGCCCCGCGTAGTCGGCGGCGGCGAGCGCCCGGTCCAGCGCCTGGGGGTAGTCGCCCGAGTCGTAGCTCTGCCCGGTGACGGTGCGGAACGGGAAGCGCTCCGGCGGGATGAGGTTGCGACGGCGCAGCTCGGCGGGATCCACCCCGAGCGTTCGCGCGGCGGTGTCCATCAGGCGCTCGATGTAGAAGCAGGCCTCCGGCCGCCCGGCCCCGCGATAGGCCGCCACCGGCGCGGAGGTGGTGACCACGCCCGACACCGTGATGTCGCACGCGGGCACCACGTAGGCGCCGGGGAGCAGGCGCGCGTGGTTCCACGGTGAGCCGGCCGCCGCGTTCATGAGCGAGGAGCCGAGCGGCGAGGCGATCCGTGCGCGGAGCCCGGTGATGCGGCCGCCCGCGTCCAGCGCCAGCTCGCCCTCGCACACCGAGCCGCGCGCCTGGTTAGTGGTGGCCTGGTCCTCGCGCCGGGTGGCCACCCACTTCACCGGCCGCGCGAGGCGGCGGGCCAGCCAGGCCAGCAGCACGTCCTCGCGGTAGGGACCGGTCTTCACCCCGAAGCCGCCGCCCACGTCGGGGGCGATCACTCGCACCCGGCTCTCGGGCAGATCGAGCAGGCGCGCCACCTCGGCCCGGATGCGGAACGGGGCCTGGCAGGAGACCCACATCGTGAGCTCCTCGGTCACGCGGTCGAACGTGGCCAGCACCGAGCGCGGCTCGAGGGCCACCGCCGCCACCCGTTGCTGAGCCACTTTGAGAGTCACCACGTGCGCGGCGGCCGCGAAGGCGGCGGCCGCGTCGCCCTCGCGCAGCACGCGGTGCAGCACGCGATTGCCGTCGATGCCGGGGAAGAGCGCGGGCGCGCCCTTGGCCAGGGCGGCTTCCGGCTCGGGCAGTGCGGGGAGCGGCTCGTACTCGACCTCGATCAGGTCGAGCGCGTCGTAGGCCGCGTAGACGTCCTCGGCGACCACCGCGGCCACCGGGATGCCGGTCGAATGTACGTGGCCGTCGGCCAGGATCGGATGGGGCGGCACGCGCATGTCGGGCATCAGCCGGTTCACCGGCATCGGGGCGAGGTGGGCGGTGTCCTTCCCGGTCACCACCAGCAGCACGCGCGGCGCGCGGCGCGCCGCCTCGACGTCGAGACGCGCGATGCGCGCGTGGGCGTGCGGGGAGCGGAGCAGGGCCACGTGGACGCAGCCGGGCGGCCGCAGGTCGTCCACGTAGGAGCCGGTGCCGGTGAGGAGCCGATGATCCTCGCGCCGCTTGAGCGGCCGCCCGATCCAGCCGTCGCCCGCGGCCGCGCTCATCCCCCGCTCATCCAAGAAAGCGGACCAGCGCGTCCACGAAGGCCTGCGGCTGCTCGTACGGCAGCATGTGGCCCGCGTCCGGGATCGTCTGCACGGTCGCGCCGGGGATGAGGCGGGCCCACCGCTCGGCGTAGACCGGCACGATCAGCCGGTCGGCCTGGCCCCACAGCACCAGCGTCTTCGCGGTCACCCGGTAGAGGCGCTTGGACACGCGGCGATTCGGGATCGGGAACAGGATCTTGCCCGCCATCGCGAGGCGGCGCTGCTGGCCCAGGTAGAACGTCTTGAACGCCTCCATGTCCGAGAAGTCGACCCCGCCGGTGAGCAGGACCTGTCCCCGGTCCGGATCCTGGAAGAGCAGCTCGACGAGCTGCCCGGGGAGCAGGGCGAAGATGTCGGGGATCGGGTGCTCCTCGATCCACAACCCGGCCGCGTCGACCAGGACCAGGCGATCGAGGTCGTTGGGCGCGACCGCCGCCATCTCGGCCGCGATCATGCCGCCCATCGAGTGGCCCACCAGGTGCGGGCGGGTGAGGCCGAGCGCTCCCACCACGTCCCAGCCGTGCAGGGTGAAGTCGAGCATGTCCTCCAGCAGCTCCTCGCCGGTGGACTCGCCGTAGCCCGGCAGCTCGGGCGCGAAGACGTGGTAGCGCGCGGCGAGCCGGTCGAGGAACGGGTTCTCGGCGAGGAGGCCGCCCGCGCCGTGGAGGAACACCACCGGCGTGCCGCTGCCCGCTTCCAGCACCCGGCAGCGCGTGCCCTTCCGCGTCTCGACGGTCAGCGCCTTCATCACCGCCACTCCTGCCCCGGCTTCTCGGCGCCCGGCCGCGTCTCCTCCGGGTGGAGGCGCTCCTCCATCGGGTGGATCCACCAGCGGTCGTCGTCCTTCCATTCGGGCCAGAGGTGGCGCAGGTGCGGCATGACCTTCTCGGCGAAGAGCTTGGTGGAGTGGCGGGTCTTCCAGTCCGGCATGTTGCCGGTGTGGAGCAGGCAGAAGAGGTGGCCGATCCGCAGGCCGGTGATGCACTCCTCGAGCTGCTGGCGCACCGTCTCCGGGCTGCCCGCGATGATGAAGCGCTCCTCCACGAGCTGCTTCCAGGTGAGGCCCTGCATGATGCGCTGGGCCTCCATGCGCAGCTGCGAGAGCGCGCCGTACTTGATGGTGTTCACGGTGCGATAGCCCGGCGGGTCCGCGAAGGGCGGGAACACGTGCAGGCACCGGTTGAAGAAGTAGAGGCAGTGCTCGGCGTAGAGCTCCTCCGCCTCCGCGTCGGTGTCGGCCACGCAGATGATCTGGGCGAAGGCGGCGCGGTACGGCGAGTCGTCCTTGCCGCGCTTGGCCACCCGCTCCCAGTAGCCCTCGAGCAGGGACTTGCCGCGGAGGTAGCCGTAGAACGAGAGGTACGAGTAGTTGTAGTCGTGATCGAGGCAGAAGTCCCACGTCTCGATCGAGCCGCCGCCCGGGATGTAGATGGGCGGGTGCGGCTTCTGGATCGGCTTGGGCCAGCAGTTCACCCAGCGGAGCTGGTTGTACTTGCCGTCGAACGCGAACGGCTCGTCCTCCGC
>JBGQHJ010000232.1:0-5599 GCA_041497895.1 Methylomirabilia bacterium
CGGGACGGGCTCCCACGGGAACCGCTGCTCGGCCGTGCCCTCGATCCGGCTCAGGGCCGCCCGGCGGGAGAAGAGGGCCGTGCCGGTGACCGCGGACACCCAGGTCACGTCGAGGTAGGTGACGCCGCGACGCTCGAGGAGCACCGGTACCAGCCACCCGGTCACCTCGAGGGTCTTGCCGGAGGTCTTGGCCTTGCCGGGGCTCACGAGCAGCTCCTCGCTGCGCGTCTTCTGGCTCAACAGGTGCTCCTGCACCGTGGAGGGATCGGCGACCTGGAAGCGCTTCGTCTGCTCGAGGGCGTGCGCGATCATGAACGGCACCCGCCGCAGGTCCGCGTTCGCCTTGGTCAGATCGGTGGCCGGCGCCACCGCGACCCGGATGCGGCCCTTGGTGATCCGGGCCCCGTCCTCGGGCTGGGGCGGGGGCTTGCCTTCCTCGGGCACGAACAGCGCCTCCGCGTACTGGGGATGCATGCGGACGATCTGGGCGTAGCCCAGGATTTCCTCGTAGCGACCGAGCGGCCGCCCGTTGATCGGGTGGCGGAAGACCTCGCCCTTGCGGAAGATCGAGAACTCCTGGCCCGGCTGCACCCCGCTCTTCTCGGTGAGATCGAGGAAGAGCCGGTCGCTTTCCACCTGCACCACCAGACCCTCCACCGGCGGGAAGGCGCCCACCACGTCCTGGATCAGGAGGCTGAACGTGGCGCCCACCTGATCCGCGATGCCCGCGTCGGCCGGCCCCCCGAGACAGGTCAGCGCCAGCATCAGTAAGGACAGGGCGACGGCCCGGCGCCGCGCCATCCTAGAAGACCACCGACGGCTGGTGCGTGCCGAACACCCGGCGCAGCGTGTCGCAGATCTCGCCGAGCGTCACCTGCGCCCGTACCGCGGCCAGGATCGGCGGCAGCAGACTGTCGCGGCCGCGCGCGGCCCGGTCCACCGCGTCCAGCGATCGCGCGGCCGGGTCCGCGTCGCGGGTCCGGCGTATCCGGGCCAGGCGCTCGGCCAGCGCCTCTCCCACCGCGGGATCGACCTGGAACAGGTTCGCGGGCGGCGGCTCGTCCATCACGAACTCGTTGACGCCCACCACCACGCGCTGCTTGCCCTCGATCTCCTGCTGGTAGCGGTAGGCCGCCTCCTGGATCTCCCGCTGCATGAACGGGATCGCGTGCACCGAGCCCCCGAGGCCGTCGATCTTGGCGATGTAGCTCTCCGCCTCCTCCTCGAGCCGCCGGGTGATCCGCTCGATGGTGTAGGAGCCGCCGAGCGGATCCACGACGTCGGCCACCCCGGACTCGTGGGCCAGCACCTGCTGGGTGCGGAGCGCGATGCGGACCGCCCGCTCGCTCGGCAGGGAGAGCGCCTCGTCCATCGAGTTGGTGTGCAGCGACTGGCAGCCGCCCAGCACCGCGGCGAGGGCCTGCACCGCCACCCGGACGATGTTGTTCTCGGGCTGCTGCGCGGTGAGCATGCTCCCGGCGGTCTGGGCGTGGAAGCGCAGCATCTGGGAGCGCGGGTCCCGGGCCCCGAACCGCTCGCGCATGATGCGGGCCCACAGCCGGCGGGCGGCCCGGTACTTGGCCACCTCCTCGATCAGGTTGTTGTGGGCGTTGAAGAAGAAGGAGAGCTGGGGCGCGAACTCATCGACCTTGAGGCCGGCCTCCTGGGCCGCGGTCACGTAGGCGATGCCGTTGGCCAGCGTGAAGGCCACCTCCTGGGCCGCGGTCGAGCCCGCCTCGCGGATGTGGTAGCCCGAGATCGAGATGGTGTTCCAGCGCGGCACGCGCTCCCGGCAGAACGCGAAGGTGTCGGTGATGAGCCGCATCGAGGGGCCGGGCGGGAACACGTAGGTGCCGCGCGCCACGTACTCCTTGAGGATGTCGTTCTGGACGGTGCCGGACAGGCGCTCCGAGGGCACCCCCTGCCGCTCGGCCACCGCCATGTAGAGGCAGAGCAGGATGGAAGCGGTGGCGTTGATAGTCATCGAGGTGGAGACGCGGTCGAGGGGGATGGCCTCGAAGAGCGCGGCCATGTCCTCCACGCTCGAGATCGCGACCCCGACCTTGCCGACCTCGCTGCGGGCGATCTCGTGGTCGGCGTCGTAGCCCATCTGGGTGGGCAGGTCGAAGGCCACGCTGAGCCCGCTCTGCCCCTGCTCGAGCAGGTAGCGGAAGCGGTGGTTGGTCTCGGCGGCCGAGCCGAAGCCCGCGTACTGCCGCATGGTCCAGAGCCGCCCCCGGTACATGGTGGGCTGCACGCCGCGGGTGTACGGGAACTCCCCCGGGAAGCCCAAATCGCGCACGTAGTCCATCCGGTCGACGTCGGCGGGGGTGTGCAGGCGATCGACCGGGGCGCCGCTCGAGTCCGCGAACGATCCCGGGCGGTCGGATGCCCGACCCAGCGCGGGCTTGAGGGTGCGCTCCTCCCACTCCCGGCGGGCCTCCTCGAAGCGCGCGCGCTCTTCCGGGGTCATCGCGACCGGATCATAGCGGGATATTCCCATGCTTCTTGGGCGGGTTGCTGTCGCGCTTGGTATGGAGGACCTCGAGGGCCTGGATCAGCCGCCGCCGCGTGTCCCGCGGCTCGATGACCTCGTCGATGTACCCGCGCTCCGCCGCCGCGTACGGATTCGCGAACTTCTCCCGGTACTCGCGCACCTTCTCCTCCTTCAGCGCGGCCGGGTCCGGGGCCGCCTCCACGTCGCGCCGGTAGAGGATGTTCACCGCCCCGTCGGGGCCCATCACCGCGATCTCCGCGGTGGGGAACGCGAAGTTGGCGTCGCCCCGGATGTGCTTGGAGGACATGACGCAGTAGGCGCCGCCGTAGGCCTTGCGGGTGATCACGGTGAGCTTCGGCACCGTCGCCTCGCAGAAGGCGAAGAGCAGCTTGGCCCCGTGCTTGATGATCCCGCCGAACTCCTGGGCGGTCCCGGGAAGGAAGCCGGGCACGTCCTCGAAGGTGACGATCGGGACGTTGAAGCAGTCGCAGAAGCGCACGAAGCGGGCGCCCTTCAGCGAGGCGTTGATGTCGAGGCATCCGGCCAGGTGCGCGGGCTGGTTGGCCACGATCCCGACCGGCCGGCCCCCGAGTCGCCCGAAGCCGATGACCAGGTTCGGCGCGTAGTCGGCCTGGACCTCGAAGAAGTACCGGTCGTCGAGGACCGGCCGCACGATGTCCTTGATGTCGTAGGGCCGATTCGGCTGCTCGGGCACCACCGTCTGCAGCTCCTCGTCGACGCGATCGACCGGGTCGAGGCTCGTCCGGACCGGCGGGTCTTCCGCGTTATTCTGGGGCAGGAACGTGAGCAGCTCGCGGATGAGGGCGAGGCACTCCTCCTCGTTCTCCGCCGCGAAGTGGGCCACCCCCGAGGTGCCCCCGTGGGTGGAGGCTCCGCCCAGCTCCTCGAAAGAGACCTCCTCGTGGGTGACCGCCCGGATCACGTCCGGCCCGGTCACGAACATGTAGGAGCTGTGCTTGACCATGAACACGAAGTCGGTGATGGCGGGCGAGTACACCGCGCCCCCCGCGCACGGCCCCATGATCGCGGAGATCTGCGGGACCACCCCCGAGGCGAGGGTGTTGCGCAGGAAGATGTCCGCGTAGCCGGCGAGCGAGACCACGCCTTCCTGGATGCGGGCCCCGCCCGAGTCGTTGAGCCCGATGATCGGGGTGCCCGTCTTCATCGCCAGGTCCATGATCTTGCAGATCTTCCGCGCGTAGGCCTCCGACAGCGAGCCGCCGAAGACCGTGAAGTCCTGGGCGAACACGAACACCGCCCGGCCGTGGATGCGCCCGCTGCCGGTCACCACCCCGTCGCCGGGGATCCGCTGCTCGTCCATGCCGAAGTCGCGGCTCTGGTGGACGACGAGGCGGTCCATCTCGGCGAACGAGCCCTTGTCGAGCAGGAGCTCGATCCGCTCGCGCGCCGTCTTCTTGCCCGCCTTGTGCTGACGGGCGATGCGATCCGGCCCTCCGGCGAGATCGGCCGCCTCGTTGCGGCGCCTCAGCTCGTCGAAGCGATCGTGGAGGGACATGGCAGGAAGACCTCTGCTGGTGGAGTATAGGGGTCCGAAAAGCGGAAAGTCAATGAATGCGCGCGGTTCTCGCCCAGTTTGTTTGACTTGCTCGGAGGTGCCTGCCATACTCGGAACCCGATGACCCCGCTGGCGGTCGGCGTGATCCTCGCCTGCATCGTGGCCCTCACGATCGTGCTCATCTCCATGCTTCTGTCCTTCAAGCGGGCCGCCCAGCGGGCCGAGGGCGTGCTGGCCATCGTGGAGCGCGAGATCCGTCCGATGACGACCGAGCTGGAGAACCTGACCGCGGAGCTGCAGAAGCTGACCCACAAGGCCAACGACAGCCTCGACCGCATCGGCGCGGTGGTCGAGCGCGTCGAGGACATCTCGGTGACCGCGGCACGCGTGGTCGGCGCGGTGGGCGGGCTCACGCGGATCGGCCAGTACGCCGGGGTCGCGGCCGGGGTCAAGCGCGGATTCGAGGTCTTCCTCACCCGGCTCAGGGACCGGCACCACTGACCGCGGGGATCGATCGACCCCGCGAAAAGGAGAAGACCATGAGCGAAGAGCGTGGAAGCGACGCGGCGGGCTATCTGGGCTGGTTCTTCCTCGGCGCGATCGCGGGCGCAGCCGCCGCGGTGCTGCTGACGCCCAAGACCGGGCGCGAAACCCGCGAGCTACTCGCCGAGCACAGCGGCGACCTGTTCAAGCGGGCCCAGGACGCGGCGGGCCAGGCGCAGGATCGCGCCGGCGACCTCTTCGACAAGGGGCGCGAGTACTTCGAGGAGCAGGCCCAGCGGCTGACCTCCGCCTTCGAGGCGGGACGCTCGGCCATGAAAGAGGAGATCACGCGCGGCCGCTCCAACTGACCGGCAGCCGCCGAAAGAATGGCTGAGGTCGAGCTGCCCAAGCCCGAGGAGCTGCACGAGCACGCCGAGAATCAGTTCAGTCGCCGGGTCGCGCTGGTCACGGCCGTCTTCGCGGTGGTCCTGGCCATCGCGGCCCTCGGCGGCAACCACGCCATGAAGGAGATGCTGCTGTCCCAGCAGCAGTCCTCCGATCAGTGGGCCTTCTACCAGGCCAAGGTCATCCGCGAGCACCTCTACCGCGGCCAGAAGCTCCGGCTCGAGGCCGATCTCGTCGAGCGGGACGCGAGCCTCAAGCCGGAAGCCCGGAAGAAGCTCGAGGACCTGCTCGCCAAGCTCGACGAGGAGGAGAAGCGCTACAACGTCGAGAAGAAGGACATCGAGAAAGCGGCGAAAGCGCTCGAGCACCAGCGGGACGGCTTCGCGGCCCGCGACCCGTACTTCCTGGTCGCGGAGGCCCTGCTCCAGATCGCGATCGTGATGTCCTCCGTGTCGATCCTGGCCCGCTCCCGGGTGATCTTCTCGTTCAGCCTCGCCCTCGCGGTGATCGGCGCGATCCTCACCATCAACGGCTACTTCATGCTGTTCCAGCTCCCGTTCATGCACGGCGGCGGCCACCACTAGCCTCCCCCTCTCCCATCTGGGGAGAGGGCAGGGTGAGGGGCAGCGGGCTGGCGCAGCGTCGAGGCGCGAAGCGCGGGCCGAGTAGACCTACCG
>JBGQHJ010000233.1:0-5302 GCA_041497895.1 Methylomirabilia bacterium
CTGCGGGAGCAGGGCCGCCACGTGCGGCTGGAGATTCGCGGCAAGCGGCTGGGCAAGCAGCTGCAGGAGCTCGAATCGCGCGGGTTCCGGCGGATCGGGGTGATGGGCGTGGACGGGACGGTCGAGTGGCGCGAGCCTCGCGCGGGCGGGGCGGGGGAGACGAGAGCGTGACCGAGGGCCTGGGCGGCTGGCGGCGTACCCACAGCTGCGGGGCGCTGCGGAGCCTACACGTGGGGCAGGTGGTGACCCTGATGGGCTGGGCGTACCGCCGACGGGATCACGGCGGCCTCGTGTTCATCGACCTGCGTGACCGCGAGGGCCTCACCCAGTGCGTGTTCAATCCCGGCGCGGGCGGCGGCTCGCACGCCAAGGCGGAGGCGGTGCGCGCCGAGTTCGTGCTGGCGGTGCGGGGGACGGTGGGGTCCCGGCCCGCGGGCACCGAGAATCCCAAGCTCGCCACCGGCGCGGTGGAGGTGCAGGTCACCGAGGTCCGGATCCTCAACGAGTCGCGTCCGCTGCCGTTCCAGCTCGAGGACGACGCGGACATCGACGAGACGCTGCGGCTCAAGTACCGCTACCTGGACATGCGCCGGCCGCACGTGCTGCACGCCTTCCAGGTCCGCGACCAGGTGTGCCGCGCGGCCCGCGACTACCTGCACGCCCAGGCGTTCCTCGAGGTGGAGACGCCGTTCCTCACCCGCTCCACTCCCGAGGGCGCGCGCGACTTCCTGGTGCCGAGCCGGCTGCAGACCGGGAGCTTCTACGCGCTGCCCCAGTCCCCCCAGCTCTTCAAGCAGCTCTTGATGGTGGCGGGCTTCGAGCGCTACTTCCAGATCGTGCGCTGCTTCCGGGACGAGGATCTCCGCCGAGACCGGCAGCCCGAGTTCACCCAGATCGACATCGAGACCTCCTTCCTCGACCGGGACGACTTCCTCCCGATCGTCGAGGGGCTCGTGGCCGAGGTGTGGCGGGCCGTCAAGGGCATCGAGCTCACCCGGCCCTTCCCCCGCATCGCCTACGACGAGGCGATGGCCCGCTACGGCTCCGACAAGCCCGATCTCCGCTTCGGCCTCGAGCTCCAGGACTGCTCGGCCCTGTTCGCGGGGAGCGAGTTCCAGGCCTTCGCCCAGACGGTCGCCACGGGCGGCGCGGTCAAGGGATTGCGCGTGCCGGGAGCGGGCGGCATGAGCCGCAAGGAGCTCGACGATCTCACCGCGGAGGCCAAGCAGGCGGGAGCCAAGGGGCTGGTGTGGATGAAGGTGACCCCGGAGGGCGTGCAGTCCCCGGTGGCCAAGTTCATGACCGGCATCCAGCCGCGCCTGCTCGAGACCCTGGGTGGCGTCGCCGGCGACCTCCTGCTGCTGGTCGCCGACGCTCCCGCGGTCGCGGCCACCGTGCTCGGACGCCTGCGGGTCGACCTCGCCCGCCGGTTCAACCTGATCCCGGCCGACCGCGACGTCTTCGCGTGGGTCATCGACTTCCCGCTCGTGGAGTGGAACGCGGACGAGAAGCGCTGGGACGCGGTCCATCACCCGTTCACCGCGCCGCGCGACGAGGACATTCCGATGCTGGAGTCCGATCCGGGCCGCGCCCGCGCCAAGGCCTACGACCTGGTGCTGAACGGCCAGGAGGCGGCCGGCGGCTCCATCCGCATCCACCAGCCGACCGTGCAGGAGCGGGTCTTCGGCCTGATCGGCATCTCGAAGGAGGAGGCCCGAGCGCGGTTCGGCTTCCTGCTCGACGCGCTCGAGTTCGGGGCGCCGCCCATGGGCGGCATCGCCTTCGGTCTCGACCGGCTGGTGGCCAATCTGGTCGGGCAGGAGTCGATCCGCGAGGTCATCGCCTTCCCGAAGACGCAGAAGGGCACGTGCCCGCTCACCGACGCCCCCGCGCCGGTGGACGCCAAGCAGCTCCGCGAGCTCGGGATCCGGGTCGTGGAAGGGCTCGGATCCGCGTGATATGCTTCCCGGCAAAGGGATGAGTACTCGTTGACCGAAGCCACCGGCGTCACCCGGCGGGTCGTCCTGCCTCCGGATCTCAATCACCTCGCCCTCCTCGGCCGTCACGACGAGCACCTGCGCGCGCTGGAGGCCCAGCACGACGTCCGCATCACCGCCCGCGGCCACGACGTCACCCTCCGGGGCGAGGAGCGGCAGGTGGCCGAGGCGGAACGCGTCCTGCGCGAGCTGGTGGCCATGCTGCGGGAGCGGCCCTCTCTCGCGGCCGCCGACATCCGCTCCGCGCTCCGGATCGCGTCCAGCGAGCCCGGCGGTGACGTCAAGTCGGTGCTGTCCGACGCGATCGCGGTGCCCTCGCGCCGGCGGTTCATCACCCCGAAGACGGCCAACCAGCGGCGCTATCTCGAGGCGGTGCGCGGGAACGACCTCGTCATCTCGATCGGGCCCGCCGGCACCGGCAAGTCGTACCTCGCGGTGGCCATGGCCGTATCGGCCCTGCTCAAGCGAGAGGTGGCGCGCATCATCCTCACCCGGCCGGCGGTGGAGGCAGGCGAGCGGCTGGGCTTCCTCCCCGGCGATCTGGTGGAGAAGGTGCATCCCTACCTGCGCCCGCTCTACGACGCGCTCTACGACATGCTGGAGCCCGAGAAGGTGGGCTCGCTCTCCGAGAAAGGCGCGATCGAGATCGCGCCGCTCGCCTACATGCGGGGCCGGACGCTCAACGACGCCTTCATCATCCTCGACGAGGCCCAGAACACGACCTCCGAGCAGATGAAGATGTTCCTGACCCGGCTCGGTTTCAACTCCAAGATGGTCGTGACCGGGGACATCACCCAGGTCGACCTGCCCGCGAGCCGCCCGTCGGGCCTGATCGAGATCCAGACCGTGCTCCAGGGGATCGACGGCATCCGCTTCATCTACTTCGACGACCGCGACGTCGTCCGGCACGATCTGGTGTCGTCGATCGTGCGGGCCTACGATCGGGTCCACAAGTCTCCGGCGCGGGGAGCGGGCTGAGGTCCGGCCCGACCGTGCCCGTCGCGGTCTCGAATCTCCAGCGCCGATCCCGCGTCTCTCCCGAGCGCCTGCGGGCGGTGACCCGGCGCGCCCTCGCGGCCCTCGGCCGGGCCGACCGCGAGGTGCACGTGACGGTGGTCGACGACCGTCGCATCCGCGCGCTCAACGCGCGCTACCTCGGGACCCGGCGAGCCACCGACGTGCTCGCCTTCGACCTCGCCGGACCCGGTCCGGGCCGGCTCTGGGGCGAGGTGATCGTCTCCGCCGAGACCGCAGCGCGCCAGGCCCGCCGGCTCCGGGTGCCGCTCGCGGTGGAGCTCGACCTGCTGGTGGTGCACGGCCTGCTGCACCTGGCCGGCTACGACGATCACGATCCGCGTCGCGCCCGACGGATGCACGAGCGGGCGCGGGAGATCCTGGCCGGCCGCTCGGCCCGCGCGGTGCCCGCGCGCCTCTGGGCCGGGCTCCTCGAGGCCTGATGGCGGCCCCTCACCGCGCGGGCTTCGTGGCCCTGGTCGGCCGCCCCAACGTGGGCAAGTCGACGCTCCTGAACCGCCTGGTCGGCGAGAAGATGGCGATCGTCTCGCCGCGCCCACAGACGACCCGCACCCGCATCACCGGGATCCGGCACCTGCCCTCCGCCCAGATCATCTTCGTCGACACGCCGGGCCTGCACCCGGGATCGGGCCGCCTCGGCCAGCTCATGTCGAAGACGGCGGAGCGGGCGGTGGAGGACGTGGACCTGGTGTGCTTCGTGGCCGAGGCCACCGAGGATCCCGCCCGCCTCGACCGGGAGGCGCTCGACCGCCTCAAGGCCTGCCGCGCTCCCGTCTTCTGCTGCCTCAACAAGACGGACCTGGTGAGCCCGAAGGCGCGGCTGCTCCCGCTGATCGCGGCCTATCGGGTGGCGCATCCGTTCGCGGAGATCGTGCCGATCTCGGCCGAGCGCGGGGAGCACTGCGACCGGCTGCTGGAGCTGATCGTGGCGGCCCTGCCCGAGCGGCCGCCCTACTTCCCCCCCGACGCGCTCACCGACCAGCCGGAGACCTTCTGGGTGGCGGAGGCCATCCGCGAGAAGATCTTCCGCCTGACCCACCAGGAGGTCCCGTACGCGTGCGCGGTGCGGGTGGAGGAGCTGACCGAGCGCCGGCGGCCCGAGTGCCTCTACATCCGCGCCATCATCTTCGTGGAGCGCGAGTCGCAGCGGGGCATCGTGATCGGCAAGGGCGCGAGCATGCTCAAACGCATCGGGGCGTCGGCCCGCGCGGACCTGGAGCGCTTCTTCGGCATCAAGGTCTTCCTGGACCTCACGGTGCGCGTGCGCTCGGAGTGGCGCAAGGACGACCGGGCCCTCCGCGAGTTCGGCTTCCTGCTCACCTCCTGATGGCGCTCTACAAGACCCGCGCGATCGTGATCGGTCGGCGTCCCTTCGGGGAGAGCGACCGACTCGTCGACTTCTACACGCGTGAGCACGGCAAGGTGCGGGGCATCGCCCGCTCGGCCCGCCGCCCCCGCTCGCGCTTCGGGAGCGCGCTCGAGCTGTTCACGCTCGGCGAGATGGTGTTCTTCGACACCGGCCGGAGCGAGCTGGTGCAGGTCGATCACTTCGACATCGTGCGGTCCTTCGTGGGGGTGCGGGAGCACCTCGAGCGGCTGGGGCAGGGCGCGTGGGCGGTGGAGGTGGTGGCCCGCCTCTCCGCCGATCGCGATCCGCAGCCCGCCCTCTTCGCGCTGCTGGCGCGGGCGCTCCAGACCATGGAGACGAGCGCACGGCCCGCGCGGGTCGCGGTCTGCTTCGGGCTGCGCGCGGTCGACCTGCTCGGTCACCGGCCCCGGATCGATCGCTGCATGTCCTGCGGGCGGCTCCACCCCTTCGACGATCCGGCCCTCGACGTGACCGCGGGCGGGCTCGTGTGTGCGGCCTGCCGGCCGGGCGCCGACGCCATCCCGCTCTCGGGGAGCCTGGTGGGAACGCTCAAGCGCCTGCGCGCGCTCTCCTGGGAGGAGGCCCTGCGGCTCAACCTCGCCTCCGACCTCGACGCGGAGCTGGCGATGGTGCTGGAAGGCCTGCTCGCGCGGCTCATGGGCCGCTACCCGCTCTCGTCGCGCTTCATCACCCAGACTCGACGCGTGCCCCCGATGGTGTCGCTGCCCGAGCGGTAGCCCGAGTCCCGGGGCCGTTCCGTGCCCCTATGCTATCCTGACCGCCATGGTCTCGATGGACACGCTGGTCTCGCTCTGCAAGCGGCGCGGGTTCGTCTTCCAGTCGAGCGAGATCTACGGGGGCACCGGGTCGTGCTGGGACTACGGGCCGCTCGGGGTCGAGC
>JBGQHJ010000234.1:0-5294 GCA_041497895.1 Methylomirabilia bacterium
CCCAGCCGTTGCGGCCCAGCCGATCCTCGAGCCGCCGCGCTTCCTCCCGCGTGTTGGAAAAGATCAGGATGCGGCTACCCCCCTCGCGGCGCAAGAGTCCGAGCAGGAGATTGAACTTCTCCTCGCGGCCGACGTGATAGAGCACCTGCTCGGCCTTCTCCACCGTCTTCTGCTGCGGGGTGATGCTGATCTGGGCCGGATTGTTCATGAACTCCCAGGTCAGCTCCAGCACCCGGAAGGAGAGCGTGGCCGAGAACAGGAACGACTGCCGCTTCTCCGGCTTGGGCAACCGCCGCAGGATGAAGCGCAGGTCGGCGATGAAGCCCATGTCGAACATCCGGTCCGCCTCGTCGATGACCAGCACCTCGACGCGCCCCGGGGACCAGACGTGCTGCTTGAGATAGTCGATGAGCCGGCCCGGCGTGCCGACCAGGATGTCGCACGCCTCGCGGAGGGCCTCGCGCTGCTTGTTGTAGTCGATGCCGCCGTACACGGACAGGATGCGCAGGCCGGTGTGCGCGCCCAGGAGCCGCGCGTCGGCTTCGATCTGCACCACCAGCTCGCGGGTGGGGGCGATGATGAGCACGCGCGGCGCGGTCACCCCGCTGCGGGCGGGCGCGGGGTGGGTCAGGCAGCGCGTGAAGGCCGAGATCAGAAATGCGGCCGTCTTGCCGGTGCCGGTCTGGGACTGCCCGGCCACGTCCTTGCCCCGCAAGGCGAGCGGCAGCGCCGCCTCCTGGATCGGGGTGGCCGCGACGAATCCCGCGTCCTGGATGCCGCGCCGCACCGGGCCCGGCAGCTCGAGGGTACCGAAGTCGAGCGGGCTCATTTCGTCGAGTCCTCGGCGAGCGCCGGCTTCGGCTTCTTTCGGCCGAAGATGCGCGCGGAGATGATGCCGAGCTCGTAGAGGATGCAGAGCGGGCCCGCCATCAGCGTCTGGTTCACGATGTCGGGCGTCGGGGTCAGGATGGCCGCGATGATGAAGTTGATCAGGATCGCGTACTTGCGGTTCTTCGAGAGGAACTGGGGCGTCACGATCCCGAGCATCGAGAGCAGCGTGATCACCACCGGCAGCTCGAACACCACCCCGAAGGCCAGCGTGAACTTCGTGATGAAGTCGATGTACGCGGCGATGGAGATCATGGGCTGGGCGCCCTTCTCCATGCCGAAGTTCAGGAGGAACTGCACCGCGAACGGAATCACGAGGAGCAGCGCGAAGGCCCCCCCGAGCATGAACAAAATCGAGCCGACCACCACGAAGGGGACCGCGTAGCGGCGCTCGTGCTTGTGCAGGCCGGGCGCCACGAACGCCCACACGTTCCAGAGGATCACCGGCATGGCGATGAAGAGCCCGGTGATCATGGCGACCTTCATGTACGTCCAGAAATACTCGGTGGGCGTCAGGAAGACCGGAGGGCTCTTCAGCTTGCTGAGCGGCTGCTGCAGGAACAGCATGATCCGGTCGGTGAAGTAGAGGGCCACCCCGAGGCCGACCCCGGCGGGGATCAGGCTCCAGATGATCCGGGACCGCAGCTCGGTGAGGTGGTCGAAGAACGACATCTTGCCCGGTTCATCGGCCCCCGGCGTTTCCGGGCTCGCGATCGGCTCGGGGTCGCTCATCACCAGTCGGGGATGAAGTGACGGAGCTGTCCCACGCCGCGCCCCGCCTGGAAGCCTTCGCGGATCGCCCGCGTCACGTACGCCTTGGCGGACCGGATCGCGTCGCCCAGCGCCTGGCCGCGGGCCAGGCTCGCGGTGATCGCGGCCGAGAAGGTGCAGCCGGTGCCATGCGTGTTCGCAGAGTCCACGCGCGGCGCCGTGAACTCGGTCGCCTCGCGCCCGTTCCAGAGGAGGTCCACCGCGTCCCCCTTCAGGTGCCCGCCCTTGATCAGGACGTAGCGCGGGCCGAGCGCGTGGATCCGCCGCGCCGCCTCCTCCATGTCGCTCCGCTCCGTCACCGGGATGCCGGCCAGCGCCTCCGCCTCCGGGAGATTCGGGGTCACGACCAGCGCGAGCGGCAGGATGCGCTCAGCGAGCGCCTTGCAGGCCTGGGGCTCCAGCAACGGATCGCCGGACTTCGCCACCATGACCGGATCCACCACCAGCTTCGCGATCCGGTGCTCGGTGAGGGTGGCGGCCACCGCCTCGATGATGGGCGCGGTCGAGAGCATGCCGCACTTGGCCGCGTCGGTACCGAAGTCGGTCAGGACGGAGCGGAGCTGCTGCGCCACGAAGGCGGGAGGCAGGTTCTCCACACCCTGGACCCCGAGGGAGTTCTGCGCCGTCACCGCGGTGATCACCGACATGCCGAACACCCGGAACGCCGAGAACGTCTTGAGATCCGCCTGGATGCCCGCCCCGCCGCCGGAATCGGATCCCGCGATGGTGAGAGCCTTGGGGATCAACATGGCCCCTTAGTATACGGGATACGCCGGAGCCGGCGGGAAGAACCTCCCCCGGCCCGGCGGGGGCGCTACCAGCGCGCGGAGACGCCGAAGAGGGCGGAGTGGGTGTCGAGGTCCACGCGCAGCGTGGCGCTATTCAGACTCGCGTCCCGCAGCTCGACGTCCGGGGCGACGTGGGTGAAGCGATACTCGCCGAACAGGGCCAGGTTCTTGTACACCTGGACGGCGACGCCCGCCGCCGCCTTGAAGCCGAAGGAGTAGTCCGTGTCGGAGTCGTGGTTGCGGAAGCTCCGGGTGTTCCGCGGCGTGATGGTCGTGATGAAGAGCGGCGGCCCCATCGCCACGTAGGGCTGCACCCGCCCCTGCGGCGCGTCGTCCGACTTGAGCAGGGGCAGGCGGAGCATCAGGTCCATCGACACCGCGGTGGTCTCGACGTCGAGGGAGCCGGGGCCGCCCCGCCCGGTGCCACAGCCCCCCGGAAAGAAGCAGCCGCGCAGCTGGACCGACTGCGGGCCGACATAGGGGTAGAAGCGGAAGAAGTCCACGCCCAGGCCGAGGAAGGGCAGTGAGTCGAAGTAGCGGCCGGCGCGCCCGCCCCAGGACAGCGCCCGATCAAACTCCACGTCCTCGAAGACGCCGCGCCCGATCCCGCGATCGTCGAGCTTGAGATCGTGGCTCTGGGTGAAGCTCGATCCCGCGTAGAGGTCGGCGAACCATTCCGCCGCGGCGGGGCGGCCCTCCAGGCCGACCCACGCCACCACCGCGAGCGCGAGCACCCAGGGCTTGGTCATGGGCTTCACTCTATCACCGCGCCTCGCCGCCGCTACTCGAAACGCGGCGACGGGATGATCAGCGTGAACTCGCCCCGCACCGGGCCCGCGCCGAAGCGCTCGCGGAGGGCCGCCGCCGGGCCGCGGACGATCTCCTCGAACTGCTTCGTCATCTCCCGGGCCACCACGATCTCGCGCTCGCCGAATACCTGGGCGATCGCCTCCAGCGCGCCCAGGATGCGGTGAGGCGATTCGTAGCAGACCACCGTCATCTCGAGCTCGCGCAGCGCCTCCAGCCGGTGGACGCGCCGGCCCGGCTTCACGGGCAGGAAGCCGTCGAAGACGAAGCGGTCCGCGGGCACGCCGGCGGCGGAGAGGGCCGCCACCACCGCCGAGGGCCCCGGCACCGGCACCACCGGCACCCCGGCCTCGCGGGCCTGCTTGACCAGCAGGAACCCCGGGTCCGAGATGCCGGGCGTGCCCGCGTCCGTCACCAGCGCCACGGACTGGCCGGCCTGGAGCGTCTCCAGCAGGCGGGTACCCTTGCGCAGCTTGTTGTGCTCGAAGTAGCTCGTGACGGGGACGTGGATGCCGAAGTGGGTGAGGAGGATACGGGTGCGCCGGGTGTCCTCACAGGCGACGAGGGCCACCGCCTTCAGGACGCGGACCGCGCGCAAGGTGATGTCCTCGAGATTACCGAGCGGGGTGGCCACCACATAGAGGGTGCCGGGCGTGGTCATCGGTCGCTCATTCTCACACGGGGCCTCGCGCCTTGCACGGGCGACCGCCCGCGCACCATACTGGCGGCGTCATGGCCTACACCGCCTACACGCTCCGCCAGCGCCCCGAGCTCCGGCCCTACTTCCGGCGCTTCCACGCCCGGGCGTGGCCGGACTTTCTCCAGGACGAGGAGCTGAACGCGCGCTTCTCGCTCATCTACGAGCAGTTCCCCGCCTTCCAGTTCGGGCTCTGCGATCGCGCGGGCCGGGTGGTCGCGGTCGGCAACTCCGTCCCGTTCGTCTGGGATGGCACGCGAGCCGGACTCCCCGATCGAATCGTCGACGTGGTGACGCGCGCGATCCGGACCCAGGAGCGGCGCGGGCGGCCCACCACGCTGTCGGCCCTCGCCGCCATCGTCGACCCTCGGTTCCGAGGCCGGGACCTGAGTCGCCGGGTCATCGCGGTCATGGGTCGAATCGCGGCGACCCACGGCCTGAGGGCCCTGGTCGCGCCGGTGCGTCCCATGCTCAAGCAACACTATCCGCTCACCCCGATGGCGGCCTACGTGACGTGGCGACGACCGGACGGCGCGCCCTTCGATCCGTGGCTGCGCGTGCACTGGCGGCTCGGCGCGCGCGTGGTGCGGATCGCGCGGCGCGCGATGACCGTCACCGCGACGGTGCCGGAGTGGGAGGAGCGGGCGGGGCTACGGTTCCCGAAGAGCGGGCGTTACGTGGTGCCGGGCGGGTTCAACCCGGTCACGATCGACCGGGCGCGAGATCGGGGGCGCTACGTGGAGCCCAACGTGTGGATGCTCCACCCGGTCAGGCGGACTGTTCCTTCTGCTCGGAGATGAGGATGGGCCGGTCCTTGTTCAAGATCACTTCGCGGGTGATGATGCATTCCTTGAGGCCGGGCAGCGAGGGCAGCTCGTACATCACCTCGAGCATCACCTCTTCCAGCACCGCCCGCAGCCCGCGGGCCCCGGTGCCGCGCTTCATCGCCTCGCGCGCGACCGCGGCGATCGCGTCGTCGGTGAACTTGAGCCGTACCTTCTCCAGCTCGAAGTACTTCTGGTACTGCTTGATGATCGCGTTCTTGGGCTCGCGCAGGATGCGCACCAGCGCCGGCTCGTCCAGGTCGTGCAGGGTGGCGACCACCGGCAGGCGGCCCACGAACTCGGGGATCAATCCGTACTTGAGCAGGTCCTCCGGCTGGATCAGGGCGAGCAGCTCGCCCACCCGGCGGTCCTCGCGGCTCTTGATCTCGGCCCCGAAGCCGATCCCGGTCTTGCCCACGCGCCCCTCGACGATCTTGTCGACGCCGACGAACGCGCCGCCGCAGACGAAGAGCACGTTGGTGGTGTCCACCTGGATGAACTCCTGGTGGGGATGCTTGC
>JBGQHJ010000235.1:0-5270 GCA_041497895.1 Methylomirabilia bacterium
CGTCGGCGGCGAGGAGCCGCCCCTGCCCCAGCAGCCCCGACGCCTTCTCTTTCGCGGTACCCGTGGCGGCCACGCGCGTGTAGGTCTCGAGCGCGGCGGCACGATCGCCGGTGGCCTCCTGCGCCTCGGCGAGCAGCATCGCGGCGCGCGTGGACGGCGGCTGGGCCGCGCCGGCCGTGGTGCCCGCCTCCAGCGCCCGCCGGGCCTCGGCGGCGCCCCCGGTGCGTAGCAGCGCCTCCGCGTAGTCGAGCCGGTTGCCCGCGCTGGTGGTGCTGCCGGGGAAACGCTCGTTGAGCTTGGCGTACATGTCCCGTGAGAGCGTCCACTCCCCGCCGTGCCCCGCCGCCGCCGCGAGCTGCGAGAGCGCGGGCTGCGCGCCGTCGAAGCGGGGGAACTGGTCGGCGAGGCGGAGGGTCAGCGCGCGGGCGTCGCTCCAGCGCTTCTCCTCGACGGCCACCGCGGCGAGGCCCTGGATCAGCCGCGGCGTGGTGACCGGATCGACCGGGCCCGCCACCAGCGGCGTCGCCACCTGCTTGAACTCCTCGATCTTGCGCTGGTTGAACAGGACGGCGGCGAGCCCGTAGCCGGCGGCGGCCTCGACCGGTCCGGTGCCCGCGTCGCGCGCCTCCGCGAACTGCCGCGCGGCCGCGTCCCACTGGCCGCGCGCGAAGCTCGCGCTGCCGAGCCCGACCTGGGCGATGCCGGTCTCGCCCAGGCCGAGGGCGGCCTGGAAATCGCGCTCGGCGTCGGCCGGCTTGCCGGTGGCCAGCAGCGCCGCCCCGCGCGCGGACCGGGCCCGGCCCACGTAGGGCGAGACCACGCCCCGGTTCACGAGCCGGCCCAGCTCGGGCAAGGTGTCGGCGGCGCGCCCGCCGCGCACCGCGAGGATCGCGCGGTTGAGCGTCGCGACCTCGGCGTACTCGCTGTTGGGGTGGCGGTCCACCACCTGGTCGAGCAGGCTCTGGGCTCCGGCCCAGTCCCCGGCGCGTCCCGCGAGCTCCGCGGCCAGCACCAGGGCCTCGGGCGCGCGCGGATCGGTCTGCGCCTGCTGGGCGAATCGCGTCCACCGCTGGCGGGCCGCGTCGGGCTTGCCGCTGCGCAGCTCGGCCCAGCCGAGCGCGAGGCTCACCATGGGCGCCTCCGGCTGCGCCGGATAGCTCGACAGGAAGGCGCTGTAGAGCGCGACGGCCTGCGCGTAGTCGCGCGCCCAGTAGGCCGCCTCGCCGCCCAGCACGCCGGCGGCGGCGCGGATCTCGGCCGGCGCCGCGGCATCGACCTGGAGCTTGCGGGCCCCGTCGCGGGCCCGCGCGAACTCGCGGGTGTCGAAGTCCATCTGGGCCAGGCGAAGCGTCGCGTAAGCGGCGAGGGCCGGCGAGCCGGGCGCGGTGCGCACCAGCTCGAAGCGGTCGCGCGCCTCGTCGATCTGGCGGTTGAGCCGGCTCGTCTCCGCGCTCAGGGTGAGCACGTAGGAGCGCGTGGCCGGGTTCAGGGTGCGCGCGAGGAGGTCGTCGTTGATCTCGCGCGCCTCGTCGAGCCGCGCCTTCTCGGTGGCCCAGCGGCTCATCAGGAGCCGCACCGGCACCACGAGCGCGCCATTCCGGTCCGCCTGCTCGAGCTTCTTGGCCTCGTCGCGCGCGGCCGCGTAGTCGTCGAGATCGAGCAGCGCCTGCACGAGCCCGGCGCGGGCCCAGGGCGCCTCCCGCGATCGCGGGTACGCCGAGAGCATGCCCCGGTACGACTTGGCCGCGTCGAGCGGCTGGCCGGCCGCGCGGCTCCACCAGCCCAGGCGCAGGAGCCCGCTGTCGATGAGCACCTGGGGCCCGCCGGAGACGAAGGTCTGCAGCCGCTGGACCGCGCCCGGGTAGTCGCCGAGGCGGCCGAGGGTGTCGCCGAGCCAGAAGGTCCCCTCCCACGCCACCGCGCGGGGCGCGCTCTGGTTGAGCAGGCCGGCCCAGGTGTCGCGCGCCTCCGGATAGCGCTTGAGCCCGTACAGCGCGAGCCCGCGGCCGTGACGCGCGTAGGGAATGAGCACCGGCGGCGCGCCGCTCTTGAGCAGGGAGTCGAAGTAGGTCAGCGCGCGGTCGGGCTTGCCCGTCTCGAGCGACACCCAGCCGAGCTGGTGGGTCGCGTACATCCCGAACTCGCCGCGCGGGTCGTCCTGCTGCACCTGCAGCATGAGACGCTCGACGTCGGCCGGCTTGCCGAGGCGCAGGAGGGTCTCGCCGAGCCAGTAGCGCGCCTCGCGGATCTGCTCGCGCTCGGTGGCGGACTGCACCGCGCGCTCGAAGACGTCACGCGCCTCGTCGAGCTCGCCGCGCTGGTAGCGCGCCCGCCCGCACTCGATCAGCTCGGAGGCCACTCCGAACAGGCTGCCCACCGGATTGCACGCGAGGAAGCGCGGCGGCGCCAGCGGGGCCACCGGGCGCTCGCCCAGGTTGCCGACCATCGGGGCAGGCGGCAGCTCGGGCATGCCCACCGGCGCCGGGGGCAGCGGCACGGTGGGAAGCGGCACCGGCGGCTTGTCGAGCGGGGGCGAGGCCAGCGGCACGAGCGCGGCCGTGTCCGGCGGCGGCAGGATCAGCGCGATCTCGGCGCGCGCGGCCTCGCCGGGCAGGAGCGCCAGCAGCGCGGCGGCCATCAGCGGCAGCATTCGGGCCTGGGCGCGTGGCCGGCTCACTTGGTGGCCTGCCCTCCCGACGACTTGCCGGTCGAGCCCTTCGCGGGGGTCTTCGGCGCGGGCTTGGCGCCCTGGTCGCTCTTGAGGTTGGCGTGGACCGCGGCGAGCCGCTCCTTGGCCCAGGACGCGAGCGTCTTGTCCGGGCTCTTGCTCGCCACCTCGTCGTAGAACTTGGCCGCCTGCGACCACTGGCGCTGCTCCTCGTAGGCGAGCCCGGTTCCGGCCAGGGCGCGGTAGCGCAGGGCCGGCTCGAGCGCGGGCGCCTCCGCCGCGGACTTGAAGGCCGCGACCGCGGCGGCGTGACGCCGCTGCTTGAGCTCGCTCTCGCCCAGCAGCACGAACGCCTCGCCGCGCACCGCGTCCTCCGGACTGCGGGAGGCCGCGCGCGCCAGGGTGGCCGCGTCCTTGTAGCTGTTCTTGCCGAAGGCGGTCTGGGCCATCTCGAGCGAGACGCGCCCGCTCAGCGGGTGGTCCGGGAAGTCCTTGCGCAGGCGCGCCCACGCGGAGTCGGCGTCGCGCGGGCGGCCGAGCTTGCCCGCGACCAGCCCGGCGTCGTAGAGACCCTCCGCGGTGGCGGGCGACTGGGCGACCAGCGCCTTGTACTCCTCGGCCAGCTCGCTCTTCCTGCCCTGGCGCACGAGCGTGTCCACCACGCTGCGGCGCGCGGTGGCGGCCAGGTCGGAATTGGGATAGGCCTTGGTGAAGGCGCGCAGCTCACCCACCCCTTCGTCGGTCTGGCCGCCCGCGATCAGGGCCTGGCCGAGTGTGTAGCGGGCCTCCGGCAGCAGCCGGTGGTCGGGATACTTGCTCACGAAGCCCCGGAGCAGACCGATCGCCTCGTCGGGCCGCTTCAGCTCCACGAGCGTGCGGGCCAGGTAGAAGGTGGCCGACGGGACGTTGGCGTGCTCCGGATAGCTCGAGAGGAGGCGGCGGAACTCGGTGGCCGCCTGGTCGCGGCGCTTGAGCTCGAGGTTGACCCAGGCGAGGCCGTAGACCGCGTCGGGCGCGCTGGGCGAATTCGGGTTGTCGGTGAGGATGCGGTCGTAGATGGCCCGCGCCTCCGGAAACCGCTTCATCCGGAACAGCGTCTCCCCCTCCCAGAAGCGCGCCTCGTCGGGGCGGCCGGGGACGGGCGAGAAGGTCTGGGCCTGGCGGAACGCCTGGAGCGCGGCTTCGGGCTGGCCCTGCGAGAGGCGCGCCTTCCCGAGGAGCAGGGTCGCGTCGGGCACCCGGCTGTCCGACGGGTACCGCTCGACCAGGCGCTCGAGCATGCGCCTCGATTGCGCGAAGAGCCCATCCTGGAACGCGCGATCGCCGACGGTCCAGAGCCGCTCGGGCTCGCTCACCGCGAGCGCGGACCCCGGCCAGGCGAGGAGCGCCGCGAGGAGCGGCCCCAGCGTGAGACCGAGCGTCAGATAGACGCGTAGCGACGTGGGCGGCATAGCAATATGCCCACGCTACCACGAAAGGCCAACCCTTACCGCATCCCGAGGCCCAGGAGCGACGCGGCGATCGCCAGCGTCCGGCTCTCGTCGCCGGTAAAACCTTCGTCGTTGCCCTCCCAGAGGTCCAGCGTGAGCGGGCCCCGCGCGGTCTGGAGCGTGAGGCGGCCGCCTCCCTCGGGCAGCCGCATGCCCTTGCTCCCGAAGCGCACCGTCTCGTCGGCGGGGGCGAAGAGCGTGTCGGCGGTGAGGGCAAGCCTGGGCGTCGGCAGCGCGCTCGCGGTGTCGGGCGTCGCGGCCAGCACGCGGCCCTGTCCGTCGCGGAGGACGAGACCCCCCAGGCCGAAGTCGGTCCGCAGATCCTGGAGCAGGGCCGCGGGGGTGCGTCCGCCCCGCGCGCGCTCGAGGAGCCGGGTCAGGATGAGCAGCTCCCGGTCGGCGCGATTGGCCACCTCCGAGAGGCGCTCGCGCCGGCTCCCGAAGGCGGCGGCGATGAGCCCGCACGCGGCCAGCGCGAAGAAGGCGACCACGTCGTCGGTCTTGGTGATGGCGAGCGTGAGGTAGGGCTCGGTCAGGAAGAAGTTGAGGCTCATCGCCGAGACCAGCGCGGTGACGAGGGCCGGACCCCGCCCGCCAAGCTCGGCCACCACGATCGTGAAGGCGACGAAGACGAAGGCGAGGTTGGACGCGGCCACCATCGTCCGGAGCGGGATCAGCACGATTCCGAGGGCCATGGAGCCCAGCGCTCCCGTGATGACCCAGGCCCGGATGTCGTCGGTTCGACCCATGACTTCTTCCCTCCGTGGCGTGGTGCTCAGGCGGGTCTGGGGCGCGCGCGGTGCGCCGGCCGGCGGCGGGCCGGGCGGAAGAGCAGCACGTCGCGGCTCAGCGTGACGTCCAGTTCCGTGACGGTGGCCAGCCGGGCCTGCCGGCTCGCCCGCCCCGCGCGATAGGTGCCGACCATGACGTCGCGCACCGCGGCGGGGTCGAGATGGACCACGTGACGGATCCGCTCGTGCCGGTCGAGAACGAAGAGGGGGGCGAACGCCTCGATCGCCTTGTCGACCCGATCCCGGCTGACCCCCTCGCCCAGGACCAGCTCGCGCACCTCGATCAGGTCGTCGGGCGCGGGCACCACCAGGAGCAGGATC
>JBGQHJ010000236.1:0-5122 GCA_041497895.1 Methylomirabilia bacterium
CCTGGTCCCTAAAAGCCCAACCAAGATGTTGCTTCGGTCGAGCGCAAGGTACTCAGTAGTTACGGATGGTGCTCACACTTCTCGGTGAGCCAGTAACATATGCGATTTTCAAAGAGCGGCGGGGTATGGACCCCTTGGGTTGAATCGAGGCCAGCGGACTGCTTCGGACCGGCTGACTTCTCTCAACGTCCACCCTATCGGCTAGGCCGGAAGGATGGGCAAGGAGTGATAATACGGATCGGCCTTCAGGCTGTCAAGCTATTCCTTCTCGAGCACGAACCGCTTGAACTTCCGCTTGCCGACCTGCAGCAGGCGGCTCAGCCCGGACACCATCACCTTCTGGTTCGGATCCGAGATCCGAGCCCCGTCGAACTCCACCGCCCCCTGCTGGATCAGCCGCCGAGCCTCCGAGTTCGAGGGCGCCATGCCGGCCTGGACGATGATCTTCCAGGCCGGCTCGCCGTCACTCGGGGTCGATAGGTGGATTACATCAATACTTTCAGGTAGTTCCTTATTCTGAACAACTCGAGCGAAGTGGGCTTCCGCCGCGGCGGCCGCCGCCTCGCCGTGGTACATGGCGGTCACCGTCCGGGCGAGGCGCTTCTTGGCGTCCATGGGGTGCAGGCGGCGGAGCTCGGCCAGCTCCTCCTCCGGCACCCGGGTCGCCAGCTCGAAGTAGCGGAACATGAGCGCGTCCGAGACCGACATGAGCTTGCCGTAGATGTCGGCCGGCGGCTCGTTGATGCCCACGTAGTTCCCCAGGCTCTTGGACATCTTCTGCACGCCGTCGAGCCCCTCGAGGATCGGCACGGTGAGCGCGACCTGCGGCTCCTGCCCGTGCGCGCGCTGCAGATCGCGCCCCACGAGCAGGTTGAACGTCTGGTCGGTGCCGCCCAGCTCCACGTCGGCGCGGAGCGCGACCGAATCGTAGCCCTGGGCGAGCGGGTAGAGGAACTCGTGGAGGCTGATCGGCCGGCCCGCCGCATACCGGGCGGCGAAATCCTCGCGCTGGAGAATGCGCGCCACCGTGAGGTGCGCGGTCTCGCGGATGATCTGCTCGAAGCTGAGCGGGCCCAGCCACTCCGAGTTGAAGCGCACCTGGGTGCGACCCATGTCGAGCACCTTGCCGAGCTGGGCCTTGTAGGTTTCTGCGTTCTCGCGGATCTCGTCCCAGGTGAGCGGACGGCGGGTCTCCGAGCGGCCGGTCGGATCGCCGATCATGCCGGTGAAGTCCCCGATGATGATGATCACCTGGTGGCCCAGATCCTGGAAGTCGCGCAGCTTCTGGAGCACGACGGTATGACCCAGGTGCAGGTCCGGCGCGGTCGGGTCGAGCCCCAGCTTGACCTTGAGCGGCGTCGCGCTGCGGAGGGAGCGCTCGAGCTTCGCGCGCAGCTCGGTCTCCACCACGATCTCGGCCGCTCCCCGGCGGATGCGGGCCAGCTGCTGATCCGCGGTGAGGGCCGTGTTCACGCCTGTATAATAGCAATCCATGGCGGGAGACCGACGCTCCAAACGCGCCGCGCTCCGGCGCCGGCGCTGGGTTCGCTGGGCGCTCATGGCGGTCCTGGTGTTGGTCCTCGTCAGCGGCCTGGGCGTGGCCGCCTCCGCCTTCTGGGTCCTCACGATCCTCCCCGGGTCCCTGCCGTCGGTCACCCAGCTCGAGACCTTCGACGCGAGCGAGGGCACCAAGGTCTACGACGACAACGACGAGCTCATCACCGAGTTCCACGTCGAGCGCCGCATCTTCGTGCCGCTCGCGCAGATCCCCAAGCCCCTGCGCGACGCCATCATCTCGACCGAGGACGCGCGCTTCTACTCCCACCACGGCGTGGACCCGACCGGCATCGCGCGCGCGGTTTACCAGAACTTCCGGCGCGGGCGCATCGTGGAGGGCGGCAGCACCATCACCCAGCAGCTCGCCAAGGTGCTCTTCCTCACCCCGGACAAGAGCCTCGAGCGCAAGCTCAAGGAGGCGGTGCTCGCCCTCGAGCTCGAGCGGCGCTACTCGAAGGACCGCATCCTCGAGATGTACCTGAACCAGATCTACTTCGGCCACGGCGCCTTCGGGGTGGAGGCGGCCGCGCGCACCTTCTTCGGCAAGTCGGTCTCCGAGCTGAGCCTGCCCGAGTGCGCGCTCCTGGCCGGGCTGCCCAAGGCGCCCTCGACCTACTCGCCCTTCGACCATCCGGAGGCGGCCAAGCGGCGCCGGGCCACCGTGCTCGCCCGCATGGTGGACGTGGGGGCGCTTCCCCCTCCGATGGCCAAGAAGACCGCCGAGACCCCGCTCGGCCTGATCCCACCCGAGCGGCGGCGCACCACCGGCCAGTACTACCTCGAGTACGTCCAGCAGCAGCTCGAGGCGCAGTACGGGGCCGACCTCGTCTTCAAGGGCGGCATGCACGTCTACACCACCCTGTCGCCGGTGATGCAGGTCAAGGCGGAGCGCGCCCTCCGCGACGGGCTCAAGGCGCTCGAGTCGCGCCGGGTCGCCGCGGCCAAGGACAAGGCCGCTCCGGCGCCCGAGCGGCCAGAAGGTGCCCTGCTCACCATCGATCCGCAGACCGGCTACATCAAGGCGATGGTGGGCGGCTACGATTTCTTCAAGAGCGAGTTCAATCGAGCGGTCCAGGCTCGCCGTCAGCCCGGGTCCGCCTTCAAGGCCTTCGTGTACCTGGCCGCGCTCGAGTCCGGGCAGACCCCGGCCAGCGTGGTCGACGACTCGCCGGTCGAGTTCCCGACCGGCCGTAACGGCAAACCGTGGAAGCCGGACAACTACGACCGGAAATTCCGCGGGCCGATCACCTACCAGCAGGCCCTCGAGGAATCGGTGAACGTGGCCGCGGTCAAGGTGCTCGAGAAGAACGGGGTCCGCCGCACGGTGGACCTGGCCCGGCGCCTCGGCGTGGAGAGCCCGCTCGGCGAGAACCTCTCGATCGCCCTCGGCACCTCCGATCTCAGCCTGCTCGAGATCACCTCGGCCTACGGCGCTCTCGCCAACCAGGGCGCGTGGATGCACCCGACCGCGATCCGCTACGTGCTCGACTCGCAGCGCAAGCTCCTCGAGGAGAACACCCCGCAGAGCAAGCAGGTGGTCTCGCCGGAGGTGGCCTACGTGATGACCTACATGCTGCGCGGGACGATCGAGCGGGGCACCGGGGTGGCGGCCCGGGCGCTCGGCCGCCCCGCGGCGGCCAAGACCGGCACCACCAACGACTACTCGAACGCGTGGTTCATCGGCTACACGCCGCAGCTGGTGACCGGGGTCTGGGTCGGCTACGACCGACCGCGCAGCCTGGGCAAGGACGAGACCGGCTCGCGCGTCGCGGTTCCGATCTGGACCACCTTCATGCAGGAGGCGCTGGCCGGCACACCCCCGGAAGACTTCCCGATCCCGGAGCGGGTGGTGCTGGTGCCGATCGACCTGAACGCGAGCGGTGGGTGCGTGCGGCCGGTGACCATGGCCTTCGTCGCGGGCACCGAGCCCAAGGAGACGTGCGGCCCCGCGCGGTACGCCCCCGGGGTCTCTCCGCCGCGCACCGACCCGCCGCTGCTGCCGACTCCGAGCGCTCCGGCTCCGGCGGTGCCGTCGCCGACGAACCCCCAGGCCCCGCAGTCGTGAGCGGCTAGGCGCGGGCCCCGGCGGCCACCTCGCTCCAGGGGGTGCCGCCCAGCAGGTCTCCGATCACCGGCTGGAGCCGCGACGCCTCCACCCGGATCTGCTCCATGGAGTCGCGGTCCCGGATCGTGACCTTGCCGTCGGCCGCCTCGCCCTTGTCGGTGTCGCCTACCGTCTGCACGTCCACCGTCACGCAGTAGGGTGTGCCCACCTCGTCCTGCCGGCGATAGAGCCGTCCGATGGCGGCGGTGTCGTCGTAGACCGCGGTGAGGCGCCGCGACAGGTCGTCGCGGATCGCGTGCGCGGCCCGCACGATGTCGTCGCGCTTCTTGAGCAGTGGCAACACCGCCACCGACACCGGGGCCAGCTCGGGGTGCAAGCGCAGCACCACCCGCTTCTCGCCTCGGACCTCCTCCTCGCGGTACGCGTCGGCCAGGAAGGCCAGGAGAGCCCGGTCCACGCCGGCGGAGGGCTCGATCACGTAGGGCACCACGTGCTCCTTCCGCTCCTCGTCGAAGTAGGTCAGCGTCTTGCCGCTCCACTTGGCGTGCTGCTTGAGGTCGAAGTCGGTGCGGTTGGCGATGCCCATCAGCTCGCTCCAGCCGATCGGGAACCGGTACTGCACGTCGGCGGTGCGCTTGGCGTAGTGGGCCAGCTCGTCCCGCTCGTGCTCGTGCAGGCGCAGGTTGTCCGGCTGGATTCCGTACCGGCGGAACCACGCCAGGCAGTCCTCGATCCAGCGATCGTGCCAGTACTCGTCGGCCGGTCGGCCCTCCACCGTCTCGTGGGGGTTGACGAAGTACTCGATCTCCATCTGCTCGAACTCGCGCGTGCGGAAGATGAAGTTGCCGGGCGTGATCTCGTTGCGGAAGGCCTTGCCGATCTGCCCGATCCCGAAGGGCAGCTTGCGCCGCATCGACTGGAGCACGTTGTCGAAGTTGACGAAGATCCCCTGCGCGGTCTCCGGGCGAAGGTAGGTGACGGAGGCGTCCTCCTCCACCGGTCCCATGAACGTCTTGAACATCAGGTTGAACTGGCGCGGAGGCGTCAGCTCCCCCTTGCCGCAGTCCGGGCAGAGGGTCCGCGAGGCGCCGCAGTGCGTGCACGCCTCCCCGGCCGGGATCGTGAACTTGTTGCCTTTGGTGGCGGGGCAATAGTGCACCCACGGCGCCTCGGCGAGCTGGTCGGCCCGGAAGCGATGGCGGCACTCACGGCAGTCCACCATGGGGTCGGTGAAGTGATCGACGTGCCCGCTCGCCTTCCAGACCATGGCGTGCATGAGGATGGACGCGTCGAGGCCGACCATGTCCGGACGCCGCTGGACGAAGTCCCGCCACCACACGTGCTTGATCTTGTTCTTGAGCTCGACCCCGAGCGGCCCGTAGTCCCAGCACGACCCGGTGCCCCCGTAGATCTCGCTCGACTGGAAGACGAACCCGCGCCGCTTGCAGAGCGAGACCAGCGTGTCCATCGAGACCATGGCGGTCAGGATAGCATAGGGGC
>JBGQHJ010000237.1:0-4934 GCA_041497895.1 Methylomirabilia bacterium
CGGATGCCCGAACGCGGTGAGCGACGCGGGAACCTCGGTCTCGCCGGCCATGCCTCCATGCTAGCCCGGATCCGCGCGCGGCCGGAGATCCGATCGTGTTTCTCACCCCGCTCTCATGGATCTCTCACCCGGCCGCCGTAGGTGCGCGGGCTCCCCGATGAGGGCGCGGTGAGAATCAGGACGACGATCAGGACGGGGTCGAGGGCAGGCGGATCACGAACCGGCTGCCCGATCCGGGGCGGCTCTCCACCGTGATCGTGCCGCCGTGGGCGACCACGATGGAGCGCGCGATGGCGAGACCCAGGCCCGCGCCGCCGGAGTCGCGCGCGCGGGCGGTGTCGAGCCGCACGAAGGGCTCGAAGATGCGCTCGACGTCGGCCGGCTCGATGCCGAGGCCGGTGTCGGCGACCGTGATCTCGGCCACCCCGTCGCCCCGGCGGAGGCCGATCTCGACCTTGCCGCCGGCCGGCGTGTACTTGACCGCGTTCTCCACCAGGTTGAGGAGGGCGCGGCGGAGCGCGGTCGGGTCACCGACCACGGTGACGGGAGCGGTCGCGTCGATGCGCACGCTCACGCCGGCTTCGCGCCCGACCCGCGCGCCCACGTCGAAGACCTCGAGGACGAGCGGCTCCAGGTCGACCGGCGCGCGGCTTCCCTCCGGCCCGGCCAGCGAGCGGGAGAGCAGCAGCAGGTCCTCCGCGAGCCGGATCAGGCGCTCGACCTCCTCGAGGCTCGAGGCGAGCACGCGCCGGTACTCGTCCGGCGGCCGCTCCATCCGGAGCGCCACCTCGATGCCGCCGCGGAGCACGGTGAGCGGGGTGCGCAGCTCGTGGGCCGCGTCCGCCGCGAACCGTCGGGTCTGCCCGAACGCCTCGTCGAGTCGCGCCAGCATCCCGTTCAGGGTCTCGGCGAGCCGGTCCAGCTCGTCCCCGGTGCCCCGCCGCTCCACGCGCCGGCTCAGGTCCTCGGCGGTGATGCGGCGGGCGGTGCGCGCCATCTCGTCCACCGGGCGCAGGGCGACGCGCGCGATGATCGCGCCGCCGAGCGCGGCCAGTCCCACCCCGAGCGGGATCAGCACGATCAGGGTGTCGAAGTAGCGATCGCGCACCGCCCGGGTGCGCCGCAGCGCCATGCCGACCTGGATGATCCCGGTCACCCGGCCGTCCCGCAGCACCGGCAGGGTGAGGAGCCGGACCGGCTCCGCGCCGCCCCCCGCCACCGTCTCGATCGTGCGCTGTCCGCGAGCAGCCCGGGCGCGGGCCTGGGGCGAGAGCGGGAGCAGATCGGTCCGCCGTCCTTCGCGGGGGCCGTGCGGCCGCCCCTCGGGATCGAGCAGCTGGACGAACTTGTCGTAGAGCTCGGGTCCCAGCAGCTGGCGCAGGAGCGCCTCGGAGTCGCCGGGTGCCTGCTCGGAGGAGCCGGTGTCCTTGATGACCTGGGCGACGGTGAGCAGGGAGGCGTCGAGATCCTGCTGCAGGCCGAAGCTGAGCCAGGAGTACGACAGCGCGCCGATCGCCACCAGGATGGCGAGGAGCACCCCGCTGTACCACAGGGTGAGCTTGGTGTGGATCGAGAAGGGCAGGCGGAGCCCTCTCACGGCTCGGCGCTCAGCACGTAGCCCGCGCCCCGGATCGTCTGCAGCAGCCGGGGCTCTCCCTCCGCGTCGATCTTCCGGCGCAGGTAGCCCACGTAGACGTCGACCACGTTGCTCTCGGGATCGAAGTCCATGCCCCAGACGTGCTGGGTGATCATGGGACGCGTGAGCACGCGGCCCACGTTGCGCAGGAAGTACTCGAGCAGGGCGTGCTCGCGCGCGGTGAGCGAGATGCGGCGCGCTCCGCGCGAGACCCCGCGGGTGGCGGGGTCGAGGCAGAGATCGGCCACCTGCAGCCGCGGCTCGGCGCGCCCGGAGCTCCGGCGCAGCAGGGCCCGCACCCGCGCCACGAACTCCTCGAACGCGAACGGCTTGGTGAGGTAGTCGTCCGCGCCGAGGTCGAGCCCCGCGACCTTGTCGGCGATCCCGTCGCGCGCGGTGAGCAGGAGCACCGGCGTCTGCACGTGTCGGTCGCGAAGCGTCTTGAGCACGTTGAAGCCGTCACGCTTGGGCAGCATCACGTCGAGGACCACCAGGTCGTAGGCTGGGCCCTCCGCGATCGCGTCGAGCGCGGCCGCGCCGTCGGCGGCCACCTCGACCGCGTGGCCCTCCTCCACCAGCCCCTGGCGAATGAAGGCCGCGACCTTGCGCTCGTCTTCGACCACGAGGATCCGCATGACGGATGTAGAATCGCACCGGGTCCCCGGAGCCGCAAGCGGGCGGCGCGGAGACCGGAAGAAGGAGAGCCACGGATGCTCGAGCGGGTGGATCGGATCCAGATGGCGGTGGCCGACGCGGGAGGGGCCACACGGGCGTTCCAGGAGCTCCTCGGCGCGGAGCCCGCGCGGGAGGAGGACAGCGACTACCTGAACGCGCGCCGGAGCATCCTGACCCTGGGCGCGAGCGAGATCGAGCTCTGCGTGCCGCGCGGCGCCGGGGTGGTGCGCGCGCACCTGGATCGGTGGGGCCCGGGCCTGCTCACCGCCGGCTTCTCGGTGGCGAGCGTGCCCGCGCTACGCGCCCACCTCGTCGCGGAGGGCGTCGAGTTCGCGAAGGAGGGCGAGCAGACCTACCTCGAGCCCACCGAGACCGTCGGGATGCGCGTGGTGGTGAGCCCCGCCGCGCCCGGGCGCCGCCTCGGGCTGGTCAGCCACCTCTACGAGGTGACCAACACCCTGGTCTCGCCGTGGGCCGCGGCCGCGGAGCGCTACACCCGCATCTTCGGCCTGGACCCGTCGCGCTTCACCCCGATCCGGAGCGAGCGCTTCGGCTACGCCGGCACGCTGACCCTCTTCGATCCGCCCGGGCGCCTCGACCGCATCGAGATCTCGCAGGTGACCGATCCGCAGACCGCGATGGGCCGGTGGGCCGCGAAGCGGGGGGACTCGCTCTACATGTGCTACGCGGAGACCCCGGACGTGGGCGCGATCGTGCGCCGACTCAACCGCAGGCACGCGCGCTTCACCCCCCGCGGCGGAGACCCGGAGACCGAGCGGGACGGGCTCTGGATCCATCCGAGCGCGCTCTCCGGCCTGCTGCTCGGCATCTCGCGCACCACCGTGGCCTGGGAATGGTCGGGACGGCCCGAGCTCGTCTCCAACTAGAGGAGCCCATCGTGATCGATCTCTTCAGCGATACCCTGACGAAGCCCACCCCCGAGATGCGCCGCTTCATGTGCGAGGCGGAGGTCGGCGACGAGCAGAAGGGCGAGGATCCCACCGTGACGCTGCTGCAGGAGATGGTGGCCGAGCTGCTCGGCAAGGAAGCCGCGGTCTACCTCCCCTCCGGTACCATGTGCAACGAGATCGCGGTGAAGGTGCACACCCGGCCCGGCGACGAGGTGCTCGCGGACCGAACCTCGCACCTGATCCACTTCGAGGGCGGCGGCCCCGGGCTCCTCTCCGGCGTGCTGATGACCGCGCTCGACGGCGACCGCGGCGTCTTCAGCGGCGCGCAGGTGCGCGCGGGCGCCCACGGCCGCTCGCGCTACGCGCCGCCGACGCGCCTGGTCTCGGTGGAGAACACCAGCAACCTGGGCGGGGGGCGGGTCTGGCCGCTCGCGGCGGTGCAGGACGTCGCCGCCGCGGCGCGCGCGCTCGGGCTCGCGACCCACATGGACGGGGCCCGGCTGCTGAACGCGGTGGTCGCCTCCGGCACACCGGCGCGGGCCTACGCGAGCACGGTCGACTCGGCCTGGATCGACTTCAGCAAGGGCCTCGGCGCGCCGGTGGGCGCCTGCCTGGCCGGCACCCGCGCGTTCATCGAGGAGGCGTGGCGCTACAAGCAGGCCCTGGGCGGCGCCATGCGCCAGGCCGGCATCATCGCGGCGGGCGGCGTCTACGCGCTCCGCCATCACGTGGACCGGCTCGCCCAGGACCACGAGCACGCCCGGATCCTGGCCCGCGGCATCGCTGACCTGCCCGGCATCGCACTCGATCCGGCCCACGTCGAGACCAACATCGTGATCTTCGACGTGACCGCGCCCGGGCTGACCGCCGCGGCGCTGGCCGATCGCCTGCTCGCCGACGCGCAGGTGCGGTTGAGCGTGATGGGTGAGCGGAGGCTCCGGGCGGTGACCCACCTGGACGTCTCGCGCAAGCAGGTGGAGGCAGCGGTCGAGGCGATGGCCCGGGCTCTCCGCCGGGGCTAGCGAGACCACCCGACCCAGGAGCCGGCCCGGAGCACGCCGGCCCGCACCCATGCGGCCCCGGCCAGGCAAGCCGTAGTCGCTAGGTCGCGCGCCTCGGCTGCGGTGGCGGCCGGCGGCACCATCCCGTGGGTGACCAGGTAGAAGGTGGCCCCCCATACCAGGAGACCGTTCAGCGACGGCAGCCGATCCATGCCCATCTGACGGGCTCCGGGCCGGGCGCGTTTACGATCCCGGCGGGCGACCGCAGCGTAAACGGCCTGCGGGTTCCGGCCGTCACCCCGGCATGAGAACGAATGGATCGCTCCACCTCACCCAGGGCCCCGGGCGTGGCTATGGTCTCGCCTACGCGCCATTCGGCGCCACCGGCGAGCGCCCGGGCCTCCAGTTCGACGACGCGCGCGATCTCGAGCGCTTCCTGGCCGGCCCGCTGCGCCGGCCGCGGCGCGAGATCCTGGAAGCGCTGCGCGCGCTGGATCGTCACGGCCGCTACGTGATCCACGAAGTCTGGCTCTCGCCGGTCGAGATGACAGCGCTGGCCTGAGCGGCCCGAGCCGGTACCACCGGCTTGACAGGATCACGGTCCCCGGCTAGCGTCCGGGGCATGACTCTCGGCGCGATCTCCCCCGAACAACTCGCCACGCTCCTCCAGCAGCGCACCCCGTATGCCCTGCTGGACGTGCGCGAGCGGGC
>JBGQHJ010000238.1:0-4916 GCA_041497895.1 Methylomirabilia bacterium
CAGCGTGGGCACGCCGCAGGTGCCGTCGCGCAGCGTGAGCACGCGCGTGCCCGGCTTGCGGCCGGCGCGCACCTCCGAGACGTCGAGTCCGGCGGCCAGCAGGCGCGCCCGCGCGGCCTCCGCGTCGGGCACGCGCCACGAGAGGCCCCACAGCCGATCCGGTCCGTCGCCGACGCCCGCTCGAAGATCGTGGGCCACCTCGACGATCAGGTCGCCGCAGCGGAAGAAGAGCAGCCGCGCCCCCCACGCGGGATTCGACCGATCGAGGCGCATGTCGAGCGCGAGGCGCGCGCCGTAGAGCGCGGTGGCGCGCTCGGGATCGGGCGTGCGGATCACCACGTGGTCGAGCCCGCTCACCGCGCCGGGCTCCGGGGCGAGCAGGCGCGAGGTCGGCAGCGGCGTTTGTTGCACGAAGAAGAGGCGGACGCCGTGGGTGGCCGCGGTGGCCGCGCGCGTGCGGCGCCAGGGCCGGCGGGCGCCGGTCTCCGCGTCGGTGCTGGCTCCGTCGGCGATCGGCTCGGGTCCCAGGCCCAGGCGCGCCAGGCGGCGGTGGGCGCGCTCGACGTCGGCGGTCGCGAACGCGAGGCTCGCCAGGCCCTCGCCCTGCGCGTCGAGGACGGCGGCGAGCCGCTCGGCGGTCGCGCCGGTTCCGGACGGGGCCATCAGCTCCACCGCCACGTTGGCGAGCGCGAACGTCACCACCGTGGCGCCGCCGCCGTGCGCCTCGGCGCGCCAGGCGGGCGCGCGCCCGAGCAGCGCCCGGTACGCGGCCACCGCGGCGTCGAGATCGCGCACCGCGACGACCACGTGGTCGAGCGCGTGCACGATCGGCGGCGCCGCCGCGGGCGCGGTGGTCATCGGCGCGATACTGCCTCCGCGCCGTCGCCGGCGTCAAGGTATGCTAGACGGCGGCCATGGGGAGCGACGACGGCACGATCGGCCGGGTGCTGACGCGGCGGGAGGCCCTCGCGCTCCTGGGCGCGGGCGGGCTCGCTGCGCTGGGCGCGGGCCGCCCGGCGTCCGCCGCCGCCGCGGGCGCGTGCGTGGTCCGGCCGGCGCTGACCGAAGGACCCTACTTCGTCGACGTCAAGCTCGACCGCTCGGACATTCGCTCCGATCCCACCGACGGCACGCTGCGTCCCGGGGCGCCGCTCCGCCTGACCATGCGGGTCTCGCGGCTCGCCGCGGGGGCCTGCGCGCCGCTGCCGGGCGCGGTGGTGGACGTGTGGCACTGCGACGCCGCCGGCGCCTACTCGGACGTGACGGACTCGGGCGGGAGCACGGTCGGTCGCAAGTTCCTGCGCGGATACCAGACCAGCGGCGCCGACGGGCTCGTGGCCTTCACGACCATCTATCCGGGCGCGTACCCCGGGCGCGCGGTGCACGTCCACTTCAAGGTGCGGTCCGGCGCGGGGCGTGGGCACGCGCACGAGCTCACGTCTCAGCTCTTCTTCGACGACGCGCTCACCGATCAGGTGCACGCGCAGCCGCCCTACGCGGGGGCCGCGCGCCGGATGCGAAACGGGCGCGACGGCATCTACCGGGAGGCGGGCGGTCAGCTCACCCTCGCGGTCACGCCCTCGGGCGGAGGCTACGCCGCCGCGTTCGATCTCGCGCTCGAGGTGGGCTGACGTGCAGATGACCCGGTACCGGATCGTCCGCGCGGGCGCCGGCTCGACCGAGCAGCTCGTCGAGGCGGGCGGCTACGGCTACGCGCACTCGTGCGTCACCTCGGAGAACTTCCCGGTCCGGGGGCGGGGCGAGGCGGGCGACCGCGACATCGTCCTCATCGGGTTCGATCGGGACGTGACCGCGGCGGAGGCGCTGGCCGCGGCGGCGCAGCTCGGGCTCGAGCGGCCGTCCTACGAGGACGCGCTCCACTTCGGGATCGCGCACCCGGCGGTGCAGCAGGAGCACCCGGTGATCTTCCTGCACGATCCGTGGTTCGGCTACTTCGGCCGCCGCGACGTGCTGTGCCTCTGGAGCAATGCCGGCCGCCGCGAGCTGGGGCTCGAGGGGTTCGACGACACCTGGGACTCGCGCCATCGCTTCGCGTTCGTGGGGGGACGGTAGGGCGCGCCGATGCCGACCTTGAGCGTCGGAGACCGCGACTCGGTGGCCTACGAGGATACCGGGCGCGGGCCGATCATCGTGCTCATCCACGGCTCACCGGGGAGCTCGCGGGCCTGGCAGCCGGTGGCCCAGCAGCTCTCGCCGCGCTTCCGCGTGATCTCGCCGAACCTGCCCGGCTACGGCGCGAGCACGCGCCCGCCCGCGGGCCTCCCGAGCGACAGCGGGCACGCGGCGCGGCTGATCGAGGCGCTGCTCGAGGACATGGAGCCGCCCGCGGTGCTGGCCGGGCACTCCTACGGAGGGGCGGTGGCCCTGCTGCTCGCGCTGCGGGGCACGGTGAAGCCGGCCGCGCTGGCGCTCTTCGAGCCGGTCGCGGTGCCGGTGCTCGCCGCGGTGGGCGAGCGGGAGGCGTTCGCCTCCGCGCGGGCGCTATTCGACGACTACCGCACCGCCTTCGAGAAGGGCGATCGGCTGGCGGTGCGCAAGATGATCGACTACTGGTTCGGGACCGGCGCCTTCGACCTGATGCCGGCGCCGACCCGCGAGTACCTGATCAACTACACCAGCAACAACATCGACGACGTGACCGCCACCTTCCGCGACGCCTACCCGGTCGACGGGCTCCGCCGCCTCGCGATGCCGACGCTGGTGGCCTATGGCGCGCGCAGCCCGCAGACCATGGTGAAGATCGTGCGGGCCATCACCGCGCACGTGCCCGGCGCGCGGCTCGAGCGGGTCGACGGAGCCAACCACGCGCTGACCACCACCCACCCCGACGAGATCGCGGCGATGATCGCCGGCCTCGCCGACCGGAGCGCGTGAGTGTGCGGTCGCGGCCCTCGCGGCGGGAGCTCTTCCGGGTGGGCGCGGCGGCCCTGGTCGCCCTGCTGATGAAGACGCCGGCCCGCGGGCAGGGCGCGCTGGAGCGGCCGATCCCCCGGTCGGGCGAGACGCTGCCCGCGGTCGGTCTCGGGACGTGGCAGGTGTTCGACGTGGCGGGCGACCCGCGAGAGCTCGGGCAGGCGCGCGAGACGCTCCGGCGGTTCGTGGACGGGGGCGGGCGTGTCATCGACAGCTCGCCGATGTACGGCAGCTCGGAGACGGTCACCGGGCAGCTCGCGGCGGAGCTCGGCGTGCGGTCGCGGCTCTTCGTCGCCACCAAGGTGTGGACGAGCGGCAGGCAGGCCGGCATCCGCCAGATGGAGGACTCGATGCGCAAGCTGCGCGTCGAGCGGCTCGACCTGATGCAGGTGCACAACCTGGTGGACGTGCAGACGCACCTGGCCACGCTCGCGGACTGGCGAGCGGCCGGGCGCGTGCGCTACGTGGGCGTCACCCACTACCACGCGGGCGGGCACGCGGAGCTCGGGCGGCTCGTGCGCCGGGGCGACGTCGACTTCGTCCAGGTGAACTACTCGCTGGCCGAGCCGGAGGCGGACGCGCGCCTGCTCGCGGCCGCCGCGGAGGCGCGGGTCGCGGTGATCGTGAACCGGCCCTTCGCGGAGGGCGCGATGTTCGGGCGGGTGAAGGGCCGGGCGGTGCCCGAGTGGGCCCGGGAGGCGGGCTGCGCGAGCTGGGCGCAATACTTCCTCAAGTGGATCCTGGGGCACCCGGCGGTCACCTGCGTGATTCCGGGCACCCGCGATCCCGGGCACGTGGCGGACAATCTGGGGGCGACGGCGGGGCCGCTGCCGGACGCGGCGATGCGGCGGCGGATGAGCGAGCACTTCGGGTCGCTGTAGGCCATTTCAGGGAGGAGACCATGCCGCGCAACGAGGCCCGGACGTATCGTCACATCGAGGTGGTGTCGGTGAGCGGGTCGCTCGGAGCCGAGATCCGCGGGGTCAACGTGGCCGCGGCCCTCGACGACGCGGTCATCGCGGAGATCCGCCGGGCCCTGCTCGATCACCTGGTCGTGTTCTTCCGCGACCAGAAGCTCACGCCCCAGGAGCAGCTCGCCTTCGCCGCGCGCTTCGGCGAGCCGATGGAGTACCCGCAGCTCAAGGGCCTGCCGGAGTGCCCGCTCATCACCCCGGTGCTCAAGCTCGCCGACGAGAAGATCAACTTCGGCGGGGTGTGGCACACCGACACGACCTACCTCGCCCAGCCGCCGATGGCCAGCATGCTCTACGCGGTGGAGCTGCCGCCCTACGGGGGCGACACCATCTTCGCCAACCAGTACCAGGCCTACGAGACGCTCTCGGAGGGGCTGCGGCGGACGCTCGACGGGCTGGTGGGCGTCAACACCTCGACCAAGGCGGACGCGTCGAAGACGCGCGAGGACCGGTTGCGGGCGGCCGGCGTCGAGATGAAGGTGCTGGTCAGCGAGCATCCGGCGGTGCGCACGCACCCGGAGACGGGACGGAAGGCGCTCTACGTCAACCACGGGCACACCGCGCACTTCAAGGGCTGGACCGAGGAGGAGAGCCGCCCGCTGCTCGAGTATCTCTTCGCGCAGCAGGTGCGGCCCGAGCTCTGCTGCCGCTTCCGCTGGGAGCCCGGGTCGATCGCGTTCTGGGACAACCGCTGCGCCCAGCACAACGCGGTCAACGACTACGCCGGGTTCAAGCGCCTCATGCACCGGGTCACACTGGCCGGCGACACGCCGCGCTGACTGGGGTCAGGTCTTACATTCCGCCATTTTCCCCGCGCGAGGCGAGGCGGGCGCGCGCCACGAAAATGTCGGAATGTAAGACCTGACCGGCCAGGTGTCAGTACCTCCCGGTCACTGAACGCGTGGAGGAGGGGCAAGGGTCAATACCTTCCGGTCACTCCTGGAAGCGGCGCCGCGGCAGGGCATAGGGGAGTTCGGCGAGCAGGGGTTGATGGTCGGGCTGGCGGCG
>JBGQHJ010000239.1:0-4819 GCA_041497895.1 Methylomirabilia bacterium
CGCAGCATGGCCACCGCGTTGAAGGTCGCGACGCAGGCGTCGAGGGCGTTGGCGCCCTCCCACGGGTCCACCGAGGCGTGGGCGGCCCCGCCCGCCCACTCGAACGAGACCCGCGCCACCCCGAGCAGGTCCTGGTGGAGCAGCGTGCGGTCGAAGCCGTGGATCATCATGGCGACGTCGACGTCCCGGAAGAGTCCCGCCTCGACCAGGCAGCCCTTGCCGCCGCCGCGCTCCTCCGCGGGCGTGCCGATCACCAGGATCCGCCCCGCCGGCAGGCCGTCGCGCGCGGCCATGAGCGCGGCGCCCGCGCCGGCGCCCGCCGCCGCGATGACGTTGTGCCCGCAGGCGTGACCGATACCCGGCAGCGCATCGTACTCGCACAGGATCGCCAGGGTCGGTCCGAGTCCGGTCTCGAGGCTGGCCCGGAACGCGGTCGCCACGCCACCCACCGGAGCCTCCACGCGGAAGCCCTGCGTGCTGAGGAACCGGCCGAGCCGGTCGGCAGCGAGGGTCTCCTCGAAGGCCAGCTCGGGATGCGCGTGGATGTGAAGCGACAGCGCGGTGAGCTCGTCGCCCAGCCGGTCCACCGCGTCCGCGACGCGCTGCTTGAGGGCATCCATGGGGGCATCACGATACCATGACCCATGCGCACCCGAGCCGGCTGGGCCGGTCGCCTCGCGATGCTGGTGACCATGGCGGCGGGCGTCTGGGTCGGCGTCATGATCTGGACCTGGCCGTCGGTGGGCCGGCTCGCCACCGCGCGCCCGGCCACGACCGCCTTCATCGAGCAGTACCGCGCGGAGCAGCGCGCGGCCGGCCGGCCGACCCGCGTGGCCTGGACGTGGACGCCCTACGCGGCCATCTCCCCCGCGCTGAAGCGGGCGGTGCTCGTGTCGGAGGACGTCAACTTCTTCTCGCACCACGGCTTCGCCCTCGACGAGATGCAGAGCGCGCTCGAGGACGCCCTGCGCGACCGCGAGCTGCCGCGGGGCGCCTCGACGATCACCCAGCAGCTCGCCAAGAACCTGTGGCTCTCGCGCTCGCGCAATCCGCTCCGGAAGGCCAAGGAGGCGGTGCTCACCTGGCAGCTCGAGCGCCGGCTCCCGAAGCGGCGCATCCTCGAGCTCTACCTCAACGTGGTCGAGTTCGGGCCGGGCGTCTACGGGGTCGGCGCGGCGAGCCAGCGCTACTTCGGCAAGGCGCCCGCCGACCTGGACGAGAGCGAGGCGGCGCAGCTCGCCGCGGTGCTGCCGAGCCCGGCGACCTGGCGCCCCGGCTCGGCGAGCCCGGCCTACCGCCGCCGTGTCGCGGCCATCGAGCGGCGGATGGAGCGCGCCGGCTTTCTCTGGAAGCAGATCTGAGGGCTCGAGCCCCCGCTCAGAGGAGCGCGAGCAGCTCGGGCAGCGCGGCGAGCCGGTGGTCGGCCTCGCCGAACTCCTGGTGCCGGGTCTGCTCGCAGGGCACGACCGCGCAGCGCATGCCCGCGGCCTTGGCCGCGAGGAGCCCGTTGCGCGAGTCCTCGACGACGAGGCACGCCGCCGGGGGCACCCCGAGCCGCTCGGCCGCGGCCAGGAACACGTCGGGCGCGGGCTTGCCGCGCGCCACCTGGGTGCCGGAGACCACCGCCTCGAAGAGCGGCCGGAGGCCGAGCGCGGCGAGGTTGGCGTCGATCACCCGCACCTCGGCCGAGGAGGCCAGCGCCATCCGGTAGCCCGCGGCGCGCACCCCGCGCAGCACCTCGGGCACGCCCGCCATCGGGATCGGCCCGCGCGCAATCTGCTCGAGCATGCCCTCGACGTACCAGTCGGCCAGCGTCTCCTCCGATTCCGGGAGCCGGTGGCGCGTCTTCAAGATGCGGCACGAGTCGAGCGTGGTGCGCCCGAGGAACTCCGCGTTCTCCTCCTCCCCGTACGGCAGCCCGTAGCGGGCCATGACCCGGCGCAGGGCCTCGAACCCGAAGGGCTCGGAGTCCACCAGCACGCCGTCCATGTCGAAGACGACGGCCCGGATCGTCACCGGGCCTGGGCGGCCAGGGCGGGCCGCGCCGCGCCCGCCTCCTCGAGGAGCGCCCGGACCGCGTCGCGGTCGGCCGCGCTCGCGGGCAGGAGCGGCGGCGCGGGCCGGCCGTTGCCGAGCCCTCGCAGCGCGCACGCGGCCTTCAGCGCCGCGAGCCAGGGGCCCTGGCGGTAGAGCTGGGCCAGCGCGGCGATGCGCCGCTGCAGCGCCGCGCACTCGGCGGCCGCGCCGCGGTCGACCGCGGCCTGCAGCTCCACGAAGAGGGCGGGAACCACGTTGGCCAGGCCCGGGACCATGCCGTCGGCCCCCTGCAGCAGGCTCGCCGCGGCGAGCGACTCGTGCCCCTGGAGCACGCGGAACTGGGCGCGCTCCTGCTTGATCGCGAGCAGCGCCTGGAAGGCCTCGAAGTCGCCGGCCGAGTCCTTGATGCCGAGCACGCGCGGATCGCGCGCGAGCCCCCGCACCGTCGCGGGCGGCAGCACGTGATGCGTGCACTGCGGGATGTTGTAGAGCAGCGCGGGCAGCGGGGTCGCCTCCAGCACCTGGCCGACGTGACGCTCCTGGGCCGCCGCGTCCACTCCGAAGTAGTACGGGGACCCGACGACCAGCGCGTCCGCCCCTTCCCCGGCGGCCTGGCGGGCCGCCTCGATCGCCGGGCCCGTCCCGGGCAGCATCACGCCCGCCAGCACCGGCACGCGACCGGCGGCCGCCTGCACCGCCTGCCGGATGACCGCGCCGCGCTGGGCCGGCGTGAGCCACGCGCCCTCGCCGCAGCCGCCCAGCATGAAGAGCCCGGTGCAGCCCGCGCCCACCACGTGCTCGACCAGGGCGGCCATCGCGTCCGCGTCGGGGGCACCCGCGTCGTCGAGCGGCGAGATCAGCGGCGGGACGATCCCGTGCAGCACGCGCTCCCATCTCCATCCACCCACCGGCTTGCCCCATTCTGCTGTCTTGCGGTTGTTCGTCATGTCGGGAGCATAGCAGAGTGGCCTCGCGGCCCGCCCTGAGGTAGGCTCTAGCGACAAGGAGGGCCCCAGCCCATGTTCGGTCTGCGCAAGCGGAGCATGCCGTCCGCCGAGGAGGCACTTCCCGGACGCCGGGAGCGAATGCCGGTGCCCGATACCCATTTCGTCAACGGCGCCCGACTCGAGCCGCCCTTCCCGGCCGGCACCGAGCGCGCGGTCTTCGGCCTGGGCTGCTTCTGGGGCGCGGAGCGGAAGTTCTGGGAGCTCCCCGGGGTGTACACCACCGCGGTCGGCTACGCGGGCGGCCACACCCCAAACCCGACCTACGAGGAGGTCTGCAGCGGCAGCACCGGCCACACCGAGGCGGTGCTGGTGGTCTTCGACCCGGGCAAGGTCTCCTACGAGAGCCTCCTGCGCGTCTTCTGGGAGAACCACGATCCGACCCAGGGCATGCGCCAGGGCAACGACGTGGGGACCCAGTACCGCTCGGCGATCTACTGCTACGGCGACGCCCAGCACCGCGCCGCCCTGGCCTCGCAGCAGGCCTACCAGGCGGTGCTCGCGAAGGCGGGCTACGGGGCGATCACCACCGAGATCCGCGAGGCGCCCGAGTTCTACTACGCCGAGGACTATCACCAGCAGTACCTGGCCAAGAATCCGTGGGGCTACTGCGGCATCGGCGGCACCGGCGTCGCCTGCCCGGCGGGCCTGGCGCAGTCGGCCGCGTCGTCCTAGCCCGCTCGCCCCGATGGGACCCCGGACGCTACCGGTGATCCGCACCGCGGTCGCCGCGCTGCTCGGGATGCTGCTGGCCGGCTGCTCCCTCGCGAGCCAGATCGGCGCCACCGCGCCCGCCGGTATCACCCAGCAGCTGCTGATCCGCTCGCTCGAGCGAGCGCTCGCCGACGTCGATCTCGCCCGCGTCGGGAGCCGCCCGGTGGCGCTCGAGGTCGCGGTGCAGGCCGGCAACGAGGGCTTCGTGAAGGACTTCGTGACCACGTGGCTCAAGGCTCACGGCGTGCGGATGGCCTCGGACTCCCCCGAGCTCAAGCTCAAGATGTTCGTCTCGGTCTACGGAACCGACCACGACCAGACCCTGATCGGCGTGCCCGCGTTCCAGGCGCCGGTGGTGAACTTCCCGGTGCCCGAGCTCGCCTTCTTCAAGTGGGTGCGCAACCGCGGGCAGGCCGAGCTACGACTCTGGGCCTTCGACAGCAAGGGAGACGTCGTCGTGGACGCGCCACACCCCGGAGTCGGCAAGTCGAAGTACGACGACTTCACGGTGCTCCTCTTCTTCGGCTTCTCGCTCTCCGACGTCGACAAGCGCGGCAACTGAGGTGACCGTCATGCGTCCCGCGCGCCTCTTGACCCTCGCCCTGCTCGGCCTCACCGCCTGCGCCACGCCGGCGCCCGACACCCTGCGCAAGATCCGCGAGACCGGCAGCGTGACTCTCGGTTATCGGGACTCCTCGCGGCCCTTCTCGTTCCTCGGCGACGGCGGGCAGCCGGTGGGCTACACGATCGATCTCTGCACGCGGGTGGTCGCCCAGGTCCGGACCGCGACCGGGCGTCAAGACCTGGAGATCAAGTGGGTGCGCGTGACGCCCGACGACCGCATCGCCGCGGTCGCAGAGGGCCGCGTGGACCTCGAGTGCGGCTCCACCACCGCCTCGCTCTCCCGCCAGGAGCAGGTCGACTTCAGCTATCCCACCTTCGTGGACGGCGGCAGCCTCCTGGTCGCGGCCGACGCGGGGGTGCGCACCCCCGTCGACCTCGCGGGCAAGCGGATCGCGGTGATCCCCAAGACCACCACCGAGGGCGCGCTCGCCGCGTGGCTC
>JBGQHJ010000240.1:0-4805 GCA_041497895.1 Methylomirabilia bacterium
CGGAGCCGCCGGCCGACGACGCCCAGCGCGAGCGCACGCTCAAGGAGGCGCGCGAGGCCTTCGAGCGCGCGTTCATCCTGAGCGAGCTGCGGGCCAACGAGTGGAACATGACCCGCACCGCCGAGCGCCTCGGCATCGAGCGCAGCCACCTCTACCGCAAGCTCAAGGCGTACGGGATCTCGGCGCCCAAGTAGACCGGCGCCGGTGACCCAGTTCCGCGGTGGCCTCGTCCGGGTAAGCGCCCAGATCGCGGTCCGTCTCGAGGCCGCGGGCGGCCGGCCCGCCCGCGTGCACTCCGTCTTCGCGCGGGCGGTCAACGTCGTGTGGGACGACGGCAGGCTGCTCGCCCTCCAGGGGCCGGGGCCGCTGCTCGCCCCCTTCGCGGCCGCCGTCGACGACGTCACGCTCCTCGGCGCCCTGCGGCCCGGCATGCCGGTGGCCGTCGGGCCGCTCCGGCTCCGCGCTCCGGGTCTGGCCCTGTCGTGGGAACGGGCCGCGTGGATCGATTGCGCGGTCTCCGCGGGCCCTCGGATCCCCGGGCCCGCAGTGCTGCTCCCACCCGCACCGCACCGGGGCCACGCGCCCGGCCTCGACTCGGTAGCGGGAGTCGGCGCCCGCGCCGCGCTGGCCGACGGCATCGGTCGGCGCGACGCTTCCCGGCTGATCGCGGGGGCGTGCGCGCTGCTGGGGCTCGGCGAGGGGCTGACCCCGGCCGGCGACGACTGCCTGGTCGGAGCGCTCGCGGTGCTGCACGCGGTGGATCCCGGGCCGCTCACGCGCGAGCCGGCCGTGGCCGGCGCGATCGCGGAGGCCGCGGAAGCCCGCACGACCGCGATCGGCCGCGAGTTCGTCCTCCACGCGCTGGCCGGGCGCTTCTCGGAGCCGGTGCTGGCGGTCCTGCGCGCCCGGTCGCGAACGGAGTCGGCCTGGGCGGCCGCACGGCTCGCCGCGCTGGGCGCGACCTCGGGCGCGGACACGCTCGGCGGGATGCGGCTGGCCTGGGACGCGCTGGCCGCCTGAGCCTTGGCGCGGGCCACTCTCGTCAAGCGCGGGGCCTACCACGATTCGGTGGCGCTGCTCACGCTGGCGCGCGCGCTGCGCGCCCGGTCGGGCGTGCGCGAAGCGGCCGTCGTCATGGGCACGCCCGCCAATCGCGATCTGCTCGCGCAGGCCGGGCTCCTGACCGAGGAGGCCGGGACCGCCACCCCGAACGACCTCGTCATCGTGGTGGAGGCGGAGACGCCGGCCGTCGCGCAGGCCGCCGCCGCGTCGGCCGAGCCGCTGCTGGCGCGGAGCGCCTCGGGCGGCGACGGCAGCGGACGCCCCGCGCCGCGCACCGTCGCCGGCGCCATCCGGCGGATGCCCGAGGCCAACCTGGTCCTGATCTCGGTGCCGGGCGCCTTCGCCGCCGCCGAGGCCCGCGCGGCGCTCGCGGCCGGGCTCAACGTGATGCTGTGGAGCGACAACGTGAGTCTCCGCGACGAGGTGGCGCTCAAGCGCGACGCCCTCGAGCGCGGGCTCCTCCTGATGGGCCCGGACTGCGGCACCGCGTACGTGGCGGCGGTGGCGCTCGGATTCGCCAACGCGGTGCCGTCGGGGCGCGTCGGGATCGTGGCCGCGTCGGGCACCGGACTGCAGGAGGTGGCGACGCTGCTGGCCGGGCGTGGCCACGGCCTCTCGCACGCCATCGGGGTGGGCGGCCGGGACATGAGCGAGGAGGTCGGCGGCCTCATGACGCTGGCCGCGCTCGACCTGCTCGGAGACGACGCGGCCACCGAGCTGATCGTGGTGATCGGCAAGCCGCCGGCCCCGGCGGTCGGCCGGCACATCCGCGGCAGGCTCGCGGCGATCGGCAAGCCCGCGGTGGTCTGCCTGCTGGGGCGCGACGTGGCCGCCGGCGCCGCCGGCGTGGTCACGACCGTGGCGACCCTGGAGGACGCCGCGCTCGCCGCCGGCGCCGCGCTGGCCCGGACACCGTGGCAGCCGCGTGTGTTCTCGGTGGCCGACGTGGCCGGCCGGATCTCGGAGGCGCGCCGCGAGCTCGCGCCCGATCAGTCGAGCGTGCTCGGCCTCTACGCGGGCGGCACGCTCGCCCACGAGAGCCTGCTGATCCTGGAGCCGCTGCTCGGCCCGGTCGCCTCCAACCTCACCGGCGGGGAAGGTCGGCATCGAGTGATCGATCTGGGCGCCGACGAGTTCACGGTCGGGCGCGCGCACCCGATGCTGGACCCGACGACGCGCGTGGAGATGATCGACCGCGCGGGCAAGCAGGCCGACCTCGGGGTGCTGCTGCTGGACGTGGTCCTAGGTCATGGGGCCGCCGCCGATCCCGCCGGCGACATCGCCCCCGCGGTCGAGGCCGCCCGCGGCGCGGCGCGGGCGCGGGGCCGCGGGCTCGCGGTCGTCGCCTCGGTGGTGGGCACCGCCCGGGATCCGCAGGGCCTGACCGCGCAGATCGCGCGCCTCGAAGCCGCCGGCGCCTGGGTGCTGCCGTCCAACGCGCAGGCCGCGCGGGCGGCGGCAGGCATCGCGGGGGGCGACGCGATCCTCTCCGCGCTGCTGCGCCCGGGAGCCCGCGCGTGAGCGCGCCGTCCGATCCGGCGCGGGCGCTGCTCCGCGACGGCCCCCGCGTGATCAACGTGGGCCTGGAGAGCTTCGCGGCCGACCTCGCGGCACGCGGCGTCCCCGCGCTCCACGTGGGCTGGCGGCCGCCCCCGGGCCGCGACGCGGCGACGGCGCGACGACTGGCCGCGCTCGACGACGCGCGGGTGGCCCCGGCCATCCGGGCCGCGAACGAGGCGGTGCTGGCCACGCTCACCGCCGCCCACCCGGTGCTCGTCGACTGCCGCCCCGCCCGCGAGGCCATGGGCCTCGAGGAGCGCGTGGTACTCCACGCGGGGCCCCCGCTCGCCTGGGCGCGCGCGTGCCCCACCATGCACGCCGCGGTGCTGTGCGCGATCCGGTACGAGGGCTGGGCGCCCGACGACCGGGCCGCCCGTGCCCTCGTCGAGCGCGGCCTGGTCACCCTGGCCCCCTGCCACAGCCGCGGCGCGGTCGGCCCGATGACCGGGCTGATCACCGCCTCGATGCCGGTCTTCGTGGTGGACAACCGCGCCGCGGGCAACCACGCGTTCGCGACCATCAACGAGGGGCTCGGCGCGGTGCTCCGCTTCGGCGCCAACGACGAGCGCGTGATCCGCCACCTCGAATGGCTCGCCACCGAGGCGGGCCCGGTGCTGGGCGCGGCCCTGCGGGCGGGCGGCCCCGTGGACCTGCGGGCACTCATGAGCCAGGCCCTCCGCATGGGCGACGAGATGCACCAGCGCAACATCGGAGCCTCCGCGCTCCTGACCCGCCGGCTGATGCCGGCGATCGCCCGTGCCACCGCGGACGCCGGCGTGATCGCACGGCTCGCCGAGTTCATCGGCGGCAACGATCAGTTCTTCCTCAACCTGGCCATGGCCGCGGGCAAGGCCATCACCGACCCCTGCGTCGGACACGCCGGCTCCACCCTGGTGGTGACCATGGCGCGCAACGGCACCGACTTCGGCATCCGGGTGGCCGGGCTCGGCGATCGCTGGCTCACCGCGCCGGTCAACACGCCGAGCGGGCTCTACTTCGCGGGGTTCGGGCCGGAGGACGCCAACCCCGACATCGGCGACAGCGCGATCGTGGAGACCATCGGGCTCGGCGGCTTCGCGATGGCCGCCGCCCCCGCGGTGGCGGGCTTCGTCGGCGCCGGCGGCCTGCGCGAGGCGATCGCGCTCACCGAGGAGATGGCCGAGATCACGGTCGGCGAGCACCCGCACTTCCGCATCCCCACCCTCGACGACCGCGGGGCACCGGTCGGCATCGACGTCCGCCGCGTGGTGGCGACCGGCATCACCCCGCTGATCAACACCGGAATCGCGGGCCGGCGCCCGGGGGTGGGCCAGATCGGGGCGGGCATCGTGCGCGCGCCGCTGGCCTGCTTCGAGGAAGCTCTGGCCGCGCTGGCCGAGACCCTCGGGGCCCCGCGGTGACCGCGCCGCTCGATCTCCTGCTCCGCGCGTGTCGGCTGCCCGATGGGCGCGTGACCGACATCGGCTGCCGCGAGGGACGCATCGCGGAGATCGGGCCCCTCGCGGGATACGCGGCCGTGCGCGAGATCGCCTGCGAGGGCCGGGCGGTGACGCCGGGGTTGGTCGACGCTCACATCCACCTCGACAAGGCCCTGCTCGGCGACCGCGCGCCGAGCCACGAGGGCTCGCTGGCCGAAGCCCTGCGCGTGACCGCGGAGGCCAAGCGAAGCTTCACGCGCGATGACATCCTGGCGCGGGCGCGCCGCGTGCTCGACATGGCGGTGAGGCAGGGCACGACCGCCATGCGTAGCCACGCGGAGGTCGATCCTATCATCGGGCTCATGAGCTTCGAGGCGCTGTCGACGCTCAAGCTCGAGTACGCCCCCGCGATCGACCTGCAGCTCTGCGCCTTCGCCCAGGAGGGCATCCTGAAGTCGCCGGGCACGGAGTCGCTGCTCCGCGCGGCCCTGCGCGCGGGCGCCGACCTGGTGGGCGGCGTCCCGTACGTCGACCCGGATCCACGGCGCCACATCGACATCGTGTTCGACCTCGCCGCCGAGTTCGGCGTCGACGCGGACTTCCACGCCGACTTCTTCGACGAGCCCCAGCATCTGCACGCGCGCTACATCGCGGAGCAGACGGTGCGGCGCGGCTGGCAGGGCCGGGTGGCGCTCGGCCACATGAGCGAGATGGCCGCGCTGCCGCCGGACGAGCAGGACGCGCTGGCCCGCACGCTCGCGGAAG
>JBGQHJ010000241.1:0-4639 GCA_041497895.1 Methylomirabilia bacterium
CAGTTCCTGCGCTGCCCGGGCAAGGGCCTGGCCGAGATCGGCGTGGAGGCGGCCTCGGTCAAGCACGTGATCCTGAGCCACTTCCACTACGACCACGTGGGCAACTACGCGCTCTTCCCCAACGCGACCTTCTACGTGCAGGACTCCGAGATGGCCTTCTACACCGGGCGCAACGCCGCGCTGCCCGCGTTCCGCCACTCGGTCGAGGTGGACGACGTCTGCGCGCTGATCCGCCTCAACTACGACCGACGCATGAAGTTCGTGGACGGCTCGAGCGAGATCGTGCCCGGGATCGCGGTGCACCACGTGGGCGGCCACACCGCGGGCATGCAGATCGTCACGGTGGCGCACGCGCGCGGCCAGGCGGTGGTGGCCTCCGACGCCTCGCACTACTACCGCAACTTCGAGGAGGGCATCCCGTTCAACACGCTCCAGGATCTCCCGCGGATGTACTCGGCCTTCGCGAAGATCCGCGAGCTGGCGTCCTCGGAAGATCTGGTGCTGCCCGGGCACGATCCGCTGGTGCTCGAGCGGCTCAAGCGCGTGGGCGACGGGATCGTGGAGATGTAGGGCCCCTCACCCTGCCCTCTCCCCTGAGGGGAGAGGGGGATGAGGGGGGGACGGCCCTTGATAGGCGCGGGTGAACTCGGCGCCGAAGAGCACGATCTGGGCCGAGTAGTAGACCCAGGCGAGGACGAGGATGACCCAGCCCGCCGCCCGGTAGGCGGCGCCGATCTCGCTGGTGCCGAGGTAGATGCCGATCGCGAGCTTGCCGACCGAGAAGAGCCCCGCGGTCACCGCGGCGCCCACCCACACGTCGCGCCACCGGATCTCGACGTCGGGCCGCAGCTTGAAGATCATCGCGAAGAGCAGCGTGTACACGAGCATCGAGCCCAGGAAGTCGGCCAGCTCGAGCACGTGGCCGATGCCGGGCACCCAGCCCCATCCGTAGCGGCCGAGCGCGGCGACCGCCGCGCTCAGCACCAGCGAGACGCTCAGGAGAAAACCCGTGCCGAGGACCGCCGCGAACGACAGGAAGCGGGCCCGGACCATGGCCCAGAGCCCGGCATGGGCCTGGGCCGGCACCTCCCAGATCGTGTTCAGCGCGGACTGGAGCTGGCTGAACGCGCTCGTCGACCCGGAGAGCAGGACCAGCAACCCGATGATGGTGGCGCGCGGGCCCGCGCCCTGGCGGCTGGCACTCTGGATCAGGGACTGGATGGCGGTGGCGCCCTCCTCCCCGACCAGGCCCCGGATCTGGGTGACGATCTCTCCCTGAGCTGCCTCCGGCCCGAACACCGCGCCGGCCACCGCGATCACGATGGCCAGGATGGGGGCGAGCGAGAAGACGGTGTAGTAGGCGAGCGCCGCCCCCAGGGTCAAGCAGTCGTCCGCGTTCCACTTGATCGCGGCGTGCTTGATCAGCCCCCAGACCGTTCGCCCCCAGACCATGCGCCTGATCCAGGACACAGCAAGGCGCGTGCCGTCAGATCGGACAGACCAGGTGGCCGAGGCGCTCGGTCAGCTTCGGGTTCTCCCGGTAATCCACCGGGACGTCCACGATCGACGGGCCGGGACAGGCGAGCGCCTCGGTCAGCACCGACCGCAGGTCGCGCGCGGAGTCGACCCGGAAGCCCCTGGCCCCGAAGGCGTGGGCGAGCGCGACGAAGTCCGGGTTGGTGAACGCCACGCCCGACTCGCGCCCGAGGCGCGTCTGCTGCTTCCACTGGATGAGGTTGTAGCCGCCGTCGCGGAAGATCACGTTGACCACCGCGAGGCCCAGGCGCTTCGCGGTCTCGAGCTCCTGGACGTTCATCAGGAAGCCGCCGTCGCCGCTCACCGCCACCACGTTTCGCTGCGGGTGCACGAGCTTGGCCGCCACCGCGGCGGGAAGCGCGAACCCCATCGCGGCGAGGCCGTTGGAGATCAGCACGCTGTTGGGCTCGTAGGCCGGGAAGGTGCGGGCGATCCAGAGCTTGTGGCTGCCCACGTCGGAGATCAGGATGTCCTCGCGTCCCATCACCGCCCGCAGGTCGCGCAGGATGCGCTGCGGCTTGATCGGGAACGCGTCGTCGTCCGCGCCCTCGGCGAGCTGCTCGAGGATGAACCGGCGCAGCTCTCGATAGGGCGCGGGGTCCTTCTGGCCCTTCACGAGGCCGTTGAGCAGCTCGAGCGCTTCGCGAACGTCGGCTACCACCTCGACCGCGGGCTGGTAGTAGCCGTCGACCTCGGCGGGCGTGAAGTCGACATGGATGATGCGCTTCTTGCGCTCAGGGTTCCAGAACTTGGGCGCGTACTCGACCAGGTCGTAGCCCACCGCGATGATCAGGTCCGCCTTCTCGAAGCCGTACGAGACGTAGTCGCGCGACTGCAGCCCGGCGGAGAGCAGCGCGAGCGGATCGTCGTAGGGCATGGCGCCCTTGGCCATGAAGGTGTTGACCACCGGGATGCCGTGGGCGCGCGCCAGCTCGCGCAGTTCCCGGGCCGCGCCGCCGCGAATCACCCCGTTGCCCGCGAAGATGAGCGGGAACGACGCGGCCTCGATGAGCCGCGCGGCCGACTGGAGCGCCTGGCGGTCCGGCGAGGGGCGGCGCGGCCGCTCGGTCGACAGGGGCTCGCCCTCGGCCGGCTCCTCCGCCACGTCCTCCGGAACCTCGACGTGGCAGGCGCCCGGCTTCTCGGCCTCCGCGATCTTGAAGGCCTTGCGGATGACCTCCGGGATCACCACCGGCATCTCGGCCCGGGTGTTCCACTTGGTCAGCGGGCGCATGTGCTCGACGATGTCTAGATACTGGTGCGACTCCTTGTGGATGCGGTCGCGCCCCGCCTGGCCGGTGATGGCCACCAGCGGCGCGTGGTCGAGGTTGGCGTCGGCCACCCCGGTGACCAGGTTGGTGGCCCCGGGCCCGAGCGTGGAGAGGCACACCCCCGCGCGCCCGGTGAGCCGGCCATAGGCGTCGGCCATGAACGCGGCGCCCTGCTCATGTCGGGTCGGCACGAAGCGCACGCTCGAGTCGGCGAGCGAGTCCAGGATGTCGAGGATCTCCTCGCCCGGCACCCCGAAGACGTAGCGAACCCCCTCGTTCTCGAGACAGCGCGCGATCAGATCCGACGATCTCATGGCTTTCCCCGGGCCCAGTCTACGCCCGCGCCGGTGACGCGGCCAGCCGAAGGCCGATTGCTCCGCAACCAATCGGGGTCCACCCTGCTCTCAAGGGATGAGCCCTCACAAAGGAGCAGATTATGAGCATTCAATCCGTGAATCCGGCGACCGGCGAGGTCCTCGAGACGCTCGAGCCCACCTCTCCGGCCCAGATCGAGCACATCCTGGCCGGCGCGCACGCGGCCTTCATCGAGTGGCGCGCCCAGCCCTTCGCCCGGCGCTCCGCGCTCATGCGCGCGGCGGCGAGCGAGCTGCGGGTACGGAAGGCCGAGTACGCGCTCACCATGACCCGAGAGATGGGCAAGCCCATCGTCCAGGCGGAGGCCGAGGTGGAGAAATGCGCCGGCACCTGCGACTACTACGCGGAGCATGCGGAGGCGTTCCTCGCCGAGCAGCCGCGCGAGACCGACGCCTCCCGCAGCTACGTCCGCTTCGACCCGCTCGGGGTGGTGCTGGCGGTGATGCCGTGGAACTTCCCCTTCTGGCAGGTCTTCCGCTTCGCGGCCCCCGCCCTCATGGCGGGCAACGCGGGCCTCCTCAAGCACGCCTCCAACGTGCCGCGCTGCGCGCTCGCCATCGAGGAGGTGTTCCGGCGGGCCGGCTTCACGGAGGGGCTGTTCCGGACCGTGCTGGCCGACTCCGGCGCGGTGAAGGGCCTGATCGCCGACCCGCGCATCGCCGCGGTCACGCTGACCGGCAGCGAGCGCGCCGGCCAGGCGGTCGCGCAGCAGGCGGGCCACGAGATCAAGAAGACGGTGCTGGAGCTGGGCGGCAGCGACCCGTTCATCGTGCTGGCCGACGCCGATCTCGACGCGGCGGCCCGCGCGGCCGCGGAGGGCCGGCTCATCAACAGCGGGCAGAGCTGCATCGCGGCGAAGCGCTTCATCGTGGTGGAGCCCATCGCCGATCGATTCCTCGAGCGCTTCAAGAGCGAGATGGCGTCTCGTCGCATGGGCGATCCCACCGCGCGCGACACCCAGGTGGGCCCGCAGGCCCGCGTGGACCTGCGCGACGAGCTCCACCGCCAGGTCGAGGAGTCGGTGAAGCGCGGCGCCCGCACCCTGCTCGGCGGCCAGGTCCCGGCCGGCAAGGGCGCCTTCTACCCGCCGACCCTGCTCGCCGCGGTCGATCGCGGCATGCCCGCCTTCGACGAGGAGACCTTCGGGCCGGTCGCCGCGGTGATCCGCGCCAAGGACGAAGGCGACGCGCTCCGGCTTGCCAACGACTCGTCCTTCGGCCTGGGCGCGGCGCTATGGACAAAGGACCGCGCCCGCGCGGAGCGGCTGGCCGCGCAGATCGAGGCCGGCGCGGTGTTCGTGAACGGGGTGGTGAAGTCGGATCCCCGCCTGCCCTTCGGCGGCATCAAGCGCTCCGGCTACGGCCGGGAACTCTCCGAGTACGGGATCCGCGAGTTCGTGAACGTCAAGTCGGTCTGGATCGCGTGAGGAGCCTCCCGGTCGGATCTACCGGGTAGCG
>JBGQHJ010000242.1:0-4616 GCA_041497895.1 Methylomirabilia bacterium
GTATCGGTCTCGAGCTTCGCCCGCACGTCCGACATGAGGGCGGAGCAGGCCCGCAGCGAGAAGGCGGCGGGCGCGAGGCTCTCGATGGGCCGCGGGGCGGCCCGCAGCGAGGTCACGACCTGATCGAGCTCCGCCACGCAGGCGTCGGGGAGCGGGATCCGCCAGCGGTCGGGGGAGATGGTGGCGCGCGTCCAGGCCTTCGGACGCTCGATGTCCTCGGGCGGGAGGTGTTCCCTCAGCTGATCGACGCGCATCGCGAGCCTCCTCGAACGCGGGAAGTGCCCGGCAGTATATCGCGTGCTAAAGTGGGAAATCCAGGAGGTACCGCCCATGCGCTTCTCCGGCGTCTGGCTACCCGCGATCACCCCGTTCTCCCGGGGAGAGATCGACTACCCCGCGTACGAGCGCCTGATCGACCACTACGTGAAGATCGGCGTCACCGGCGTCATTCCCCTCGGCACGACCGGCGAGAGCCCGACCATCGACGACGACGAGGCCGAGCGCCTGGTCGAGCGCACCGTCGCGACGGTGGCGGGCCGGGTGCCGATCGTGGTCGGGGTCGGCAGCAACGACACCCGGAAGGCGGTCAAGGCGGTGAAGCGGCTGCAGCGTCACCCGGTGCAGGGCATCCTCTCCGTCTGCCCGTACTACAACCGGCCGAGCCAGGACGGCCTGCGCCTACACTTCACGCGCATCGCGGAGGCCACCGACCGGCCGATCCTGATCTACAACATCCCCTACCGCACCGGGGTGAACCTCGCCAACGAGACCCTGCTGCAGCTCGCCGAGATCCCCAACATCGCGGGGGTGAAGGACTCCTCGGGCAGCATTGCGCAGTCGCTCGATCTGCTGCGCCAGCGGCCGGACGGCTTCGCGGTGCTCACCGGCGAGGACGCCTACTTCTACACGATGCTGGCCCACGGCGGCGACGGCGGTATCCTCGCCTCGGCCCACGTCGAGACCGCGCTGTTCCTCACCGTGTACGAGCGCATGGCGGCCAACGACCACCAGGGGGCCCGCAAGGCCTGGTCGCGGCTCGAGCCGCTGGTGCCGCTGCTCTTCAAGGAGCCGAATCCGGTCCCGATCAAGCACTGCCTCTGGCGCCAGGGGCTGATCGGCTCGCCCGAGTGCCGGCTGCCGCTCACGCGCGTGTCCGACGCGCTCGCGGGAGAGCTCGACCGCGCCCTCGGCCGCTAGTACCAGCGAGGGTCGCCGGGCAGCACCGGGACGGGCTTGCCGTCCACCTGGAGCACCCGGGGACGGATGGTCGGCACCGCGCGGGCCCGGAGGGCGTGGAGGATCTCCTCGGCGCGGGAGCCGGCGCCCTGCAGCAGCTCGAGGTTCTGGATCGTCGGCAGCCGGAGCGTGATCTCCTTCCGCCCGAGCGCCTCGAAGGCCTCGGCGGGCGTCGACCAGCGGAGCGCCACGATCTCGTGGCCGTCGACCTCCGGCTCCTGCCCGGGCGGCGCCGCGGCCGCGAAGAACCGGGTGTCGAAGCGCAGCGGCTGCTCCTCGGGCGTGATCCAGTGCGCGAAGTAGGTCAGGCGCTCGGTGGCGAGGGTCAGGCCCTCCTCGCGCAGCATGGTGAAGAAGGCGGGGTTCGCCGACTGGCAGGCCTTGCGATGGGCCTCGAAGCGGTCGTGGTTGTCCGCGGTGAAGCGCACGAACTCGCCCCCGCGGTCGTACGCCAGCAGTACCCCCACCTCCTCGAAGGCCTCCCGGATGGCCCCCACCCAATAGCCGAGGGCCTGGCGGGGGGTGAGGTCGCCACCCAGCCGGGCGCTCGCCTCGGCCGGGGTGAGCCCGCGGCAGAAATGCTCCACGTCGTCGGGAATATCGTCAGCCTCGACCTTGCCGCCCGCGAAGACGTAATCGCCCGCCGCGAACTTGCTGCGCCCGTGACGCTGGATGAGGAGGATCTCGGCCGGGCCGGTGGGCCGGTCGCGCATGAGAACCAGGGTGGCCGCGGGCGAAGGAATTGCTGGTGGGCTCATGGCGATCGGTCCTCGTAACCGTCCGCATTCTGACACGGTCCGCCGGCGCGCGGCCGGGCAAAAAAAGGCACTTGTGAAGGCGGCGGCCCGATGGGAGACTCGCCCGGTGCAGAGCCCGCACAGCGCCACCGGCACGTTGCCGGCGGAGCATCGCCGGCACGCCCGGGTGGCCGCCTCGTGGCCGGTGACGGTCCAGGCCGGCGCTCGTATCCTGCATCTCCACGCGGTGAACGTCAGTGCGCTCGGTGTCAAGGTCTCGCTCGACGAGCCCCTGCTGCGCGAGCCGCTCGAGGTCGGCCGCCCCGCGCACTTGCGCATCGAGCCGCCGGGCGCGCGGCCGGTGGAGGTCGAGGCAATCGTCTGGCGCACGGACGACGACGGACCCGCGTTCTTCTTCATCGGCCCGCGCGCGTAATCGACCCACCCCTTTCCCACGAGGAGATCGCGATGGGCGCAGAAGCCAGGATCAAGGAGCTCGGCATCACGCTGCCCAACCCGCCCAAGCCGATGGGCAACTACGTTCCCGGCGTCCGGACCGGCAATCTGCTCTTCCTCTCGGGCCACGGCCCGATCCGGATCGAGGGCAACCCGAGCGCCCGCGGCAAGGTCGGGCGGGACCTCTCCACCGAGGACGCCTACAAGGTGGCGCGCGAGGTCGGCATCAACCTGCTGGGCTCCGCGCGCGCCCTGCTGGGCAGCCTCGACCGCGTCAAGCGCGTGGTCAAGGTGCTGGGAATGGTGAACGCGGTCGAGAGCTTCGGCGAGCAGCCCAAGGTCATCAACGGCTTCTCGGATCTGATGGTGGAGGTGTTCGGCGAGAACGGTCGCCACGCGCGCTCCGCGGTCGGCATGGGCTCGCTGCCCGCCGGCATTCCCGTCGAGATCGAGATGATCCTCGAGGTGAGCGCGGCCGGGGCGCCGAAGGCCCGCAAGCCCGCGCGGGCCGCGAAGCCGGCCGCCCGGAAGTCGAAGCGCCGCCGCTAGAAGGCGAGGAGCGGCGGGAGCACCCGCAGGGCTTCCGCGATCCGCGGGCCGTACCAGGTCAGGAGCTTGCCGTCCACGAGGTGGATGCGTCCGCCCCGCACCGCGGCTAGGTCCGGAAACGGGTCGAAGTCCGCCACGTGGACGCGGCGGAACCGGTAGGGCTCGTCCGGGAGCAGGATCACCTCCGGGTCCGCCGCCGCCACCTGCTCGAGCGTGATCTCGGGATAGCGCCGCGCCTCCTCCCCGAAGACATTGGCCCCGCCCGACACCGCCAGCATGTCGTGGACATAGGTGTCCCGGTTGATCGTCATGTAGGGCCGGCGCCAGATCGGGCAGAACACGCGGCGCGGCCGCCGCCCCGCGCCGGCGGCCCGGACCTGGTCGTAGCGCGCCTGCAGCTCCGCCTCGATCTCGCGCGCCGTCTCCCCCGCCTCGAGCAGCGCGCCCAGCTCCCCCACCAGCCGGATGCCGTCGGCGACCGTGCGCGGATAGGTGACGTGAACCGGGATGCCCCACGCGCGGAGGGTGTCGACGTGCTCGCGCACGTTCTCCTCCACGTTGGCGATGACGAGATCGGGGGCGAGCTCGCGGATGACGTCGAGCCGCGGATTCTTCTCGCCGCCGACCCGGGTCTTGGAGGCCACGCCTTCGGGCGGCTCGGTGCAGTAGATCGTGCAGCCCACCACGCGGTCTCCCGCGCCGATGGCGAACAGGATCTCGGTGATGCTGGGGATGAGGGAGACGATGCGCCGGGCCGGCACCGGCGCGGCTAGAGCTTGGCGGCCTGCTCGGACAGGCGCTCGACGAGCCCGATCAGCTCCTTCATGTGCTCGCGGAGGGCGCCCTCGGCCTTCCGCGCGGCCTCGCCCTGACCGGCCTCGACCGCATCCTCGAAGCCGGTGACGGCGATGCCGAACTCCCTCAGCAGGCGGCGCGTGCTGTCTTGCGACATGGTTGTAGGATATCATGCGGGCAGCCCACGACATGGTCGGCGCCCTCGATCTTCTCTACCGCGCGTTCTATCGCGGCGTGCTGGCGCGAATGCCCGAGCACACCGCGATCGCGATCGGCCAGTGGGGCCTGCGTCACCTGCCGCTCGATCACCTCGGGATGTTCCGCAATCCGGATCCTCGCCTCGCGATCACGCTGGGCGGCGTGCGCCTCGCCAATCCGCTGATCCTCTCGTCCATGTACTACGACACCCGGATCCTGCGCCGGGCCATGGGCCTCGGCTGGGGCGCGGTCACCGCCAAGAGCATCACCCCCGGCCCGCGGCCCGGCCATCCCGAGCCGAACCTGGTGCGCATCCGTACCGCGGAGGGCCCCGGCCTCGTCAACTGCAACGGCTTCCAGAACCCCGGCCTCGACGCCTACCGGTCGGCGCTGGCCGCGCTGCCGCACCGGGTGCCGCTGATCGTGGCCGCGGCGGGGGAATCGGCCGAGGACTACGTGCGGGTCGTGGCCGGGCTCCAGGAGTTCGGCGAGCTGGTCGAGCTCAACATCTCCTCGCCAAACACCAAACTCGTCTACGGCTGGTCGACGCGCCCGGCCGAGCTCAAGGACGTCTTCCGGGCCGTGCGGGCCGCGACCGCCAAGCCGCTGATCGTCAAGATCTCGCCCGACTTCCGCGAGACCAAC
>JBGQHJ010000243.1:0-4541 GCA_041497895.1 Methylomirabilia bacterium
CGACGCTTCGATCACCCGAGTAGAAGTTCCCAATCCGGGATGTCGCGGACATCGGATCACGTGGCAGGAACGGGTCCGTCGACCCCCCCCCGCCCGCCCCCGCGCCCCGGCCCTCTCGACCTCCCTCGGGGTTGTGACCGCCGAACCTGTGGCCGCGTGTCGTCCGCGTCTCTGCGACTTACCGGCTACGAGCGAGGCAGCTACGGGGTGGGGCGGAGGAGGATGACCTTCACCGGTTGGTCGGGGGCGATGGTGGTTTGGCCGGGAACGATGGCGAGGCCGTCGGCGGCGACCATGGAGCGGAGCACGCCGGAGCTCTGGGTGCCGGTGAGGCGGGCTCGATAGCCGTCGTCGGCGGGCGCGAGGGTGACGCGGAGGTAGCCCCGCCGGTGATCGCGGTTGCGGATCGGCTCGTCCGCGCGCGCGGTCACGGTGGGCCGGTGCAGGCGCGCGTGCCCCGCCATGCGGAGGATGGCGGGGCGCACGAAGAGCTCGAAGGTGACCATCGCGGAGACCGGGTTGCCGGGGAGCGCGAACACCGCGAGCGCCCCCTTGCCGTCCTGCGGGATCGTGGAGAACGCGATCGGCTTGCCGGGCCGCATGTCGACGAGCCAGAGGTGCTGCTCGGCCCCGAGCCGCGCCAGCGCGTCCTTGACGAAGTCGTGCTCACCGACCGAGACCCCCGCGGAGGAGATCAGGATGTCGCAGCCGAGCCCCCAGCGGAACCGGGCCTCGATGTCCTCGAGGCGGTCGCCCGCGATGCCCAGGCTCACCGGCACCGCGCCCGCCTCGGTCACCTGCGCGATCAGGGAGTAGCTGTTCGAGTTCGGGATCTGGCCGGGCCCGATCCGCCCGCCGAGATCCACGAGCTCGTCGCCGGTCGAGAGGATCCCCACGCGCGGCCGCCGGATCACGCTCACCGGGCTGCACCCGACGGTGGCCAGCAGCCCCACGTCGGCCGCGCTCAGGACCCGGCCCCGATCGAGGACCCGGTCGCCCCGCCGCATATCCTCGCCGCGCGGCCGGACGAAGTCCCCCTCGGGCACCGGTCGCGGGACCAGCAGCGTGGGCCCGTCCACGCTCACGTCCTCCTGGGGAATGATCGAGTCGGCGTCCTCGGGCAGCGGCGCGCCGGTGAAGATGCGGAACGCCTCGCCGGGGCGGATCGGCCGCTCCGCCATGCCGCCCGCGGGCACGCGGCCCGCCACCGCCAGGCGGGCGGGCGCGGCGGCGGCGGCGCTCGCGGTGTCCACGCTGCGGAGGGCGTAGCCGTCCATCGACGAGGCCGGCCACGGAGGCATGTCGCGCGGGCTGTCCACGTCCTCGGCGAGCACCCGGTGCAGCGCCCCGTTCAGCGGCACGCGCTCGTCGCCCAGCACGACGACGCGCGAGAGGATGCGATCGAGCGCTTCCTCGACGGAGATCACGCCCGACATTCTACCGCGGGGCGCGAGGGGGTCGGCGGGCTACTTGGGCAGGTCGAGGATCGGCCGGTAGCGGACCAGGAACCAGTTCCGGCTGAGCACGAACAGCGCGAAGAAGCCCAGGGTCACCAGCACCTCGACCGGGCCGATCGGCACCGTGTTGTCGCGCAACAGCGCGGGGAACACCAGCAGCATCCGCTCGAAGAAGATGGCGATCCATCCGAAGAACAGGATGACCTTGAAGACCTGGTGCCGCGCGGGCGGGCGCCCGGTGAGCCGCTTGAGCAGGTACGAGAACGGGATCAGCCAGCCGATGATGAAGACGGCCCACGCGATGTAACCCCAGGGCTGGGCGAAGAAGCGGCGGGCCACGTAGCGGGTCTCGGTCGGCACGTTGCCGTACCAGATGACCAGGTACTGCGAGAAGAAGAAGTACATCCAGAACACCGAGAGGGCGAAGGTCAGCTTGGCCACGTCCTGGATCGCGCTCGGGCTCACGTGGGTCGCCCCCCGCTCGTTGGAGCGGATGGTGAGATAGGTGACCAGGCCGAAGCCGGGGTACATCGACGTCACCACGTAGTAGCCGCCGAAGAGGCCGCTGTACCAGTACGGGTCGAGCGACATCAGGAGGTCGAAGCCCCACAGCGAGAGCACGACCACGTAGAGCACGAGCAGGGCCGACGCGAGCCGGAAGCGCCGGTCGATCGCGGCCGGGGTGTCGTGGCCGGGCTGGTCCTCCACCAGGACCGACTTCACGAGGCGCATCGCGACCCAGTAGAGCAGGAGCGAGCCCAGCCCGATCCGCAGGGCCATGAACGGGACGTTGAGCCAGACCGCCTTGATCGGGATCGGCTGGGTCACCCACGGATACAGCGTGGCGCGGCCCCAGAAGAGCACCACGAACAGCACGAACGAGATGGGCAGGAAGCCCGCGGTGGTGAGCGCGACGCGCTTGATGCTCGGCGACCATCGCCCCTCGGTCACCTGGATCATGCCGGCCAGCGCGGGCCCGGTGATCGCCAGGCTCGACCAGAAGAGCAGGTTGACCAGGTAGATCCCCCAGACGCGCGCGGGCGTCCCCTGGTTGATGCCGTACAGGAAGGCGACGATCCCGAGCACGGCCAGCAGCACGAGGAACGGGTGCGGTCGGGTCGGGCTCGCGGGCGTGGCGGTGATCGTGCTCATCGCTTGGCCAGGGTGCGGACGAAGTTGACCACGTGCCACCGCTCTTCGGGAGTGAGGGCCTCCGCGTACGACGGCATCACCGCGCCCCCCGCCGACAGGTAGCTCTGCCAGTAGCCGTCCGTCCGCACCTTCTGCAGATCCGGATTGGTGAGATCGGCGGGCGGCACGAACTTGGTGGACACCGGGCCGTCCCCGCGCCCGGACGCGCCGTGGCAGGGCGTGCAGTAGATCGCGAACAGATCACCGCCCTTGCGCACCGAGTCCGCGGTGGCGGCCACCGGGTTGCGCCGGGCCGCGGCCGCCTCGCGCTCCGCGGGCGAGTGGTAGAGCTGGCCGCCGTTGCGGGGCAGGCTTCCGGTGGGCATCGAGAAGTTGTACTCCCCCGGCATGACCCGCTGCGTGTAGAACATGTTGTGCATCCAGCGGTACCCCACCGCCCCGCCCAGGACCACCCCGATCCCGCCGATCAGCAGGAGGCAGAGCAGGAAGACCCACTTCATCATCGCCGCACCTCTTCCGCCCCCGCGGTCGACAGCACCGACTGGACCGCGTCGACCTTGTCGGGCGGGCACGCCACCGCGATGCCGAACCGGTCCACCGTGAAGCGCGGGTCATAGGTGGGGGACGGGGTCAGCTTGGGCAGGCGGCCGAGGATCAGGGCGGCGAGCGCGCTCGCGAGGCCGCCGAGCAGGATCGTCAGCTCGAAGGCGATGATCACGAACGGGGGAATCGAGACCGGGGCCTTGCCGCCGGTGACCAGCTCCCACTTCATCGACGACCAGATCGTGATGAAGAATCCGGTCGCGGTGCCGGTGAGCGCGCCCACCAGGGTGAACAGGCGTACCGCCGACAGCGGCCGCACCTTCTCGACCTCGTGCTCGATCTCCTCCACCGGCACCGGACTGTAGACGGTGAGATCGGAGAAGCCCTGGGCCCGCAGGTCACGGATGGCCTGCAGCGTGGTGTCGACGTGGGCGAAGACGCCCAGCACGCTCGCGGTGGCCATCAGTGGTGTCCCCCGTGGGAGGCGGCGTGCTTGAGCGGGTGGGGCAGCACCTCCTTCACCTCCACGATGGACAGCGACGGCATCACCCGGATGAAGCCGAGGAACAGGATGAAGAACCAGGCGAACGATCCCACGATGATCGCGGAGTCGGTGACGGTCGGGTAGTAGGTGCCCCAGGTGTACGGGTAGAAGTCGTGCCCCAGGCCCGGGACGATGATGTTGAAGCGCTCGAGCCACATCCCGATCAGCACGAAGATCGAGACCACGTAGAGGACCACGGTGTTGACGCGCGCCTTGCGGCTCAGCAGCACGAGGGGGACGAGGCAGTTGCAGAAGTACATGCCCCAATAGGCCCACGCGTATTCCTTGGTCGCCTTCGCGAACACGCTCGCCCGCTCGAAGTGCTCCCCGCTGTACCAGGCGGTGAACACCTCGCAGACGTAGAAGTAGCTCAGGACCAGGCTCGTGACCAGGGTCAGCTTGGCCATCGCGTCGAGGTGCCGGTCGGTGATGTACGCGTACCAGTTGAACAGGTACCGCATCGGCAGGATCAGCACCAGGACCATGGCGAAGCCCGAGAAGATGGCGCCGTCGACGAAGAACGGGGGGAACAGCGTCGAGTGCCAGCCCGGGACCAGGGCCATCGCGAAGTCGAACGACACCACGCTGTGGACCGAGAGCACCAGCGGGGTAGCCAGCGCGGCCAGCAGGCCGTAGGCGCGGCGGTAGTGGCGCCACTGCTGGTCGGAGCCCTCCCACCCGAGCGACATCACCGCGTAGATCTTCCGCTTGATCCCGGTCGCGTTGTCGCGCAGCGCCGCGATGTCCGGCACCAGGCCCACGATGAAGAACACCACGCTGATGGTCAGGTAGGTCGAGATCGCGAACACGTCCCACACCAGCGGCGACTTGAAGTTCGGCCAGAG
>JBGQHJ010000244.1:0-4520 GCA_041497895.1 Methylomirabilia bacterium
ACGGCGGCCTCCACCTGCTTGCGATCGACCACCGCCATGCGGCCCCACCGGAACGCGAGCAGGTTCATCTCCACCGAGACGCCGTTCAGACGGATCGCCTTCTCGATCGACGCGCTCGAGACCGGCAGGGCGCCGGCCTGGTAGGCCGCCCCGAGCATGATCGGGTTGACCGCCATGTGATCGCCGAAGAGCGCCTCCGCCATGGCCTGCGCGTCGAGGTAGACGTTCGGATCCTTGCGGGTCACCCGGTCGATGCTCATCAGCATGCTGCTGAGCTCCGGGAAGTGCACCGCGGTGTCCACCACCATCTGGCCGGTGGGGATCTGGCTCGTGGAGACGACCGCGATGGTCCGCCCCGACTCCGCCTTGTCGAGGTTGCCGGGATCGGTGGCCACCAGGAGGTCGAAGCCCAGGTAGAGATCGGCGGAGCCGGCCGAGACCTTGTTGGCGGACTCGATGGCCCCGGAGGCGAGCTTGAGATCGGACACCACCGGCCCGCCCTTCTGGCTGAGCCCGGTCTGGTCGAGACCGCGCACATGCCGGCCGTCGAGCATGGCCGCGGTGCCGAGGATCTGGTTGATGGTCACCACCCCGGTCCCGCCGATGCCCATCATGTGCAGCGCGAAGCCCTCGCTCGGCACCTTGAGCGTGGGCTCGGGCAGGTCGGCCTCGAGCGGGGTCAGGCGCCGCTCCCGTTTGGGCGCCGTCCCGGCGCCCTCGATGGTAAGAAACGACGGGCAGTCGCCGAGCAGGCACGAGTAGTCCTTGTTGCAGGACGACTGGTGGATGGCGGTCTTGCGGCCGAACTCGGTGTCGATCGGCTGCACCGAGAGGCAGTTCGACTTCTTGCCGCAATCCCCGCACCCTTCGCACACCCGCTCGTTGATGAACACGCGGATCTGCGGGTCCACCATCTTGCCGCGCTTGCGCAGCCGCCGCTTCTCCGCCGCGCAGTGCTGGTCGTGGATGAGCACGGTGACCCCGCGGGTGGCCGCGAGCGCGGACTGGGCCTCGAGCAGCCGGTCGCGGTGCCAGACCTCCGCGTTCCCCGCGATCGAGGTGCCCGAGTACTTGGTGGTGTCGTCGCTGGTGATGATGATGCGCTTGACGCCCTCGGCCTCGAGCCGCCGGCTGAGCGCGGGGATGGGGAGCGCGCCCGCCGCGTTCTGGCCCCCGGTCATCGCCACCGCGCCGTTGTAGAGGATCTTGTAGGTGATGTTCACGCCCGAGGCGACCGCGTAGTTGAGGGCGAGGCCGCCCGAGTGGAAGAACGTCCCGTCCCCGATGTTCTGGAAGAGGTGCGTGGTCTCGGTGAAGGGCGCGATCCCGACCCACTGCGCGCCCTCCGCGCCCATGTGGGTCACCCCGATGATGCCCCGGTCCATGCCCATCGCCATGCCGTGGCAGCCGATGCCCGCGGAGGCCACGCTGCCCTCCGGGATCACGGTGGAGCGGTTGTGCGGGCAGCCCGAGCAGAAGAAGGCGGAGCGGGCCAGGGTGAACGCCTTCGGCCGGCGCTTCAGCTCGTCCAGGTGCTGGATGCGCGCCTCCACCGAGTCGATCCGGATCCGGCGCGCGAGCCGCCGGGCGATCGCGCGGGCCACCAGGTCCGAGTCGAGCTCGCCGACCGGCTGGAGCAGCGGCCGGTCCTCCTCGTCGACCTTGCCCACCACCTGCGGCCGGTCGGTCATGCCGTAGAGGATGTCCTTGGTGAACATCTCGAGGAACGACCGCTTCTCCTCGACGACCAGGATCTCCTGCAGGCCCCGCGCGAACTCGCGGACGATGCGCGGCTCCATCGGGAACAGCATGCCCATCTTGAGGATCCGGATGCCGTAGCGGCGGAGCGCGCCGTCGTCGAGGCCGAGCTCGGTCAGGGCCTGGCGGACGTCGTAGTAGGTCTTGCCGCTGGTGAGGATGCCGAGCCACGCGTTCGGGGTCGGCGCCGTGATCCGGTTGATCTTGTTGTCGTACGCGTAGCGCCGCGCCAGCTCGAGCCGCGCCCCGTGGATCGTGCGCTCCATGTCGAGGCCGTAGGGCGGGATCAGGTTCACGTTGATCTGGTGCTGGAAGGGCTTGCCGTCGAGCTCCACCACCGGGATGATCGGGCTCACCCGCTCCGCGTCCACCTCCGCGGTGCCGATCTCGTCGGCCACGTTGGTGACGATCTTGACCCCGACCCACAGGCCGGACGTGCGCGAGAGCATGAAGCCGTGGAGGCCCAGGTCGAGGATCTCCTGCACGTTGCCCGGATAGAGAGTGGGCATGAACGCGTCGTAGAGCGCGACCTCGGAGTGGCTCGGCAGGGTAGAAGACTTCGAAAGTGGATCATCCCCGGCCAGGGCCAGCACGCCGCCGTTCTTCCCCACCCCCGCGTAGTTCGCGTGCTTGAAGAGGTCGCCGGTGCGGTCGACGCCGGGGGCCTTGCCGTACCACATCCCGAGCACGCCGTCGAACTTGGGCTTCGGGAAGAGGCCCGCCATCTGGCTGCCGTACACCGCGGTGGCGCCCAGGTCCTCGTTGAGGCCCGAGGAGAACACCACGTCGTGGGCCTTCAGCAGGACCGACAGCCGCTCGAGGGTCTGATCGAAGCCCCCGAGCGGGGAGCCCCGGTAGCCCGAGATGAACGTCGCGGTGTTGAGGCCACGGCGCAGGTCGGCGCGGTGCTGGTCGAGCGGGAGCCGGACCAGGGCCTGGATGCCGGACAGGAAGATGCGACCGCGCTCCTGGGTGTACTTGGCCTCGAGCGAGAACTCGGCGGACTGTGTGGTCATGAGCCCCCCTTGGGGGAACGACGGTGTTTGAGATCCCGACGACGGCCATATCGTAGTCGGGAAAGGCGTTTCAGGCAACCGCGATCACCCCGCCTAGCGTTGCAGCAGCGGCACCAGGTACGGCCAGAGCCGGTCGACCACGATCGCGTACCCCTCCGCGGTCGGATGGATGCCGTCGGCCTGGTTGAGCCGCGGCACCGCGCCCACCCCGTCGAGAAAGAACGGCATGAGCGGGGCATGACGCGCCCGGGCCACCTCCGCGTACAGCCGGTGGAAGTCCTCCGCGTAGCCGTCGCCGTAGTTGGGCGGCAGGCGCATGCCCGCCACGAGCACCCGCGCCCCCGCCACCTGGAAGCGCGCGATCATCTGGTCGAGGTTGGCGCGGACCCCGGCGAGCTTCTGGCCGCGGAGCGCGTCGTTGACGCCCAGCTCCAGGATGACGATCTCCGGCTTGAGCCGGAGGGCCCAGTCCACGCGCCGGAGGCCGCCCGCGGTGGTGTCGCCCGACACGCCCGCGTTGACCACGCGATAGTCGTAGCCCTCTCGCTTGAGCCGCGCTCCGAGCCGCGCCGGATAGGTCTGGTCGGCCGGGACGCCGAGCCCGGCGGTGAGGCTGTCACCGAAGGCCACGATGACCCGCCCCGGCTCCTGCGCCGCCGGCGCGGCCGCGCACGCGGTGAGCTGCAGGACCAGGAGGACCAGGGCGAGGGGGCCGCGCATGACGCCAGTGTAGTATGGGCCGTGCGCGCGCACCGGCGGCTCTGGTTGATGCTGGCGGTCGGGCTCCTGACGTCGGGTGGCCTCCTCGCCGCGCCCGGGCCCGCGGCCGCGCTCGAGCCCGCGCAACTCGGGGTGGTCGTCAACACCGCCGACCCCTACAGCGTCGAGGTCGGCGACTACTACGTGCGCCGGCGCGGCATCCCGCGCGCCAACGTGGCGTTCGTCACCCTGCCGGTCGGGCAGGACGAGATCGGCCGGGCGGCGTTCGAGGCGGCCCGGGCGCGGGTGCAGGCGGCCCTCCCCGCCGACGTGCAGGCGCTCGCGCTGGCGTGGACCACCCCGTTCCGGGTGGATTGCCTCTCGGTCACCACCGCGTTCGCCTTCGGGTTCGACGACGCCTTCTGCGCCCAGGGCTGCCGTCCCACCCGCGCGAGCCCGTACTTCGATTCGCCGAGCGCCACCCCGTTCCGGCAATGGGGCCTGCGCCCGGCCATGCTGCTGGCCGGGTCGAGTGTGGCGGAGGCGAAGGCGATGATCGATCGCGGCGTGGCCGCGGACGGCACCTTCCCGCGCGGCACCGCCTACCTCCTCTCCACCTCGGACCGCGCCCGCAACACCCGGGCGCGCCGGTACGACCTCGCCAGCGCTCTCGGCGTCCCGGTCCGCGTCCGGCGCATCGAGGGCGACGAGCTCCGGGACCGGACGGACGTGCTCTTCTACTTCACCGGCATCACGACGGTGCGCGGGCTCGAGACGCTCCGCTTCCTGCCCGGGGCCATCGCGGATCACCTCACGTCCGCCGGCGGCGTCCTGACCGGCCACGACCAGATGAGCGTGCTGCGCTGGCTGGACGCGGGCGCGACCGCCAGCTACGGCGCGGTGACCGAGCCGTGCAACTTCCAGACGAAGTTCCCGCAGCCGTCGGTGGTGATCGCCCGCTACGCGCGCGGGGAGCGCCTGATCGAGGCCTACTGGAAGAGCGTGGCCTGGCCCGGCCAGGGGGTCTTCGTGGGCGAGCCGCTCGCC
>JBGQHJ010000245.1:0-4398 GCA_041497895.1 Methylomirabilia bacterium
GGGATCGCGCCGTGGTTCGGGCTGGCCGGGACCCTCCAGCAGCCGGCGTGGATCCCCGAGGTCGCGTTCACCTGGTGGGCGATGGTCGGCGCGCTGGTGGTGCTGGCGGTTGGCGTGCTCTTCCGCACTCCTGACGCGGTGCGGGCCGCGCTCGGGCGCCACGCGCGCCAGGCCCAGCTCGAGGAGGAGGTCCCGCTCGCCTTGCGGGACACGTGGCCCGGCCGAATCTGATCGGAGCGCCGCCCGGCGGGTCGGGGGATACGGCTTCGATCAAACGACTGCGCTGCATTGTGAACTTGGTGGTCAGTCCTCATCGTCCGCTTCCAAGTGCGTCGCGGTCTGCCCCTTCGCAGCTGACAGGGGGGGTACGGGCGGCTACTTGGCGGTCGAACTGAGACGGTAGTAGTACGGCCACGTCACAGACGGGCATTGTTCCAGTGGCGTCCATGCAGGAATAGTGGACGCGATCGACGTTGAGGACTCTGTCGTGGAAGGTGTACACGAGCCTGTTGGTGCTCGCGCCCGAGCAAGCGCCTAGCGCGAGAACGAGAGGGAGCCTCCCTTTGCGATTGGCAGCAAGGCAGCCGGCGCCCTCAATGCATCCATCGCCTTCGACTACGCGTGTGGGAGGAAAGTGTCTGAATGGCCAGCGCATTCTCCGGTGGCGGTGAACCGCGGTTCAGTGCTATCCTTCCGCAACCGATTCACCCCCGGGCCACGTCCCAGCGACGCCCGAGCCACCGAAGGAGAGGGCCATGTCGAGCACGTACCTCTACCGCCTGCCCGTCGAGCAAACCCAGTGGAAGGTCGACGGGCAGACCACCACCGCGTTCACGTGGGAGTACGAGGACGGCAGCGCCGACCTGCTGCGCCTGTATTCGAAGGGCAAGAAGCAGCAATGGGACGCGGCGGAGCGGATCGACTGGTCGCAGGAGCTCGACCCCGACAACCCGATGGGGCTGCCCGACCGGACCATCGCCATCTACGGCACCGATCTCTGGAACCGCCTCGACGAGCGGGAGCGGGCCAACATCCGCCGGAGCCTCCAGGCCCACACGCTCTCGCAGTTCATGCACGGCGAGCAGGGCGCGCTGATCGCCACCGCCAAGATCGTGCAGACCGTGCCCTCCTATGAGTCCAAGTTCTACGCCGCGACCCAGGTGATGGACGAGGCCCGCCACGTCGAGGCCTACTCGCGGCTGCTGCACGAGAAGTTCAAGATGGCGTACCCGATCACGGTCACCCTGGCCAAGCTGCTCGAGGCCACGATCACCGACCGGCGCTGGGACATGACCTACCTCGGCATGCAGATCCTGATCGAGGGACTGGCCCTGGCCGCCTTCCAGCGGATCCGCGACACCTCGACGAACACCCTCTGCGCCGCGGTCAACGCCTACGTCATGCAGGACGAGGCCCGCCACGTGGCCTTCGGCCGCCTCGCCCTGCGCCAGGTCTACCCGCAGCTCACCGACGCGGAGCGGGACGAGCGCGAGGAGTTCGTGGTGGAGGCCTGCTATCACATGCGCGATCGCTTCAACCAGAAGGAGGTCTGGGAGAGCCTGGGCCTGCCGGTGGCGGAGTGCGTCGCGGCGGTGGAGCAGTCGGACATGATGGTGCAGTTCCGGCGCCGGCTCTTCACCCGGATCGTCCCCACCGTGAAGGACATCGGGCTCTGGGGCCCGCGGGTGCGCCGGGCCTACGAGGACATGGGGGTGCTGGAGTACGCCGACGTGGACTCCGCCTCCATCCTCGAGAACGACAACCGGGTGGCCGAGGAGTTCGACGCCAAGCAGTTCGTCCAGCAGCAGCTCGGCCAGGCCTAACTCAGGTCGAAGAGGAGGAAGTGGGCGGGCTCGAGCGCCACCACCTCGAGCGCGCTCTCCCGGCTCACCGCCGCGCCGTCGCCCGCGACCAGCGCGGTGCCGTTCAGCTCGACCCGCCCGCTCACCATCTGCAGCCACGCGTGCCGCCCGTCGGCCAGCGCGTGCTTCACCCGCTCGCCCGGCTCGAGGCGCGAGGCGTAGAGATCGGCGTCCTGGTGAATGGTCACGCTGCCGCCGCGCCCGTCGCGGGAGGCGACCAGCCGCAGGGCGCCCCGCTCCTCCGCTTCCGGGATCGCCTTCTGCTCGTAGCCGGGGGCGAGACCGCGGCGGTCGGGCAGGAGCCAGATCTGGAGGAAGTGCACCGGCTGATCGCGCTTGCCGTTGAACTCGCTGTGGGTGACCCCGGTCCCCGCGCTCATGCGCTGGACGTCGCCGGGCACGATCACCGAGCGGGTGCCCATGCTGTCGGCGTGCTCGAGCGCGCCTTCCAGCACGTAGGTCACGATCTCCATGTCGCGGTGCGAGTGGGTGCCGAAGCCCTTGCCGGGCGCGACCCGGTCCTCGTTGATGACCCGGAGCGAGCGGAAGCCCATGTGGGCGGGGTCGTGGTAGTCGGCGAACGAGAAGGTGTGCGAGGTGTCGAGCCAGCCGTGGTCGAAGTGGCCGCGCTCGGCGGCCGGACGCTTCACGATCATCGCGTCGCCTCCCGGTGTGAGGGTGACCTTATGCCTTCATGATACGCGACGCCGCAAACCGGCCGCGCCGCGGGTATGATCGGGCCATGGAGCCCGTGATCCCCACCGATGCCGCCGAGCGCGCGCGCCTGCGCGCGGTGGCGATCTCGCTCGCGGTGTCGGTGGTGCTGCTCGCCGCCAAGTACGAGGCCTACCTGCTCACCGGCTCCACCGCCATCCTGTCCGACGCGCTCGAGTCCATCGTCAACGTGGTGGCCGCGGTCTTCGCGCTCGGGGGGCTCGTCTTCGCGGGCCGGCCCGCCGACCGCAACCACCCGTACGGCCACGGCAAGATCGAGTTCTTCAGCGCCGCCTTCGAGGGCGGGCTGATCGCATTCGCGGCGGTGCTCATCGCCTACGAGGTCGTCCTGAGCCTGCTCCGCGGCGCGGAGCTCCGCGCCATCGACCTGGGCGTGGCCATCGTCCTGGGGGCGGGGGTGGTGAACCTGTTGCTCGGCTACTACCTGATCCGGGCGGGGCGCCGGTACGACTCGCTCACCCTGGTGGCCGACGGCCGCCACGTGCTGGCCGACTTCTACACGAGCGCGGGCATCGTGGTCGGCCTCCTGCTGGTGCGGTTCACCGGCATCGGGTGGCTCGACCCGGTGGTCGCGGCGGTGGTGGCGCTCAACCTCCTGTGGACCGGCTTCCGCCTGGTCCGGCACGCCGCGGGCGGCCTGCTCGACGAGGAGGATCCCGCGCTGCTCAACCGTTTGCTGGACGTGGTGCAGCAGCACCTGGGCCAGGGCGTGATCCGCATCCATCACCTGCGGGCGATCCGGGCCGGGCGCTTCCACCACGTGGACGCCCACCTGGTAGTGCCCGAGTTCTGGTCGGTGGAGCACTCCCACGAGCTCGCCGAGGAGCTGGCCGCACAGGTCATCAAGGAGGTCGGGGTCGAGGGCGAGATGACGCTGCACACCGACCCCTGCCACCGCATCTACTGCGCGATGTGCGACCTCGAGGTGTGCCCGATCCGGCGTGTCCCGTTCGGCGGGCGGCCGGCCCTCACGCTGGAGGAGGCCGTGCAGCCGGACATGCCGCAGCGCCCGGCCGCGTGAGCGACGACCCGCTGGAGCGCGTCCGCGCCCGCGCGCGGAGCAACGCCTTCTGGCGCTACCTGGGGGTCGAGGTCGAGGCCGCGCGCGAGGGCTGGGTGCGCCTGCGGGTGCCGGTGCGCGACGAGCTGCGCAACGCGCCGGGCGCGCCCGTGCACGGTGGGGTCTACTCGGCGCTGGTGGACATGGCGGTGGGCGGTGCGCTCTCCACCATGCACGAGGCCTCGGCGGGCGGGGTGGGGCAGACCACGCTCGACCTCAACGTGAGCTTCATCGGCGCGGCCGGCGGCGACGTTTACGCGGAGGGGCGCATCCTCCGGCGCGGGCGGACCATCGCGTTCGGCGAGGCGTCGATCACCGACGGCGAGGGCAAGCTGCTCGCGGTGGGGCGGGCGACGTACATGATCCTGCCCGCGAAGTAAGGCGGCCCCCTCACCCTGGCCCCCTCACCCTGGCCCCCTCACCCTGGACCCCTCACCCTGCCCTCTCCCCAGAGGGGAGAGGGATTACGTCAGGAGGCGGGCCATCACCGCGTCGAGCTGGGCGCGCCGCCAGCCGTAGGCGGTGACCGCGGCCACGCCCGGGGCCAGGAACTCCGCGTCCCACGGGTCGCGCATGAGCACCACCGCGAGCCGCTTCGCTCCCGCCTGGCAGGCCTCGAGCAGCGCCTTGTTCGACGCGTAGAGGTGCGCGTCGTAGAGGAAGAGCACGGTGGCGTCGGCGCCGGCCGCGGCCCCGCGCGCCCGCTCGATCTCCTCCGCCGTCGGCTCCACCCCTACCACC
>JBGQHJ010000246.1:0-4250 GCA_041497895.1 Methylomirabilia bacterium
GATCATGAGGCCACTTCCCGTGGACGGGTCCGCCACCGGGCGTGCATCCACAGCCACTGCTCCGGCGCACGACGGATCGCCGCCTCGATCGCCAGGTTGAACGTCGCGGTGTAGGCCTCGACGTCGCCGTCGGGCGGGGGTGCGAGGGCCGGGCTGACGTCCATGCAGTGGCGTCCATCCGGCTCCCTGCGGAGGAATACCGGCACCACCGGCGCGCCCGTCCGGAGAGCGAGGACCGCCAGCCCCTTCGACGTGGAGGCGGGTATGCCGAAGAACGGAACGAACACCCCTTCGGCGCGCGTGGCGTTCTGGTCGAGGAGGATGCCCACCATGCGGCCCCGACGGAGGGCCTGCAGCACCTCTCTCACCGCCAGGTGCTTGACAATGAGCTCGGCGCCGCTTCGGCGGCGGAATCGAACCGCCAGCTCGTCGAGGGCCGGATGGTCGAGTGGGCGGATCACGATGGACAAGGGGAGACCGGTCAGCCCGTGGGCCGCCGCCAGCAGCTCCCAGTTGCCGTAGTGGGCGGTCAGGATCAGGACGCCCCGGCCCTGGGCGGCCGCGCTCCGCAGGTGCTCGGCTCCCTCGACGCGAACCTGCGAGAGCATGACATCGGTGGGACGGAGGAAGTACCGGGAGGCTTCGACGAGATTCATCCCCACGTGCTGAAAGGATCGGCGCCCCAGATGCCGGATCTCCTCCGGGGCCATCCCCCGGCCCAGGCTACGCCGGATGTTGTCCAGCGCCACACGGCGGCGGCGAGGCAGGAGGCACCACAGGGCATCGCCGATGCGTCGGCCGACCGCCAGGCCCAGCGCCGGATGAAGGTGGGCCGGCACCCATCCCACGAGGAGCAGGCCCCAGAGGCCCACGGTCGCCGCCACCCGGCCGGCGCGTGGGGCAGACCCGCTCATCCGACGTGGAGGACCAGATTGGTGACGCCCCACACCATGGCGGCGATCAGCCCGGAGAGCGGGATGGTCAGGATCCAGGCCCAGACGATATTGCTGGCGACTCCCCAGCGGACGGCGGAGAGCCGCTGGGTGGCGCCGACCCCCAGGATCGAGCCGGTGATGGTGTGGGTGGTGCTGACCGGTATCCCCGCCACCGCGGTGCCGAGGAGGGTGATCGCTCCCGCGGTCTCGGCGCAGAAGCCGCCGATCGGGCGCAGCTTGGTCAACCGCATCCCCATGGTCTTCACGATGCGCCAGCCCCCCGCGAGCGTGCCGAGCCCGATGGCGGCGTGCGCGGCCAGGATCACCCACATCGGGACGTAGAATTCCGATCCCAGGTATCCGGCCGAGAAGAGGAGAATCGCGATGATCCCCATCGTCTTCTGCGCGTCATTGGTTCCGTGGCCGAGGCTGTAGGCCGCGGCGGACAGGAGCTGCAGGCGGCGGAAGAGGCCGTCCACCCGGCTGGGCCGGATCGAGCGCACGGTCCAGAGCGTGATGACCATCAGGCTGAAGCCCAGACCCAGCCCGATCACGGGAGCCAGCACGATGAAGACCAGGATCTTGAGCAGCCCGCTCGGCAGGAGCGCCGCGAAGCCGGCCTTCGCCACCGCCGCGCCCGCGTACCCGCCGATCAGCGCGTGCGAGGAGCTGGTCGGGATCCCGTAGTACCAGGTGATGAGGTTCCAGGTGATCGCGCCGCACAGGCCACCCAGGATGACCCACTGGTCCACCACGCCCGCGTCGACCACCCCCTTGCCCACCGTGCGCGCCACCTGCACGCCGAAGCCGAAGGCGGCCACGAAGTTGAAGAAGGCGGCCCACGCCACCGCCTGCATGGGCGTGAGCACCCGGGTGGAGACCACCGTGGCGATCGAGTTGGCCGCGTCGTGAAAGCCGTTGATGTAATCGAAGGCGAGAGCCACCAGGATGATCAGCACCACCAGCAGCAGGGACCCGCTCATGCGCGACGAGCGGGCCGGTTCAGGCCATCTTGAGGGTGATACCCTCGATCACGTTGACCACGTCCTCGCACCGATCGGTGACCGACTCCATGGTCTCGTACAGCTCTTTCCACTTGATGACCTCGATGGCGTCGGTGCCACCCTCGAAGAGGGCCGCGAGCTGATCGCGCAGGAGACGATCCGCCTCGTTCTCGAGGCGATTCACCTCGACCGCGTGCTTGTGGTAGAAGGGCGAGAGGGTGCGAAGGCAGCGCACCGCCCGGTCGGTCTCCTCTGCCGTCTTCACGATGATCTTGGCCATCCCGATGCAGCCGTCGGTCGGGGCCTTGATCTTGTAGAGGAGCAGCCGGTCGGCCACCGCGTCGATCAGGTCCAGGACGTCGTCGAGGCGGCTGGCGAGCGCGTAGATGTCCTCCCGGTCGATGGGCGTGATGAACGTGGTGTTGAGCCGGCGGACGATCTCGTGGGTCACGGTATCGCCCGCGTGCTCCAGGTCCTTGATCTGCTGCGCCTTCGCCTTGGCGTCCGCGTAGTCGAGGGTCAACTCCTCGAGCACCCGCGAGGCGGACACGATGTGCGTGGCCTGCTGCTCGAACAGATCGAAGAACTTCTCTTCCCGCGGAAGCAGCCGGAACACGGGCGTATCGTCTCCCGGCGTCCGGCCGATGTCAACGCCGGCGGTCCGGTTGACAGCGTGGGACCCCCTGGCTAGGATGACGCGGTGGCAGGCTCGGAGGCCCGCGCCCCCCGTCAGGTGCGCTGCCCGCGCTGCGGCGCGAGTTGCGACTGGACCGGTAACCCGCACCGGCCGTTCTGCTCGCTCGAGTGCCGCCTGATCGATCTGGGTGCGTGGCTCGACGAGCGCTACCGCGTCCCGGGACCTGAGCTGCCCACCGGCTCGGAGTCCCCGGAGCCCGGGGCTCCGAGGGGCGGATGATCGACCCCTTCACCGATCCGGTCGGATACTTCTCCAGTCGGATCCTGTTGATCCCCGGCCTGCTGGTAGCGGTGACGGTGCACGAGCTCGCCCACGCGGTCGTGGCCGACCGCTTGGGCGACCCCACTGCGCGGCGGCTCGGCCGCCTCACGTTGAACCCGCTGCCGCACATCGATCCGATCGGCGCGATCGCATTCATGCTCGCGGGCTTCGGATGGGCCAAGCCGGTCCCGGTGAACGCGAGCAACCTGCGACACCCGGTCCGCGACATGGCATGGGTCGCGGTGGCCGGTCCCCTGTCGAACTTCACGGCCGCGTTCGTGACCCTCCTGGCGGCACCGTGGGTGCTCGGCCAGCTCGACGGCACTATGCCGCCGTTCGCGGCGAAGATCGTCGCCTCCGTAATCGATGAGGTCTACAAGCTCAACCTGATCCTCGGCGTCTTCAACCTCGTCCCTCTGCCGCCGCTCGACGGCGGCCACTTCCTGCCTTATCTGCTTCCCCGGGTCTCGCGCAGCTTCATCAACCAGCTCGAGCAGGTGGGCCCGTTCCTGCTCATCCTGCTTCTGCTGACCGGAGGAACGGACTACGTCCTGCAGCCCGTCGTCAACGCGATGCACGCCCTCTTGCTCTCGCTCGCCCGGCTCGTGATCTAGCCCGGGCGCCACCGCGCGAGCCCGCGGGATCCGCTCCTTCGTGGCGGAGGAGCCAGCGCTTGCGCCAGAGACCTCCGCCGTAGCCGGTGAGCGAGGCGTCTCCGCCGACCAGCCGGTGGCACGGGACGACAATGGATACCGGATTGCGGCCGTTTGCGGCCCCGACCGCGCGCGCGGCCGCGCCGAGCCCGAGGGCACGGGCCAGCTCTCCGTAGCTCCGGGTGCGACCGGGCCGGATCCGGCGCAGCGCCCGCCAGACCCGCCGCTGGAACGGAGTGCCACCGGTATCCACCCGGATGCGATCGACCGCGGTGAGGTCGCCGGCCAGATAGGCGCGGATCTTCGTGCTGAAGCCGAAGGGGTCCCGGGCCCAGACCGGCCGCTTGCCGCCGAAGCGGGCGGCCAGCGTGCGGAGCACGCGGTACCGTCCGAACTCGAGCGCACACAGACGCCCGTCACAGACCGCGATCACGATGCGCCCGATCGGGCTCTCGATCTCGTCGACAAGGATGGAAACGGCAAGCGGCGCTCGCATGTGATCTTTTACCCCGGCAGGAGGCAAACGTGAAAGCGCCCGAGCCTTTCGGCCCGGGCGCTTGAATTACCCCGGCAGCGACCTACTCTCCCACGCCGTTACCAGCGCAGTACCATCGGCCCTGGAGGGCTTAACTTCCGTGTTCGGGATGGGAACGGGTGTGGCCCCTCCGGCAACGCCACCGGGAATCGGATGGCAATCGAA
>JBGQHJ010000247.1:0-4249 GCA_041497895.1 Methylomirabilia bacterium
GCGGCCCAGGCGGCGTCGAAGTAGCCCGTGCTGGCCCGGGCGCTCTCGCAGGTCGTCGAGGGCCTGCTGCTCGTGATGATGGTGCTGCTGTGCCTCGACGTGTTCCTCGGGGTCTTCTCTCGCTACGTCATGGCCCGCACCTTCACCTGGTACGACGAGATCGCCCGCCTGCTCTTCGTGTGGATCGTGTTCCTGGGGGCCGCGGTGGGCGTCCGCCGGAGCGCCCACTTCCGCCTGCACCTCGTGCTCGACCGGTTCCCGCCCGGGATCCGCCGCGTTGCCAACGTCGTCGGGGTGCTGGTCCTGATGGGCTTCGGCCTGCTGATGATCCAGCAGGGCTGGAAGCTGGTGGAGCTCGGACAGTTCCAGCGCACGCCGGTGATGGGCCTCTCCAAGCAGTACGTCTACGCGTCGGTGCCGGCGGGCGGCGCCCTGATCATCCTCTACAGCCTGCCGCACCTCTGGCGGGCGCTCCGCGGTGCCTCCGGGCCGGTCTCGGCATGATCCCGATCATCGCGGTCTCGTTCCTGGTGCTGCTGCTCCTGGGTGTGCCGGTGGCCTTCGTCATCGGGGTGGCCGGCTTCATCGGGCTGTGGTGGAGCGGGGACTACCCGCTCACCGTGATCGTGAAGCAGATCTTCGAGGGCGTGGACTCGTTCGTCCTGCTCGCGATCCCCCTCTTCATCCTCGCCGGCTCGCTCATGGAGACCGGCGGGATCGCGGTGCGGCTGGTCCGGCTGGCCCAGGTGCTGGTGGGCTGGATCCGCGGAGGCCTGTCGATGGCGGTGGTGGTCGCGGAGTACATCTTCTCCGGGATCTCCGGCTCCACGGTGGCCGACGTGTCCGCCATCGGCTCGACCATGATCCCGCCCATGCTGCGGGCTGGCTACCGACCGGAGCAGGCGGTGGCGGTGGTCTCGGCGGCCTCCGCGATGGGCATCCTGGTCCCACCCTGCATCCTGATGATCGTGATCGGCTCGGTCGCGAACGTGTCGGTGGCCGCGCTCTTCGCGGCCGGCTTCCTGCCCGCGGTGGTCCTGGCGCTCGCGATCATGGTCTACATCTGGTACGACGCGGGCCGGAGCGGCATCGAGGCGCGCGAGCGGGCGTCCTGGGCCGACATCTGGCGCGCGTTCTCGGACGCGGTCATGCCGCTCGGCCTGCCCGCCATCATCTTCGGCGGCATCCTGGGTGGGGTGGTGACGCCGACCGAGGCCGCGGTGCTCGCGGTGCTCTACGCGTTCATCGTCGGCGTCTTCGTGTACCGCGAGATCAAATGGGCGGACCTGCCGCGCATCCTCATCCAGAGCGCGGTGGTGACCGCCGCGGTGTGCTTCCTCCTCGGCACCGCCGCGGTGGTGGCGTGGGTGCTCGCGGTGCAGCAGATCCCGCAGCTCCTGCTGAAGGCGATGCTCGCGGTGCCCGGTGGTAACCTCGTCTTCCTCGGCTTGACCGCGCTGCTCTTCATCGTGCTCGGCGCGGTCCTGGAGGGCCTGCCCGCGGTGGTGATCCTGCTGCCGACGTTCATGCCGGTGGTGACCCGGCTCGGGATCGACGTGATCCACTACAGCACGGTGGTAGTGGCCGCCACCGGCATCGGGCTGTTCCTGCCCCCGATCGGCGTGGGCTTCTTCATCGCCTGCGGCATCGCCAATATTCCCGGCGACCGGGCGACCCGCGCGATGATGCCCTACGTGTACATGATGTGCGCCGGGCTCCTCATCGTGATTCTGGTCCCGTGGGTCACGCTCGTGGTCCCGCGCCTCCTCGGACTGGGCTGACCGGCCGGGCTCAGTCGACCATCAGGACCGCGGTGCCGGCCACCCGGTCGCCCGCGAGATCCTGCAGGGCGGTGTTGGCGTCGGCCAGCGCGTAGCGGGTGATCCGGGGCCGGATCGGGATGGCCGCGGCCTCGGCCAGCAGGGCGAGCCCGTCGCTCCGGGTGTTCGCGGTGACGCTCTGGAGGGTCTTCTCCCAGAAGAGGTTCGGCTCGTAGGCCATGGCCGGCACGTCGGTCATGTAGATGCCGGCCAGCGCCACCGTGCCACCCTTCTCGAGGCTCTGTAGCGCGATCGGCACCAGGTCGCCGGCGGGCGCGAAGACGATGGCCGAGTCCACCCTTTCGGGCAAGGGCTCGCCGGGTCCCCCCGCCCAGCGGGCCCCCAGCGAGAGCGCCAGAGCCCGGTGGGCCGCGTCGCGGGTGGAGACGTACACCGCGCAGCCCCAGTGCCGGGCCACCTGCAGCGTGATGTGGGCCGAGGAGCCGAAGCCGTAGAGGGCGAGACGCCCGCCCGGCGCGAGCTGGCTCCGTCGCAACGCCCGGTAGCCGATGATGCCGGCGCAGAGCAGGGGCGCGGCCTCGGCGTCGTCGAACACGTCGGGGATGAGGTAGGCGAAGGCCTCCGGCACGCAGCAGTACTGGGCATACCCGCCGTCATCGGTCCAGCCGGTATAACGCGAGCCCTCGCAGAGGTTCTCGCGGCCCGTCGTGCAGAAGGCGCACGCGCCGCACGTCGCGCGGAGCCACGCGATGCCGACGCGATCACCGGGCCGGAGCCGTCCCGCGCCCGGGCCGAGCGCCTCGACGGTGCCGACGGCCTGGTGTCCGGGCACGATCGGCAGGCGACGCGCGGCGAGGTCGCCCTCGACGACGTGCAGATCGGTGCGGCACGTCGCGCAGCAGTGGACCCGCACGCGCACCTCGCCGGGCCCCGGGGTGGGCGGGACGACCTCGGCCGGCTCGAGCGGCGCGGTGCCGATCGACGCCTGCGCCCGTAGCAGCATGGCGCGCATGATGGCGCGATTGTCCCACAGGACGGGAGGCTTGCAGGTCCGGCCGAGCCCAGAGTACGCTTGGACGGCTCGGGCGGGCGATCGAGGCCTCGAGGGGAGCGAGCGATGAGCGGGCTCGTCGGGCATCCGGATGATCGACGACATTCACGACCGGCGCGTGAGGCGCGCGGTCCTTTCCCGGCCCTGACCGAAGTGAGGCGATCGACATGCCCGAGCTGACTCGTCGGTACATCGTGATGACCATGGCCACCGAGGCGCCCTTCGATCTGCAGGATCCCGAGGCGCCATTCGTGCTCAAGCCCTGGAAGGACCCTGCCGCCCTCCGGGCGCTCGAGGCCTACCGAGAGCACGCGTATCCCGAGCTGGCGGCGGATCTCGCCGCCTGGATCGAAGCGATCGGGCGCGGGCCCAGGATCCGCGGCGGGGTGGGGGCGCGGAACGAAGCGCACGTGGCCGCCCGCCCCAGGCCGCGGCCGGCCTCGGCCCAGCCCAAGGGCAAGCCCAAGGCTGCTAAAGCCGCCAAGAAGCGTCCGGCGAAGAAGGCCGCGAAAGCGAAGGGGAAGCGCCGCTCGTGAGCCAGGCCGGTGTCGAGCGGCTGGCCGGGCTCGTCGCGGGTGCGCGCCGGGTCGTCGTCTTCACCGGGGCCGGGGTCAGCACCGAGTCGGGAATCCCCGACTTCCGCAGCCCGGGAGGCGTCTGGGACCGGTTCGATCCCAACGAGTTCACGTTCCAGAACTTCATGGGTAGCGAGGTGGGCCGGCGCCGTTACTGGGAGCTCGGCCGCACCACCTTCCCGGTGATCCGGCGGGCCGAGCCCAACCCGGGCCACCACGCGCTGGTGACCCTGTGGCGGCTCGGCAAGCTCGACTGCGTGATCACCCAGAACATCGACAACCTGCACCAGCGGGCGGGGCTTCCCGCGGACCGGGTGATCGAGCTGCACGGCAACGCCACGCAGGCCCGATGCCTGAGCTGCGAGACGCCCTACGAGCGGGAGCGGGTGCAGGAGTGGCTCGACGCGGGCGTGGCGGTCCCGGTGTGCGATCCGCCCTGCGGCGGCATCATCAAGCCACGCACCATCATGTTCGGCGAGTCGATGCCTCGCGTGGAGCTCGAGGAAGCGGAGCGGCGCGCCCGGGTCTGCGATCTCTTCGTGGTGGTCGGCTCGTCGCTGGTCGTCTATCCGGCCGCCTACATGCCGCTCCACGCCAAGGAGGCCGGGGCCACGCTCGCGATCGTGAACCTGAGCGAGACGCCCCACGACGGCCAGGCGGATCTTCTGGTGCGCGGGAGCGCGGCGGGCGTGCTGGCCACTGTCGTCGACCGGCTGCAGCCACGTCCCGTGGCGAGCTGAGCCCGGCCGCTTCCGTGACCGCGTCGTCCGTCGAGCATCTCCTCGCGGGTCGCCTGGCGCGGCGCGCGGCCAGCCCGCTGAGTGAGACCACCCCCGATCTCA
>JBGQHJ010000248.1:0-4225 GCA_041497895.1 Methylomirabilia bacterium
CGAGCGGAGCGTCACCGACACCGGCGCCTCCACCACCCCCGGCTTCACCACGTGGCCGGACACCGAGTAGAGCCGCGTCCCGCCCTGGGTCTTGGTCCCCAGCCCAGCGAACCACTCGGCGCCCCGGTTGATGATGTGGGGCACCGCGGCGATGGTCTCCACGTTGTTCACGATGGTGGGATGCCCGAACGCGCCCTTCACCGCGGGGAACGGCGGCTTGATCTTGGGCCAGCCCTTCTTGCCCTCGAGCGAGGACAGGAGCCCGGTCTCCTCGCCGCAGATGTAGGCGCCCGCCCCGCGGTGCACCACGATGTCGAAATCGAAGCCCGAGCCCTGGATGTTCTTGCCGAGCAGCCCCGCCTCGTATGCTTCCTTCACCGCGCCGCTGAACACCTGCCACGGCTTCACGTACTCGCCGCGGATGTAGACGAAGCCCAGGTGGGAGTCGATCGCCCGTGACGCGATGATCATGCCCTCGATCAGGGCGTGGGGGTCGCACTCGAGGAGGTAGCGGTCCTTGAAGGTCCCGGGCTCACCCTCGTCCGCGTTGATGACCAGGTACTTGGGCGCGGTCGAGCCCTTGGGGACGAAGGTCCACTTCACGCCGGTCGGGAAGGCGGCGCCGCCGAGGCCGCGGAGGTTGGACTTCTTCACCTCCTCGGTGATCGCGGCCGGCTCCATCCCGAGCGCCTTGGGCAGCGCGGTGTAGCCCCCGGTCTCGCGATAGACCGGCAGCGTGTGCGAGCCCGGGCGATCGAAGTTGCGGGTGAAGATCTTCTCCGCCATCAGGACAGGCCCTCGATGATCCGGTCCACCTTCTCCGGCGTGAGCAGCCCCTCGTAGCGCTCGTCCACCTGCATCATCGGCGCCTGCTCGCAGGCGCAGAGGCATTCCACGGTCAGCAGCGTGACCCGCCCGTCCGCGGTCGTCTCGCCCACCTCGATGCCGAGGCGCCGGGTGAGGTGCTCGACGATCGACTTGGCCCCCAGCAGGTGACAGGACAGGTTGTGGCACACCGAGACCACGTGGCGACCGGGGCGCTGCTGGAAGAAGAGGGTGTAGAAGGTGACGACCTCGTGGACGTGGGCGGGCGAGAGCCCGAAGAGCCCGGCCACGTACTCCTCCACCTCGAGCGACACGTAGCCGAAGACCTCCTGGCCGAGCCGCAGCACCGGTAGCAGCGCGCCGCGCTTGTCGGGGTAGAGGCCCTGGAGGCGACGGACCTCGCCGAGCTGCTCCGCGGTGAACCCGGGGTGCTTGGCGTCAGGCATTCGGGGCGTGATTGGCAGACTGGTTGGGAGTCAAGGCAACCCGTTTTATTTTTTGAGACGGGCACGGCGAGCCGTGCCCTCTGTAAGGAGCTTTCGCGTCTCTTGTAGTCGCGTCTTTCTGATTCGCATTCTTAGCGGTCCAGCTCGCCGCCGATCATGTTGACGGATCCGAAGGTGGGGATGATGTCGGCCACCATCTCACCCTCGATCATCTTGGGCAGCGCGGCCACCGGGGGCAGGCACGGGGGCCGGCAGTGCACGCGGTAAGGCCGGTCGCTGCCGTCCGAGACCACGTAGAAGCCGAGCTCGCCGTTGGCGCCTTCCACCGGGAAGTAGGCCTCGCCGGCGGGTGGGCGAATGCCGTAGCCCTCCATGACCAGCATGAAATGGTTCATCAGGCCCTCGATCGACCCGTAGGTGTCGGCCTTGGTCGGCAGGATCACCCGCTTGTCGTGGGCGTTGACGCGATCGTGGGCGCTCCGGTCCTGCCCCTGCAGGTTCGGAGAGAGCGTGATCGGCATCAGCAGCAACCCCTCGGTCTTGCCCTGCTTGCCCAGATCGACGTAGACGTCCGGCGGGATGGCCTTGCCTTCCCAGTCCACCTGGATCGCCCCGCCGGGCAGGCCATCGAGCGCCTGCTCCGCGATGCGCATGGACTGCTCCATCTCGGCCATGCGGACCAGGTACCGGTCGAAGTTGTCGCCGTTCTTGCCGAGCGCGATGTCGAACGGGATCCGATCGTAGGCCCAGTAGGGCTGGGTCTTGCGCAGGTCGAAGGGCACGCCGGCCGCGCGTAGCAGCGGCCCGGTGATGCCCCACGCGATGGTGTCCTCCTTGGAGAGCGCGCCCACCCCGACCATCCGGTCCATGAAGATCCGGTTGCCGGTGACGAGGGTGTGCACCTCCTCCAGGACCTGCCGCGTCTCCGCGAACGCCTTCTTGACCTTCAGGTCGAAGCCGGCGGGCAGATCGGCCTTCACCCCGCCCACGCGCCCGTAGGAGATGGTCAGCCGCGCCCCGGTGACGTCCTCCACCAGCTCCCAGAGGAACTCGCGGGCCTTGATCATGTAGAGGAAGACGGTGAAGGCCCCCAGCTCCATGGCGCCCGCGCCCACGCACGTGAGGTGGTCGCAGATGCGGGAGATCTCGCTCATGATCACCCGGATGTACTTGCAGCGCTCGGTGATCTCGATGCCGAGCAGCTTCTCCACCGCCGAGCTGTAGCCGAAGTTGTTGATCAGCGGGGAGACGTAGTTGAGCCGGTCGGTGTAGGGGATCGCGTTGTTGTACGGTCCCGCCTCGCAGTCCTTCTCGAAGGCCCGGTGGAGGTAGCCGATCTCCACGTCGGTCTTCACCACCGTCTCCCCGTCCAGCTCCGCGAAGATGCGTACGATGCCGTGCATCGCGGGATGGGCCGGGCCCATGTTGACGTGGAGGTGCTTGCTCCCCTCGCCGCCTCCGCTCCCCTCGCCCAGGAACAGCTCGCGCGCGTCGGCCACCGGCTAGACTTTCGGCCCGATGAGGGGCTGGCGACGGTTGATCGGATAGTCCTTGCGCAGGGGGTGGCCCTCGAACTCCTCGTACATCAGGAGCCGGCGCAAATCCGGATGGCCATCGAAGCGGACGCCGAACATGTCCCACACCTCGCGCTCGAGCCAGTTGGCGATGGGCCAGAGGTTGGAGGCGGTCGGGACGACGGGATCGTCCTGCTCCACCGGCGTCTTCAGCCGCACCCGGTGGCCGTTCGCGACCGAGTAGAGATGGTAGACGACCTCGAAGCGGGGCCCGTCCTCGCGGGCGGGGAACCGCAGGTAGTCCACCGCGGTCACGTCCACCAGCATGTCGAAGCCGAGGGCCGCGTCGTCCCGGCAGAGGGTGAGCGCGGCCAGCAGGCCCTCCCGGGACACCACCGCGGTGTGATCGCCGCGGTACCCGTGCGTCGCCAGGACGCGGTCGCCCAGGCGCTCGCGCAGCCGGGCCAGGATGGCGGGACCGTCCATGTCGGAAGAGAGATCCGGATCAGTACCGCTGGGTGCCCGCCGCGATCTTGTCCTGAAGCTTCATCAGGCCGTCGATGACGCTCTCGGGGCGCGGGGGGCAGCCCGGGATGTAGACGTCCACCGGAATGATGGTGTCGATGCCCTGGACCGTCGCGTAGTTGTCGTAGAAGCCACCGGTGCAGGTGCAGACCCCGAAGGCCACCACCCACTTGGGCTCGCACATCTGGTCGTAGATGCGCTTGAGCACCGGCGCCATCTTGTGGCTGATGGTGCCCACCACGAACAGCACGTCGGCCTGGCGGGGCGAGAAGCGCGGCAGGCCGGCCCCGAAGCGGTCGACGTCATAGTGCGAGCACGCGGTGGCCATGTACTCCATGCCGCAGCACGCGGTCACGAACGGGTACTGGAAGATGGAGTACTTCCGGGCCCAGCCGATGGCCTCGTCCAGCTTCGAGGTGAAGAACGTCCCTACTCCCATTCGAGCCCCCGCTTCTTCCAGATGTAGAGAAAGCCGAGCATGAGGATGCCGAGGAACACCACCATCTCCACGAACCCGAACCAGCCGAGACGCCGATACATCGTCGCCCAAGGCCATATGAAGACAAGTTCAATATCGAAGAGGATGAAGAAGATGGCGATGGTCGAGAACTTGATCGCGAAGCGCCCCTCCGGCAGCTGCACCGGGTCCTTGCCGCACTCGAAGGGCTCCTGCTTCACCGGCGAGACGCGCCGGGGCGCGATGAGGGAGGGAATCCCGAGCAGGGCCCCCGCCACCACCGCGGCCACCGCGAAGACCATCAGGATCGGGACGTAGTCCATCTATTGAGGAATTCCCGCGAGGTCGGTCTGCCGCTTGGCGTGATAGGAGGAGCGGACGAGGGGACCCGATTCGACGTGGGCAAACCCCAGCTCCCGGCCGCGCTCCGCCAGCTCCGTGAATTCGTCCGGGTGGTA
>JBGQHJ010000249.1:0-4137 GCA_041497895.1 Methylomirabilia bacterium
CCAGGCCTGGACGAACTGGGTGGGGCTCCAGCCGCGGGTCTCGTCCGCGATGGCCAGCAGGCCCGGATCGATGTCGTCTCGGCGGTCGCGCAGGGCGGGTCCGAGCCGGGCCGCGATGCCGCCGAGGAACATGGTCCTCCAGGCGGCGTGCGGGCTCGGCCACTTGGGCGTGACCTCCTCGACGCGGCAGCCCAGCTCGCGGAACCGCCGGGCCGCCCGCTCGCACGCGCTCGTCACCTCGGGGTCCACCACCTTCGCGAACCCGAGATCGGCGGTCCACGCCACCCGCAGGCCCTTCACCCCGCCCTTGAGCGCCCGGACGTAGTCCACCCGCGGGCCCGGGAGCGAGAAGGGATCGCGCGCGTCGGGCCCCGCGGCGGCGTTCAGCATGAGGGCGGCGTCGGCGACCGTGCGCGTCATCGGACCGATGTGCGAGAGCCCCCAGGCCGCGCTGAACGGATAGATCGGCACCAGGCCGAAGGTGGGCTTGATGCCGTAGATGCCGGCCAGCGAGGCGGGGATGCGAATCGAGCCGCCGCCGTCGGTGCCGATGGCGAGTGGTCCCAGGCCCGCGGCCACCGCCGCGCTCGCCCCGCCGCTCGAGCCGCCCGGGGTGCGGTCGAGGTTCCAGGGATTGCGCGTGATGCCGAAGAGCAGATTGTGGGTGGCCCCGATCCAGCCCATCATCGGGGTGTTCGTCTTGCCGAGCTGGATCGCCCCCGCCGCCTCGAGCCGCTCGACCATCGGTGCGCTCTCGGTGGGCACGTTGTCGGCGAAGAGCCGGGTGCCGAACGTGGTGCGGATACCCTTGGTGATCACCAGGTCCTTGGTCGAGAACGGGACCCCGTGGAGCGCGCCCAGCCGGACCCCCTTCTTCCCCACCGCGCGCTCGGCGGCGCGGGCCGCCTTCATCGCCTGATCGGCGGTGAGCGTGACGAAGGCGTTGAGACGAGGGTTGAGGCGCTCGACGCGGGCGAGCACCGCCTTCATCACCTCGACCGGGGAGATCTTGCGGCGCTTGATGGCCGGAGCCAGCTCGGACGCGGGCATCCAGCAGAGATCGTCGACGTTGGCCATGGAAGCCACCCCTCACCGTGCCCTCTCCCCCGAGGGGAGAGGGGGTTCTTGGTTAGGCGCCGCGGAGGCGCGGATCGAGCGTGTCGCGGAGCGCGTCGCCGAGCAGGTTGGAGCCGAAGACGGCCAGGCTGATGGCCAGGCCGGGGAAGAGGACGAGCCACGGCGCCTTCTGCGCGTACTCCGCGGCGGAGACCGAGAGCATCCGGCCCCACGAGGGATACGGCTCGGGGACGCCCAGCCCGAGGAACGAGAGCGCGGCCTCGACCAGGATCGCGCTGCCGAGCTGGGCGGTGCACAGCACGATGAAGGGGCCGACCGTGTTGGGCAGGATGTGGCGGAAGGCGATGCGCAGGTGCCGGAGCCCGACCGCGCGCGCCGCCTCCACGTACTGCATCTCGCGGATCGAGAGCACGCTGGCCCGGATCACCCGCGCCGCGCGCGGGATGATCGGGATCGAGATCGCGATGACCACGTTCGGGATCGACGGCCCGAGCGCCGCCGACATCACGAGGGCCAGGACCAGCAGCGGCAGGCCCTGCAGGATGTCCATCACCCGCTGGGTGATCAGGTCGGTCTTGCCGCCGACATAACCCGACAGGAGCCCGATGATCCCGCCCAGCACCGAGCCCAGCAGGGTGGAGGCGAGGCCCACGATCAGGGAGACCCGCGCCCCGTGCACGATGCGGGAGTAGATGTCGCGACCGAGATGGTCGGAGCCGAGCCAGTGATCGGCCCCGGGCCGGGCGAGGCTCTGGCCCGCGTCGGTGGCGATGGGGTCGTGGGTCTGGAGCTGGTTGGCGAACACCGCGGTGAACAGGATGGCCAGCGTCAGGAAGCCGCCGATGGCCCCCAGCGGCTTCTTGCGGCAGAACCGGATGAGCACCGTCCACGCCCCGGGCCGGCGCAGGGCCATCGCCACGCCCGGCACCTCGACGCCGAGCGGCCTAGTCGCCATAGCGGACCCGCGGGTCGAGGAAGCCGTAGAGCATGTCCACGAAGAGGTTCGAGAGGATGACCACGATGGCGATGAACATGACCAGGTTCTGCACGATCGGGTAGTCCCGCCAGAGGATCGCTTCCACCAGGAAGCGCGCGAGCCCGGGGAGGTTGAAGACGGTCTCGGTGACCACGAGCCCGCCGATGAGGAACGCGAACTCGATGCCGATCACGGTCACCACCGGCAGGATCGCGTTCTTGAGCGCGTGGCGCCAGATGACGATGCGGCCGGACTGGCCCTTGGCCCGCGCGGTGCGGATGTAGTCCTCGCGCATCACCTCGAGCAGCGACGAGCGGGTGATGCGCATGATCAGCGCGGAGGAGCGGTAGCCCACCGCGAGCGACGGCAGCGCGAACTGCACGCAGTGCAGGAGGAAGTTCTCCCGTGGCGAGACGTAGGTGACCGGCGGGATCCAGCCGAACCACGCGACCAGGCTCAGGATGATCACCATGCCCAGCCAGAACGAGGGCATGCTGAGGCCGGCCAGGCTGAACACCCGCAGCGCGTAGTCGAGCCCGGTGTCCTGCCGGACCGCGCTGATCACGCCTAAGGGCACGCCCAGCGCCACCGAGACGATGAGGGACAGCACCGCCAGCTCGAGGGTGACCGGGATGAGCGGGCGGATGATCTCCCACGCCGGGAGATCGTAGCGATACGACTTGCCGAGGTCGCCGGTCACGATCTGGCGGAGCCACTCCACGTACTGCACCCAGACCGGGCGGTCCAGGCCGAGCTCCTTCTCGATGGCGGCCCGCTCGGCCGGGTTCACGTACCCGCCGGTGGAGAACAGGATGTCCACGATGTCGCCGGGAGCCAGGCGCAGCATGCCGAAGATCACGATCGACATGCCGAGCAGGGTCAGCAGGCCGATACCCAGCCGCTGCGCGATGTACGTCTTCACGATTCGGACCCCGGGCGCGTGAGCGTTACTTGTCCCGCCAGACGTCGGCCATGCGGCCGAAGTTGTAGATGTTGTCGTGGGGCACCAGGTTCTTCACGTGCGGCCACACCGTGAAGTAGTCGAGCCGCCAGTCGAGCAGCGGGCGCGCCGCGTCCTGCTCCACCTTCTTCTGGAGCGTGCTCACGAGGGCGAGCCGCTTCTGCGGGTTCAGCTCGTTTGACTGCTGCTCGATCATCTTCATCACTTCCTCGCTGCAGTACTGGCTGTAGTTCCGCGGCGAGCCGCACGCGTAGTTCTCGTAGTAGTTGGCGTCGGGCTCGTCCACCCCCAGCCCGGTCAGGTTGGCCCCGATCTGGTACTCCCCGCGGGTCGCCATCGGGTGCCACTGCGCGGTCTCCACCTGCTTGAGCGTCGCCTCGATGCCCACCTGCTTCAGCTCGTTGATCACGAAGGAAGCGAGGTCCACGTACATCGCGATGGCCCGCGTGCTCATCTCCACCCGCAGCGGGTCCTGGGGCGTGATGCCCGCCTCGGCGAGGAGCTTCTTGGCCTGCGCCTTCATGTCCGCGGGCTTGCCGTAGCCCGGGAGCGCGAGGAGATCCTTCTCGAGCAGGCCCCATACCCCGTAGGGCTTCGGCGGCTGGGAGGCGCCCGGCACCGCCCCGCCCTGGTGCACCGCCGAGATCAGGGCCCGGCGATCGATGGCGTACGACACCGCCAGCCGCACCTTCGGGTTGTCGAAGGGCGGCTTCTTGGTGTTCATGATGATGTTGTCGCTCACCGCCTGGGCCACCGGGGTGATCACGAGCCCGGGCACCGCCTTCTTGAGCTGCTCGGCCGCGGTCTTGGTGGTCTCACCCGGGAACGACACGTCGAGCTGGCCGGCCTGGAGCGCGGCGGTGCGCGTCCCCCGCTCCTTGATGATGACGTAGCGAAGGCTGTCCAGGTAGGGTCGGCCCTTCACGAAGTAGTCGGGGTTCTTCACGTAGTCCACGAACTCGCCCTTCCGCCACTCCTTCATCTTGAAGGGGCCGGTGCCGATGCAGCCGGTGCGGTAGGCGGCCGGGTTCACGTGCGCGGCGTAGATCGGGCTGTAGCCGGAGGCCAGCATCACGAGGAGGCCGGGCTGCGGGCGCTTCAGGTGGAACACCACCGTGTACGG
>JBGQHJ010000250.1:0-4134 GCA_041497895.1 Methylomirabilia bacterium
CGCGGCCAGGTGGACGACTACTGCCCGGGCTGGGAGGACGGCAAGCACAGCTACGACTACTCGCCCGGCAAGTGCCGCCAGGTGAAGGACGCGCGCATCACCATGAACCTCGGCTGGGCGATGCCCCCGACCGGCTCCGCCCTCCTCATGAGGAACTAGCGATGGCCTCCGTCGAGTACCGCGGCATGAACCTGGTGATCCCGGAGAACGACTCCGAGTGGCGCGAGCATTTCAAGCTGGCGCGCGCGAACCACCGCCTGATGCTCCGCGCCTGCAAGGCGTGCGGGCTCATGCGCTACCCGCCGAGCCACGGGTGTCCGTGGTGCATGTCGCTCGAGTGGGAGTGGAAGCCGGTCAGCGGGCGCGGGCACATCTACTCCTACGAGGTCGTGCACCACGCGATCCAGCCCGGCTTCAAGGAGTGGACGCCCTACGCGGTGGTGCTGGTGGAGCTCGACGAGCAGCGGGGCCAGCCCACCCCGGACGAGGCCCTCCGCATCATTGCGAACCTGGTGACGCCGGAGTTCCGCCCCGAGCCGGAGGCGAACGTGGCGATCGGCAAGCGGGTCCGCGTCGTGTTCCAGGATCTCTCGGCCGACTTCGCCCTGCCCCAGTTCACGCTGACGGACGAGCCGCCCGAGGGCCGCGCCTGGCGCTTCCCCGACTAGCCGCCGCCTCGAGACCGACCCACACCAGTCCCTGAGCGCCCAGGCTCAGGGCGAGCGCAAGCAGGAATGCCGGATCGCGCCCGAGCCCCACCACGCCCCAGGCGAGCACGAAGCAGAAGAGCGCGAAGCTCCACATCGCGGGCAGGAACGCGCGCAGGAATCCCACCGCGGCGGGCGCGCCCTGCTGGGCGTGGGTGAACGCGAGCAGGATGGTGGTGGCGATCGGGAACGGCGTGATCGCGCCGGAGAGCCGGGGGCCGAGCCAGGCGGCCAGGCCGGTGACCAGGAACACCAGCACGAGGGCCGCCGCCATGCGCAGCGGCAGATCCCACGCGGGCGCCGGGGCCGGGATCGGCGCGTCCGGGAGGCGCGGGAGCAGGAAGCGCGCGAGACCGAAGGCCCCCAGCGCCAGGGCGAGCCCCGACACCGCCGTCCAGTGCACCGCCTGGAGCGCGACGGTCAGGACCGCGAAGGCGGCCCAGCCCACCGGCACGCACACCCACCACGGCCGCGCCACCGCGGTCCACGAGTAGATGACCGCGAACGCGGCGACGGCGGCGAGGCCGGCCAGGGTGGCCTCCGCGGCCCGCGCCACGAAGGCCTCCCCCTGCTCGAGAGCCAGGAAGAAGAGCACCGGCCCCGCCACCAGCGGCAGGGCGTTGAGCCAGCCGCCGATGCGGGGGCCGAAGCGACGGCCGGCCAGGGTGACCAGGGCGATGAGCCCGGGCACCAGGACCAGCTTGAGGAGAAGGGTCACCCGCGCGTCAGTCGCGCGACGATCTCGTCGAACGCCTTATCGGCCAGCGCCCGCACCTCATCCCGGGTGAGGGGCTGGATCGGGTGCGCCACCATCACGGTCTGGTAATCTGTCGCCCCGAGCGCGTCGGCCTGGGCCCGCGCCGCCCGCTTGAACTCGGTCGAGATGATCGTGGCCGTGGGAATGCCCTGGTCCTCGAAGAACACGCTGTCGTGCACACTGCACGTGGTGCAGGACCCTCAGTCGGCGAGGGCCTCGATCACCGCGTCGCTGTTCTTCAAGATCTCCTGACGCAGGTCCTCGGGGGCCGGCCGCGCGAACGTTGGCTTCTTCTTGCGCACGATGGCCTTGGGATGGACCCGCTCCCGCAGCAGCTCTTCCACGCGGTCGAGCAGGTGATTGCCCTTGGCCTTCGAGATGTCGAGTAGCGTGATGGTCTTGCCCTCGAGGCTCTCGAGTCGCCGCGCGGTCTTGCGCGGCACCGCCACGGAGTCGGTCGGATCCAGGAACTCGTCGTCGCTCATGGTGCCTCCTCGGGCAGGTGGATCTTCCTCCAGATCATGCGCGAGCTCTTGGGAAAGGTCCAGCCCGGAATCACCGCTGAGAAGCGCCCGGCGGTGCCTCCCGCCACCACGAACTTGAGATTGCCCGGCTCGCGGAACTTGGGGATCAGCGTCTCCTCGCGCTCCGGATGCGGGAACTTGGCGAGCACGTGAGCGGGTAGCCCTTCCCCGCCATCCACGCCCGGGATCAGCTCGCGCACCGGCTTGCGCAGCCGGCTCCACAGGAAGTCGCGCATCTCCGCCTTACCCCAGCCGTCGCCCGCGACGGTGCGGGCGTGCTCGGGCGAGAGCACCACGAGGGTGTCCCCATGGTGGGTGGACTTGTGGTGCGAGATCACCTCCAGCGATTTCGAGATCGTGATCAGGAGGTCGTTCGCGGTGCGGCTCAGATGGTCGTAGACGCCGTGCGGGGCCTCGCCGGCGAAGGCGGCGATCACGCTCTCGCCGGGGGCGAAGCCGTGCTCGACGGCGAGCGAGTCCCACGGGCTCTCCTCCTCGTGCTCGCCGATGCAGTAGGTGTAGCGCCCCGGGTGGGCCATGGTGGACATGCTGACCACGCCGGGGATCGCGCCCCCCAGGTTGACCGCGACGAGCCGCAGCGCCCGCCCGATGGTGGCGTTGGCCCGCCACCCCGGCCCGAAGACGCCGGCGCCGCAGTTGATGTCGAGCCGCCCGCGCGCCGGCCCGTTCACGATGAAGAGCGGCGAGGAGAAATTGGTGGTGGCCGAGACCCCGTGCAGGTCGAAGCCCTCGTCGCACATGGCTTCCACCCCCGCGACCACGACGGGCAGATAGTCGGGCCGGCAGCCCGCCATCACCGCGTTGATCGCGACCTTCTCGATGGTGGCGCGCCCGAAGTTCGGGGGCACGAGCGCGACGAGGTCGGCGCCGTCGCGTCCCGTCGCGGCCACCGCCGCCGCCACTCGCTCACGCGTCGGGGGCACGACGGGCAGCCCGTCGGTGACGCCGCGGGCGAAGAGGACCTCGAACGGGTCGGCGCCGTCAGCCACCGGCGGCGCGCCTCAGGGCTTGCACACGCGAAAGTTGGCGTAGTCGCCCTGCGCGCTGCTCTTGGTATCGTCGGAATCGGTGAGCACCGCGATCCCGGCCGGCTTGGGCACGTCGGTCCCGCCGAAGTACTTCTGGTAGTCCTCGCGGACGTTCACCTGCTCCTCCACCCACTGCCCGCTCTGCTGCGTCCCGCTGCGGAGCACCCGGACCTGGGTGCTCCCGGCGCTCGACGTGAGATGCGTGCCCACCGGCACCACCCGGCTCCAGATGTACTTGAGGCTCTTCACGGACACCGCGGAGCTCGGGAAGACAGCGTAGACGGAGACGACACTGTCGTTGGTGGACGACTTCCGCTCGTCGGAATCCGTCGGGAACTCGACGGGTCGCCACCACCAGGCCAGGATCGGAAAGGTCTCGAGGCTCCACGCCACCTCGCGCCCGGCCTGGATCCCGACGCGGCGGGCGGCGGCGCGAAGGAAGCGGAGCCCGCCCTCCTCGCGGATCGTGTACACCGGGCGGCCCGATTCCTTGCGCGGCTTCCAGTCCGGGGGGAACTCCCCGGCCGATCCCCTCGCGAAGTCCTCGAGCGCCACGCACTCCGCGGCGAGGGCGGGGCGGGGAGCGGTCACGGACGCCGACGGGAGGACGACCAGCAGGAGCCGCGCGACTAGCGCCCGCGCCGCCACCATGAGTGGACGAGCTGATCCACGACCTGGACGAGCTGCCCCACCGTGCGGCACTCCTTCACGATGTCGCAGGCCGGCGAATAGAGCGGCATCACGCTGTCCCCGATGCCCCAGCCCCACTGCCCCTCGGGGTTGAGCCAGATGACGCCCTTGACTCGCTCGCGGATCTGCCGGATGGCCCAGGCCTGCGGGTCGTTGTAGTTGTTGCGGGCATCCCCCAGGACCAGCACCGTCGTCTTCCGGTCGAGCGACTCGAGCTCGGTGCGGACGAAGCGGCTGAACGCGTAGCCGAAGTCGGAGCGGCAGTGATAGTCCACCGAGGAGGACTTGAGCGCCCACTCGATCGCGGTGTCCACCGGATAGGTGTTGAAGGCCTGGGTGACCTCCGCGATCTCGGAAACGAAGACGTAGGAGCGGACGCGGGAGAAGCACTCCTGCAGGCTCCACAC
>JBGQHJ010000251.1:0-3960 GCA_041497895.1 Methylomirabilia bacterium
GAACGGTCAGGCCTTCACTCCCGACGGACCGCTGAACATCGGCAATGCGCGCTTCGCCCGCGACGGGTCGCCGCTCGACCCGGAGTGTCCCTGCGAGGGGTGCCGCCGCTTCTCGCGGGCCTACCTGCGTCACCTGTTCGCGGCCCGCGAGCTCCTCGCCTACCGCGCGCTGACGCTCCACAACCTCACGTTCTACCTGGGGCTCATGCGCGACATGCGCCGGGCGGTGGCCGACGGGACCTTCGGACGGTTCCGATCTCGGTTTCTCGCGCGATATGGGGTAGAATCCCTGGGCGACTCGGCCGACACACCCGCTGACTCGGAGGCCTGACCTTCATGGTGGATCTCGCATACGCAATGGGGCCGTCGCCTGCCGGTGGCGGCACCGGCGGCGGCATCATGTCCGTCCTGCCGCTGATGATCGGCATGTTCGCGATCATGTACTTCCTGATCATCCGGCCCCAGCAGAAGCAGCGGAAGGACCGCGAGGCCCTCCTGGCCGCGGTCAAGAAGGGCGATCGCGTCGTCACCTCGAGCGGGATCTACGGCACCGTGGTCGGCCTCTCCGAGCAGACCGTCACCCTGAAGGTGGCCGAGCAGGTCAAGCTGGAGTTCGAGCGCTCCGCCATCGGCCGGATCGTGCCCGCGGCGGGCGAGAAGGAATCGACGAGCTAGATGCGCCGGAACCTCGGGCTCCGCATCGGCCTCGTGGTCGTGGTGATCGCCCTGTCGGCCTGGTATCTCTACCCGCCCCGCAAGAGCATCAACCTGGGTCTCGACCTCCAGGGGGGCATCCACCTCGTGCTCGGCGTGGACGTGGACAAGGCTCTCGAGGCGCAGGTGGAGCGGGCGGGGGACACCGTGCGGGCCGAGCTCGAGAAGAAGGGCATCGCGGTCTCGAAGATCGAGCGGCGCGGGACCACCGACCTCGTGATCCAGATCGCCTCGCCGCAGAGCTGGGACACGGCGCTGGCGACGTCGAGCGAGGTCCTGGGCGCCTTCGACCGCAAGGAGGCCGACCAGGCCGCCGGCCGGATCGTGCTGACGCTCAGGCCGCGCGAGGCGGCCCAGATCCGTCAGCTGGCGGTGCGGCAGGGCCTCGAGACGATCCGCAACCGGGTGGACCAGTTCGGGGTCGCCGAGCCTTCCATCCAGCAGCAGGGCGAGAACCGCATCCTGATCCAGCTCCCGGGCGTGCAGGACCCGGAGCGGGCCAAGGCCCTGATCGGCAAGACCGCGCTCCTCGAGTTCAAGCTCGTGGACGACAAGATCGATCCGGAGACCGCGCTGCGCAGCGGCGTGCCGGAAGGCGACGAGATCCTGTACCAGCGGCGGGTGGACAAGGAGACCCACCAGGAGCGGAAGGTGCCGTTCGTGGTGCAGAAGAAGGCCTACGTGACCGGCCGCGACGTGGCCACCGCGCGGGTGTCCATCGACCAGAACACGAGCGAGCCCTATGTCTCGGTCGACTTCAACGCGACGGGGGGACGGGCCTTCGGGGATCTGACCGAGGCCAACGTGGGCCGACGCCTCGCGATCGTGCTGGACGGCAACATCCACTCGGCCCCGCAGATCCGCGAGCGCATCCCGTCCGGGCGCGCCCAGATCACCGGCGGCTTCACCTCGGCGGAGGCCACCGACCTGGCCATCGTGCTCCGCGCGGGCGCGCTGCCCGCTCCGGTCCAGGTGCTGGAGGAGCGGACGGTCGGGCCGTCCCTCGGCGCCGACTCCATCCGGAAGGGGCTGATCTCGACCGGGGCCGCGGCGCTGGCGGTGGTCCTCTTCATGCTCATCTACTACCGGCTCTCGGGCCTCGTGGCCGACCTCGCGCTGGCGCTCAACCTCCTGCTCCTGATGGCCGCCATGGCCGGCTTCCACGCCACGCTCACCCTGCCCGGCATCGCGGGAGTGGTGCTGACCATCGGCATGGCGGTCGACACCAACATCCTGATCTTCGAGCGCATCCGGGAGGAGCTGCGGGGCGGCAAGACGGTCCGCGCCTCGATCGACGCCGGCTTCTCCCGCGCGTTCCGCACCATCGTCGACACCCACGTCACGGTGCTGGTCTCGGCGGCCATCCTCTACCAGTTCGGCACCGGCCCCGTGAAGGGATTCGCGGTGTCGCTGGCCATCGGGATCCTGGTGAGCCTCTTCACCGCCGTCTTCTTCACGCGCCTCGTCTTCGACCTGATCTACATGGGGTCCCGGCGCGTGGAACGGATCTCCATCTAGGAGCGCGATGTTCCAGATCTTCGTCAACGCGCACTACGACCTCGTGGGCAAGCGGCGGTGGTTCTACACCGCCTCGCTCGGCGCGGTCGCCCTGGCGATCCTGTCGATCGTGCTGCACGGAGGCCTCAACTACGGCATCGACTTCACGGGCGGGGCCCTGGTCCAGGTCCGGTACGACAAGCCGGTCAACGTGGGCGAGGTGCGCAAGGGCCTCGACGAGCTCAGCCTGGGCAGCGCGGTCATCCAGCAGTTCGGCGACTCGCAGGAGTACCTGATCCGCCTGCCCCCGACCGCGCAGGGCTCGGAGCAGCTGGGCGCCCGGGTCCAGGCGGCGCTGGCCAAGGCGGCCGGGACCAAGGTGGAGATCCGCCGGCTCGAGTTCGTCGGCCCGCAGGTCGGCCGGGACCTCCAGGTCCAGGCGCTCTATGCGGTCCTGGCCGGCATGGCCGGGATCCTGATCTACGTCGCCATCCGGTTCGATTTTCGGGGGGGCGTCATCGCCATCTTCGCCCTGGCCCACGACGTCATGGTGACCCTGGGGGCCATCTCGGTGACCAACCTCGAGATGTCGCTCCCGGTGCTGGCGGCCTTGCTCACCATCGTGGGCTACTCGATCAACGACACCATCGTGGTCTTCGACCGGATCCGGGAAACCCGCGGTCGGGGCCTCCGGCGAGGGCAGGGGCTGGCCGACCTGATCAACGGGGCGCTCAACCAGACCCTGTCCCGGACCATCCTCACCTCGTTCACCACCTTCCTGGCCGCCCTCGTCCTGCTCATCTTCGGAGGAGAGGTGCTCCGGGACTTCGCGTTCGCCCTGGTCGTGGGCGTGGTGACCGGGACCTACTCGTCCGTCGCCGCCGCCGCCCTGATCGTGGACTGGGAAGCCTGGCTCGCCCGGCGGTCACGGGCCACTGCAGGCGCCGGAGGGCGCACCCAGGCCGCGCCGGCGGTCGAGAAGGGGCAAGGCCCGGCGGCAAGAAAGCGGTAGCAAAAGCCTGATTTTAGTGGCAGAATTTGAGGTCAACCTGAGGAGGCGGTGGGTTGACCCAACTGCAGACGCTGATCGAGGAGATTCCCAAGTACCAGCCTGCCGCTGACTTGGCTCTCCTGGAGCGGGCCTACCGCTTCTCCGAGCAATCCCATCAGGGTCAGCAGCGCGCCTCGGGCGAGCCCTACCTGTCCCACCCCCTGGAGGTCGCCGGCCTCCTGGTCAACTTCAAGATGGACGTGACCACGGTGACGGCAGGTCTGCTCCACGACGTGCTGGAGGACACCAAGGCCACCAAGGGAGACCTCCAGCGGGAGTTCGGGGCCGAGATTGCCGACCTGGTCGACGGGGTGACCAAGATCGGCAAGCTGGCCTTCTCCTCGCGGGAGGAGCGCCAGGCCGAGAACTTCCGGAAGATGCTCGTGGCCATGGCACGCGACCTCCGCGTGCTCATGATCAAGCTGGCCGACCGGCTCCACAACATGCGGACCTTGCAGTACCTGCCCGCCGACAAGGCCCGGAAGATCGCTCAGGAGACGCTCGACATCTACGCCCCGCTCGCCCACCGGCTGGGCATGGCGAAGGTCAAGGCGGAGCTGGAGGACCTGGCCCTCCGCGTGCTCCACCTGGAGGACTACCAGGAGCTGATGCGGCGGGTGGCCAAGCGGCGACTCGAGCGGGAGGCGGAGATCAACAACCTGATCTCGCACCTGCACGACAAGCTCGCCGAGGTCGGC
>JBGQHJ010000252.1:0-3959 GCA_041497895.1 Methylomirabilia bacterium
CGGCGCTCGGGACGCTCTACGTCCAGGTGAGCGCCGTCCGCGTGGTCGCCGGGGCCGCGCTCGCGGTCTGCGCCCTCGGGCTCAGGCGTCGCGGCGACTCGGCCGGGCTCCGGCCGGGTCTGCTGAGAGCGGCGGTCCTGCTGGCCGCCACCCTCGCGGTGGTCGCGCCGTGGACCAGCCACGCGGCGGCACGGCTCGAGTCGCGCGGGGTCCTCCTGTTGCTGGACGGCGCCCACCAGTTCGCCGCCGCGGTGTGGATCGGCGGGCTCGTGCACCTGACCGCCGCCGCGGTGGGACGCCGCCAGCGGCCGTGGCCGGTCGCCCTGCTTCGCCGCTTCTCGAGCCTGGCGCTGGGCGCCGTCGGCGGCCTGGTGGCGGCCGGGGTGGGGCTCACGCTCTACTACGCCCCCGGGAGCACCGCGCTCTTCGGCACCGCCTACGGGCTCATGGTGCTGACCAAGATCGTGATCCTGGCGGGCCTCCTCGCGCTGGGGGCGTTCAACTCGCGGGCGATCCGCCGGATGGACGGGGCGTCGGCCGGCGTCGACCAGGGCATCCTGCGGCGCTTCGTCGAGGTCGAGGTCGGCCTCGGGCTCACCGTGCTGTTCGCCGCCGCCTCGCTCACCTCGCTGCCGCCGGCCGTCGACCTGACCTCCGATCGGGCGACGCTCGCCGAGGTGGCGGCCCGCTTCACGCCGCGGCTGCCGAGCCTCCACTCGCCCTCGCTCGCCGAGATGCCGATCGACGACCCGAGCGCCCCGCGCAACGACGCCGACCGCGCGTGGTCGGAGTTCAACCACCACGTCTCCGGCATGCTCGTGCTGGCCATGGGCCTGCTCGCGATCCTGCACGCCACCGGCCGCGGGCGCTGGGCCCGGCACTGGCCGCTCGTCTTCCTCGGGCTCGCGGTCTTCATGATCCTGCGCAACGACCCCGGCTCCTGGCCGCTCGGGCCCGAGGGGTTCTGGGAAGGATGGCTGGTCGCCACGGTGCTCCAGCACCGGCTCTTCGTGCTGCTCGTGGTCGCCTTCGGCGCCTTCGAGTGGATGGTCCGCGCCGGCCGCATGTCCTCGCGGGGCGCGGCGCTGATCTTCCCGCTGCTGTGCGCGGTCGGGGGCGCGCTGCTTCTGACCCATTCGCACGAGTCGCAGAACCTGAAGGACGAGTTCCTCCTCGAGGTCACCCACGCCCCGCTCGGCGTGCTGGCGATGGTGGTCGGCTGGGCGCGCTGGCTCGAGCTGCGGCTGCCCGACGCGCGCCGCCGGGTGCCGGGGTCGATCTGGGCGGTCGCGCTGGCGCTCATCGGCGTGCTGCTGATCTTCTACCGGGAAAGCTAGCTCGCGCGTGGCGCGGAGCCGGGGGTGCTGGCGGGGCCGGCGGGCCTCCCGGGAACACGCTGAGTCGCATACCGGATGCCGCCGTCTCGATCGAGCCACGAGACAGATCGGCAGGCGGCTCCGACGACCCGCAGAAGACACGGTTCCCGGGAGGCCCGCCGGCCCCGCCAGCACTCCCGGCTCCGCGATCACCGTTTTGGGGTCAGGTCTTACATTCCTACATTCTTGGCTGGGCGATCGAGTGCGGGGGTTAGGTGAGCTCGAGGAGGAGGCCGGTGAGGTAGTGGGTCTCGGGGATCGTGAGGATGACGGGGTGGTCGCGGGACTGGGTGAGGGTGGCGAGGAGCCGGACGCGAAGGCCGGCGTCGCCGGCGGCCTGGCGGCAGATGTCCTCGAAGAGCGCCGGGGTGACGTGGTGCGAGCAGGAGAAGGTGGCGAGCAGGCCACCGCGCTCGAGCAGGCGCAGGCCCCGGAGGTTGATCTCCTTGTAGCCGCGGGCCGCCGCCTCGACCGCGTCCTTGCGCCGCGTGAAGGGCGGCGGATCGAGCACCACGAGGCCGAAGCGCTCGCCGCGCGCCTCGAGCTCACGGAGCGCGTCGAAGGCGTTGCCGGCCCCGATGAAGGCGCGCCCCGCCACTCCGTTGAGGGCCAGGTTCTGCCGCGCGACCGCCAGGGCCTCGACGGAGGAGTCGACCAGCAGTGCGGCGCTCGCGCCGGCCAGCAGCGCCTGGCAGGCGAAGCCGCCGCCGTAGCAGAAGGCGTCGAGCACCCGGCGGCCCCGGGCGAGGCCGGCCACGAGCAGGCGGTTGTCGCGCTGGTCCAGGTAGAGGCCGGTCTTGTGGCCCGAGCCGAGCGCGACCGCGAAGCGCGCCGGCCCCTCCTCGACGACCAGCTCGGTCGCGTAGGTCTCCCGCACCGGCTCGAAGCCCTCGATGCGCGCCGCGGTCGGATCGTCGAGCCGTAGCATCGGGTCACCCGGGAAGAGCCGGGCGAGCGCCTCGCGGACCCAGTCGGCGACGCGCGCCATGCCGAGCGTCAGGCACTGGACGACGCTCACCGGCCCGTAGCGGTCCACGACCAGCCCGGGCAGCCCGTCGGCCTCGCTCCAGCACAGCCGGTACGCGGAGCCCGCGAGGCCGGCGGCGCGTCGGTGCTCCCGCGCCGCCTCGAGGCGGCGGTGGAAGAACGCCGCGTCGATCGGCTCGTCGGCGCGGGTGAGCAGGCGGCAGACCAGGGAGGAGCGGGGGCTGTAGAAGCCCCGGCCGAGGTAGCGGCCCGTCGCCTCGGCGACGTCGACCGCGGCGGCCGCGGACCAGGTGCCCTTGAGGTCGCCGACCTCGCCCCGGTAGATCCACGGATGCCCGGCCCGGATCCGGCGCTCCGCGCCGCGCTTGAGGATCAGGCTGGCCAGGCTACCGCTTCCGCAGCACGACGACCATCAGCAGGGGATGGTGGGCCTGCTCGAGACGAAGGTGGGGCTTGAAGCCGTAGAACCACTCGACCAGGTCGAAGCCGCCGGCCAGCTGGACGAGCGTGCGGAGCTCCTGCGGGAAGACCATCCGCGAGGCGTGCCGCTGGCGATAGACCCGGCGCACCCCGTCCTCGTGGGTCTCGAGCTCCATGTCCTCGTAGAACGTCTGGGTGACCGGGTTCAGGTCCTTGAGCGCCTCGAAGGTCGCCCGTACGGTGGCGCGGCCCCGCCGCCGCGTCCACGACCAGCGACGGGCGGGATCGGTCCACGACGAGCACATGTAGCGGTCGAAGACGTAGAGCCCGCCCTTCTTGAGGCTCCGCGCCACGCAGCGGAGGTGGGCGAGCAGCGCCTCGTTGGTGAGCAGGTGGCCCTGGGAGTCCTGCATGCAGATCGCCGCGTCCACCGGCCGCTTCAGCTTGAAGCGGGTCATGTCCGCCACCAGCAGGTCGGCCTCGAGCCCCTTGCCGGCGGCGCGCTCGCGGAGGAAGGCGATGTTCTGGGGCGAGAGGTCGAGCCCCGACATGGCGTAGCCGCGCTCGGCCAGGCGGATGAGGTGCGGGCCGGTGCCGCAGGCGATGTCGAGCACCGAGTGGACGCGCCGGCGGGCGTAACGGCGGAAGCAGTGAACGAGGAAGTTCACCTCCTGCCGCCGGTTCATGTCGAACGCGATCTCGTAGTAGCGCGGGGCCGAGTACTGCTGAGGCGACCCGCTGGGGGCGGTCATTCGGGACTGCCCTTCATCTTCTTCATCTTCAACATGGCTGAGCCATGTTGACCGTGGTCTAGCCTGACGGGGCTGGGCGGGTGTGGCTCCGCGGACGGATTCAGCGCGTGTGGCTTCATCGGCCCCACCACGTGAGAATGGCTTCGCGGAGGATCCAGGAGGCGGTGATGCCGGTGCGGCCCGAGGGGTCCCAGGTGTGCGCGACCTCCATGAGGTCGGTGCCGACGATGTCGCAGGGGGTCAGGAGGCGGATGATCTCCACCAGCTCGGCGGCCGTGATCCCGCAGGGCTCGGGCGCGCCGGTGCCGGGTGCCTCCGACGGGTCGAGCACGTCGACGTCGATGGTCACGTAGAGCGGGTGCGCCCGCAGCTCGGGCAGCAGGCTCCGGACCGCCTCGAGCGGGCTCACCCGGTGGGCCGGGAA
>JBGQHJ010000253.1:0-3957 GCA_041497895.1 Methylomirabilia bacterium
CTCGAGCCACGTCGCGCACGACTGCGTGCTCGGCGACCACGTCATCGTCATCAACTACGCGGGGCTGACCGGGCACGTCACGGTCGAGGACCGGGCGACGATCGGCGGTCTCACCGGCATCCATCCGTTCACCCGTATCGGCACCTACGCCTATATCGGGGGTTGCTCCAAGGTGACCCAGGACGTCCCGCCCTTCGTCATGGCCGACGGCATCCCCGCGGTGGCCCGGTCGGTCAACGTGGTCGGCATGCGCCGCGGAGGCATCGACGCGGCGGCGCGGCGCCAGGTGCAGGCCGCGTTCCGCCTGCTCTACCGCTCCGGCGCGGCCCCGGGCGCCGCGATCAAGCGCGTGAAGCAGGAGCTGGGGGGCCACCCGTTGGTGGCCCGGATCGTGGAGTTCGTCGAGGCCTCGAAGCGAGGCGTGATTCCGGGCGCGGCCCGGACCGGCCGGGCGCCCGTCGAGGCACTCGAGGGGGAGATCTCGTGACGAACGGGACCGAGCCCAAGATCCGGGGCGCGGTGGTGGGCGCCGGCCACATGGGCCAGTACCACATCCTGGCCCTCGCCGAGATCTGGGGCGTCGAGCTGGTCGGGGTGGTGGACACCGACTTCGCGCGCGCTTCGCTCGTCGCCGCCCCCTACGGGGCGCGCGCCTTCCGGGACCATCGCGACCTCGCGGGCCAGATCGACTTCGCCACCGTGGCCGTCCCCACCGAGCAGCACTTCCCGGTGGCCCGCGACCTACTGGAGGCGGGCGCCCACGTGCTGGTCGAGAAGCCGATGACCTCCACCCTCGAGCAGGCCAAGGACCTGTTCCGGATCGCCCGCCAGCAGAACCGGGTGCTGCACGTGGGCCACGTCGAGCGGATCAACGGCGCGGTGCAGGAGCTGCGCAAGATCGTGGAGCGGCCGATCCTCATCGAGTCCCGCCGCCTCGGCCCGTTCGTGCCGCGGGTGCAGAACGACTCGGTGGTCATGGACCTGATGATCCACGACATCGACATCGTGCTCGGCCTCGTGGAGGGCGAGCCGCGCAAGATCACCGCGGTCGGCTCCTCGGTGCACTCGCCGGTGACCGACGTGGCCAACGTGCAGATCGTGTTCGACTCGGGCGCGATGGCCACCATCACCGCGAGTCGGGCCACCGAGGAGAAGATCCGCACCCTCGCCATCACCCAGCCCGACGCGTACATCTTCCTCGACTACTCGCACCAGGACATCCAGATCCATCGGCGGGCCGCCCAGGAGTACACCCTCAACCGCGAGTCCATCCGCTACCGGCAGGCCTCCTTCGTGGAGCACCTTCTCGTCCACAAGGACAACCCCTTGAAGCTCGAGATCCGCCACCTGATCTCGGCGGTGCGGGCCGCCGACGGCAGCGGGCCGGTGGAGCTGCCCGAGGCGGATGACCTGCGATCGCTGGCCGTCGCGCTGGAGATCGAGCGGATGATCCGCGAGGGCCGGGGCGAAACCGCCTGGCCGGAGGATCTTCCGTGGAGCGTTCGCTCGGCCTGATGGCCGGGGCCGGGACGCTTCCCGGCCGCGCCGCCGCGGAAGCCCGGCGCCACGGCTGGCGCGTGGTGGCCTTCGCCTTCGAGGACGCGCCGGGGCTGGCCGAGGCGGCCGACCACGTCATCCCGTCCGCCATCACCGACATCCAGGCGGTGCTCACCGGCCTCGCGGCGCAGCGGGTCGAGGCCGCGGTCTTCGTCGGCAAGTTCTGGAAGTCGAGCGCCTTCGCGCGGTACGATGAGGCGGACGCGGCGGGCCGTGGCCTCGCCCGCGGCGGCCTCTCCGACGCGGCTCTCGGCCAGATGGTGGTTGCCACGCTCGCGGGCATGAGTATCGAGGTGCTCGACCAGCGCGATTTCCTGGCCCCGTGGCTCCTCCCGGCGGGAACCCTCACCGCGCGCCCTCCCTCGGCAGACGAGTGGGCCGAGATCCGCGAGGGCTTCCGGCTCGCCGGACGCCTGGCCGAGGACGGCATCGGACAGACGGTGGTGCGCGCGCGGGGCGTGACGGTGGCGGTCGAGGCCGCCGAGGGGACCGACGAGACCATCCGCCGCGGAGGCCGGCTCGCCGGGCCGGGCGCGGTGGTGGTGAAGACGGTCGCCGACTCGCACGACTACCGCTTCGACATCCCCACCATCGGCACCGCGACGATCGAGGCGATGCGCGAGAGCGGGGCCACCGCTCTCGCGGTGCCGGCCGGACGGGTGCTGCTCGTCGACCGCGACCCGGTCGTCCGGCTCGCGGATCAGGCGGGCATCGCGCTGGTGAGCGACGATGGCCGCTGAGCCCGTGGCGGAGCGCGCGCCGATCATGCTGTCGGCGGGCGAGGCGTCCGGCGACCTCCACGGCGGCATGCTCTGCCGGGCCCTGCGCGCGCTCGAGCCGGGAGTGCGGCTCGTGGGCATGGGCGGCGGGCACATGCGGACGGCCGGAATGGACGTGGTCGTGGATCCGACCGCGCACGCCGCGGTCGGCACCAGCGAGGCGGTCGGCCGCATCCCCGCCCTCTATCGCGCCTACCGCGCGCTCGGGGCCCGGCTCTCCGCCGAGCGCCCCCGTGCGCTGGTGCTCATCGACTTCCCGGAGTTCAACCTCCGGCTCGCCCGCCGGGCGCGTCGGGCCGGGGTGCCGGTGGTCTACTTCATCCCGCCCCAGCTCTGGGCGTGGCGCGCGGGGCGCGTCCGGCAGATGGCCCGGCGCGTGAGCCGGGTGCTCGCGGTCTTCCCGTTCGAGCCCCCGCTCTACGAGCGGGCCGGCGTGCCGGTCGAGTTCGTGGGCCACCCGCTGCTCGACGTGCTCCCGCTCGACCTGACGCGCGACGAGGCGCGCCGTCGCCTCGACGCGGATCCCGGCCACTCCCTGATCGGTCTCCTGCCGGGCAGCCGACGGGAGGAGGTCGAGCGGCTGCTGCCCCCGATGCTCGAGGCGGCGCGCCGGCTCGCGGCCGACGACGGGCGCCGCCGCTTCGTCCTGGGCCTCGCGCCCACGGTGCCCCGCGAGCAGGTGCAGGCTCACCTGCGCCACGCCGGCCCCGGCCCCGCGATCGCGGTGGTGGAGGGGCAGACCTACGAGGTCATGGCCGCCGCCGACACACTGCTCATCGCCTCCGGCACCGCCACGCTCGAAGCGGCCCTGCTCGGCACGCCGATGGTGCTGTGCTACCGCGTCTCGCGGACCACCGAGCTCGTCGCCCGCCTGCTCGCGCGGGTGCAGTGGATCGGGCTGCCGAACCTGGTGTCGGGGCGCTCGGTGGTGCCCGAGCTGATCCAGGAGCAGGTGACCGGTGAGCGCCTCGCGCGCGAGGCGTCGCGGCTGCTCGAGGATCCGGTGGCCGCCACCGCCCAGCGCGCCGCGCTCAAGGAGCTCCGCGCCCGGCTCGGCGAGCCGGGGGTCGGGCGCCGCGCGGCGCGCGCGGTGCTCGCGGTCGCGCGCGCCGGATGAAGATCCCCGCGCCGCTCGCCCTCGCGGTGGGCCCCCGGCTCGGCGCGGTCGCACTGCGCGCGCTCGCCCTCACCCTCCGCGTGCGGCGCGAGGAAGCCGCGGTGGCGCCGCTCTGGGCCACCCGCGCGCCGGTGATCTACGCGGTCTGGCACGGCCGCATCCTGCTGCTCCCCTACCTCTACGGCCGCCGCGGCAGCCACGTGCTCGCGAGCCGCTCGCGCGACGGCGAGGTCGTCGCGCGCTGGATGACCCGATTCGGCCTCGTCCCGGTGCGCGGCTCCTCCTCGCGCGGCGGGGGCGAGGCGCTCCGCCGGCTCGCGCGCGCCCTCCGGAGCGGCGGCGAGGTGGTGGTCGTGCCGGACGGGCCGACCGGGCCGCGCGAGGTGTTGAAAGAGGGCGTGATCGCACTGGCCCGGCACTCCGGCGCGCCCATCGTGCCCACCGCGGTGGGCGCCTCGCGGGAGTGGCGGCTCGGCTCGTGGGACGAGTTCCGGATCCCGAAGC
>JBGQHJ010000254.1:0-3830 GCA_041497895.1 Methylomirabilia bacterium
CTCAGGAACAGCGTCGCGGAGAGGTCGGTACGGACGCGCAGCGGGGAGCTCGTGAGCTCGCGGATGGCGTTGTCGACGTGCGCCCCGAAGGCCATGCCGGGCTCGTAACGGTTGAAGAGCGGGGGAAAGACCCGCAGGGGAAGCGCGGCGGCCATGAACAGCGGGGTGCGCTCGAGCGCGGTCACGACGACGTGGGCCATCTCGCGCGCCTCGGGAGTCGCCTCGTCCACCTGCAGGTTGCGCTTGACCCGGGCCGCCAGGTGGCCGGACGTCTCGCGCCCGTCCACCCATTTGGCGTTCTCCAGGGTCGCGCGGCAATGCGCGACCTGGGCCTCGCGCAAGACCTTGGGAATGTGCAGCAGCATCGCCCGGCTAGAACCTCCAGGTGCCCGTGAGGAGGAACGTGCGCGCGTTGCCCGGGATGACGTGGCTCGGATGGATGGCGTCGAAGTACCGCTCGTCCGAGACGTTGATGACGTTGAAGCGCAGCTCGAGCGGCCCGATCGGGCGATACGCCGCGGTCAGGTCGCCGCGCACGTACGACGGCACCACGTTCAGGTTGTCGGTGTTGGCGTAGCGCTTGTCCACGAAGACCGCGCCGCCGCCCACCTGCCACTGGGGGGTGATGTCGTAGGTGGTCCACAGGCTCGCCGAGTGCTCCGGCACGTTGGCGAGGCGCTTGCCCTGGACCGGCACCCCGTTCTGGATGTCCAGGGAATCGAGGACGCGGGAGTCGAGGTAGGCGTAGCTCAGCCACACGTTCCATCCGGGCAGGACCCGTCCCACCACCTCGAGCTCGGCGCCCTGTACGCGCTGCTTGCCGTCGGTCACCTGCACGCCCAGAACCGGATCGGTGGTGCGCGCGTTGTTCTTGTAGGTCCGGAAGACGGCGGTGCGGATGCCGAGCGCGCCGTCGAGCAGGTCCCACTTGGCGCCCAGCTCGAAGGTCTCGTTCTTCTCGGGCTCGGTGCCCGCGTTGTTGAGCGCGAGAACCAGCGCCTCGGCCGAGGGGTTGAACGAGGTGCCGTACGAGAAGTAGTAGGTCTGCGCTCTGGTGGGCAGGAACACGAGCGCGGCGCGCGGGCTCAGGGCCTCGTCAGTGCGGGAGAGCCTCTGGCCCAGGAACATGTTGCGGAAGTCGGCGTCGAAGAGATCGTAGCGGAGGCCGCCCATGATCTTCCACTGCTCGGTGATCGCCATCTCGTCCACCGCGTAGACGCCCACCGAGGTGGCGCCCGACGTGCCGTCGAAGTTCTTCACCCGCCCCATCCCGGCGAGACCCGCGTCCGGGTCCGGGTTGATCAGCTCGGTGTTGGGCACCCCGGTGAACGTGTAGCGCCGCACGTCCGAGTTCTCGCGCGACGCATCGAACCCGGCGACGAGGGTGTGCCTGAAGCGCCACGTGTCGAACCTCGCGACCACCTCGGTGGTGTTCAGCACGCTGGTGTCCACCTGCGACCGCTGGATGCCGGTGCGCGAGACCTGGATCGCGGACAGCGGCAGGCTCCCGGGTGTCCCCGCGATGGCCGGAATCGAAGCGAGCGAGCCGCGGTCGATCAGGGCGAACCGCAGGGTGCTACGGAAGCGGAGATTCTCGTTGAGATCGTGCTCGAGCCGGATCGTGCCGATGTGCACGTCGTCGTGCTCGTAGTCGCGCGTGGGGAAGCCGTAGAAGTTCTTGGGGTCGACCCTGGCCGGGCCGCCACGGAGATACGGCAGGCCGTAGTCGGGCAGGTTGTCGTCGCCCTGGTAGAAGTAGCTCACGATCAGCCGGGTCGGGCCGTTGAGGCCGATGCCGAACGACGGCGCCACGCCCCAGCGCTCGCTCGTGACCAGGTCGCGCCCCGGGGTGTCGCCCTTGAAGCCCATCAGGTTCAGGCGGAGGGCGGCCGCGTCGCCGAAGGGCTGGTTGAAGTCGAGGGTGGCCCGCCCCTGCGGCCCGCTGCCGACGGTGCCGCTGATCTCGTAGAACGGGGACAGCTTGGGCGACTTGCTGACCTGGTTGATGATGCCGCCGGTCGAGCCGCGGCCGAACAGGACCGACGAAGGGCCCTTCAGCACCTCGACCGACTCGAGGTTGAAGGTGTCGCGCGAGTACTGGCCCAGGTCGCGCACCCCGTCGATGTAGATGTCGTTGCCGGCCGGGAAGCCGCGCAGCGTGAGGTTGTCGCCCTGGCGTCCGCCCGCCTCGCCCGCGGCCAGGCTGATGCCGGGCACGGTGCGCAGGGCGTCGCGCAGGGTGAACATCGCACGCTCGTCGAGCACCTGCTCCGGGATGACGGTGATGGACTGCGGGGTGTCCTTGATCGGGTCCGGGAGCTTGTAGAGGCTCGGCTCCTCGAGCTTGAACTGGTTGCGCTGGCTCCGGACGTCGACGCCGGGCAGGGCGACGTCGTCCTTGCCCTCCTTCTGCTCCGCGGTCGGTGACGGGGTCTGGGCCCACGCGCTCGGGGCGACGAGCGCGAGGCTCATTCCGACGGTGGACCCGACCATGCGGTGGAGCGCGGGCCCGCGACGCCCGGCCCGCGCGATATGTCTCCGGAACGACCGGGTGCGACCCATCGCGACGCCTCCCGAGAATGAGATGGCCGGGCTGGCTCGCGTGGGTCGAGGAACCGGGAGCTGGCTAGCAGGGCGTCGTTAGGTAACCCTAAACTAGAAGGGTTGTCAAGCCTAATCCGAGAATTCGCGGAGCAGCCGGCCGGGCCGGCCGCAGTCCTCGAGGACCCCCCGCTCGTCGGCGGTGCGCACCCCGTTGACCCAGACCCCGTGGAGGCCCACCGCGGGGGTGTCGAGCCGGCTGGCCCCGGTGGGCAGGTCGTTGACGCGACGTTTTCCGCCGCGCCCGACGGTCTTGGGGTCGAAGAGCACGAGGTCGGCCCAGGCCCCGGGCGTGAGGCGTCCCCGGTCCTTGATGCGATAGGCGTCGGCCACCGCGCTGGTCACCGTCCGCACCGCCTGCTCGAGCGTGAGGTCGCCGCGCTCGCGGGCCCAGTGGCCGAAGAGGTGCAGCCCGAAGCCCGCGTCGCACAGGAAGGAGAGGTGCGCCCCCGCGTCGGACAGCGCCACCGCCGCGTTCGGATGGCGCAGGAGCCGCCGCACCTCGCTCTCGTCGATGTTGAAGAGGCGGCAGTCGAACATGGCGTCGAGCTCGCCGTCGAGCCCGAAGTCGAGAAAGGTGTCCCAGGGATGCTGGCCGCGCTCGCGGGCCAGGACTCCGATGGTCCTGCCCTCGAGACTCCGATGCTCCGGCCGCGTCACCTCCGCGATGGTGAGGTGATCCCAGTTCTTGTCGCTGAAGCGGTTGGGCACTCCGGGCTGGCCGATTTCCTGCTTGAGCCCGGCGCGGAAGGAGGGGTCGGCGAGCACCGCGCGGTAGCGCGCCTCGTCCGCCGCCACGATGGCGGGCCGCCAGGCGAGGAAGGCCTCGAGCGGATAGGGGTGCCGCAGCGTGAACTCCATGCCGAGCGGAAAGCAGCCCACCTGGGCCCACAGCTCGTGGCCCCGCGTGCGCGCGGCCTCGATCTCGCCGAGCTCGCGGAACACGCGGGTGGGATCACCCGGGTCCACGAACATGGCCGCGATCATCACCGGCCGGCGATTGGCCGCCGCGATGGACTCGAGCCACGGCACGGTGGAGGTCATGCCCTTGGTCAGCATGAAGACGCCGCGGCCGACCTCGCCCAGCGCGCCGGTCAGCGCGGTCATCTCGCGCTCGTCGGCCAGGCGCGACGGCATCGGGATGCCGTTCTCGCCGTTGTGCTGCTCGAGGGTGGAGGTGGCGAAGCCGATGGCGCCGGTCCGCAGCGCCTCCACCACGATGCGGCGCA
>JBGQHJ010000255.1:0-3807 GCA_041497895.1 Methylomirabilia bacterium
GGGTGAGCGTGGTGCGGAGGTGGCCCGCCCCGAGGGCCCGCGCGCTCTCCACGAAGGTGTGCTCCTTGACCAGCAGGGCCACCCCGCGGACCACCCGCGAGTTCTGGATCCCGAAGGCGATGCCGAGCACGATGGTGATGTTCCACACGCTCGGACCCAGCAGCGACATGATCGAGAGCAGCAAGAGCAGCGGGGGAAAGGCCATCCACGCGTCCACCGCGCGCTGCGCGAGCAGGTCGAAGCGCCCGCCGAGGTAGCCCGAGACGACCCCGATCGCGGTGGCGAGCACGCTGCCGATGGCGATGGCGCCGAAGCCCACGTAGAGCGAGATGCGGGCCCCGTAGATGAGCCGGGTGAGCAGGTCGCGCCCGAGCTCGTCGGTGCCGAGCCAGTGCGCGCCGCTCGCGACGATGAAGCGCTCGCGCAGGCTGGTCTGCGAGAAGCCGTAGGGCGTGATCCAGTCGGCGAGCGCGGCGGCCAGCAGCATCACCAGCACGATCGCCCCGCCGACGGCCCCGAGCGGCTTGCCGGTGAGCATGCGGACCCACACGTCCACCCACCACGGCCGGGTGGCCGCCCCCCGCGCGCCGAGCGTCCGCGTTCCGAGCGGCGGCTTTGCCGCCGCCACCGAATCCTGGGGGGAGGTATCGGAAGGGGGGCGAAGCCCCCCTCCGAGTCTAGTAGCGAATGCGCGGGTCCAGGAACGCATACGAGAGATCGATCAGGAGGTTCAGGCCCACCACCATCGCCGCGATGATCAGGTTCACCGACTGCACGACCGGGTAGTCGAGCCGGGTGAGCGCCTCGAAGAAGAAGAGACCGACGCCGGGCAGGCGGAAGATGGACTCGATGATGACCGAGCCGCCGATGTACAGCGGCATCTGCAGGCCGATGAGGCTGATCACCGGGATCATCGCGTTCTTGAGCGCGTGGCGCAGGATGATCGGGCGCTCGGCGAGGCCCTTCGACCACGCGGTGCGGATGTAGTCCTGCCGCAGCACGTCGAGCAGCGCGGAGCGCATGATGCGCATGACCGGGCCGGCGCGGGTCACCCCGAAGACCAGCGCGGGCACGAGCATGATCTTGAGGTTCTCGACCGGATCCACCGTGAAGGCGGTGTAGGTCCAGACCGGCGTCCACTTGAAGTAGATGGAGGGCAGCACCACCACCAGCACCGCGAGGCCGAAGTAGGGAACCGAGAGGGCGAGGATGGCGAGGATCCGCCCCAGGTAATCCGACGCGCTGTCCTGCCGGGCGGCCGAGACGATGCCGATGACCACGCCCAGCACCACCGAGACCAGGATGGTGAGCAGCGCCAGCTCGAGGGTGACCGGAAAGCGCCGGGAGAACTCGTCGAGGATGGGCTGGCGCGTCCAGTACGACGAGCCGAAGTCGCCCCGCAGCACGATGCCGCCGATCCAGTCCAGGTACTGGACGTGGACCGGCCGATCGAGGCCCAGGTCGTGGCGGAGGGCCTGGAGCGTGGGCGCGTAGGCGTGGCCCTCGACCATGCGGGTGGCCACGTCGCCCGGCATGAAGCGCATCAGGGCGAAGACCATCACGCTCACCAGGAACAGGGTCGGCACGGTCAGCAGCAGCCGCCGGACGATGTACCGCTTCACCGGGCGCTCCTCACGCCCTCCGCGTCACTTGTCGAGCCAGGTATAGAGGAGCCGCATCCCGAGGCCGTAGCCGTCGTGGTGGCGGAAGCCTTTCACGTACGGCGGGTGCGCCACGTACTGCGGCCACTGCGGCACGTAGACGTAGTAGGCCTTGTCGGCGAGATAGCGCTGGATGTCGTCCACGATCTGCCGGCGCTTCTTGGGATCCATCTCGCGCCGCTGGGCCATCAGCATCTTGGTCAGTGGGCCGTCGGCCACGTGGCTCTGGTTGGTGGGCAGCTCGGGGTAGAAGCGGCCGAACAGGAAGTCGTCTACCTCGGTGAACGGGGTGGAGGGACCCATCGCCGCCTTGTCATACTTGCCGAGCGCGGTGGTCGAGATGTACTTGCCGTACTCCTCGGGCTTCAGCTCTACCGTGATGCCGATCTTGCCCAGGTCCTCCGCGGCCAGCTCATAGTAGTTGCGCCACGGCACCACGTAGCCGGGCCAGTGGTAGATGGGCATGGTGAAGCCCTTGGCGTAGCCCGCCTCCGCGAGGAGCTTCCTGGCCTCGGCCGGGTCGTAGCCCACGAGGTACTTGGCCTTGGCCGGGTCGATCTTGGCCGCGTCGAGCTTCCAGTCGGTGAGCGCGCAGGGCACCGGCCCCGCGTCCACGCAGCCCTCCCCGAAGAGCAGCGCGTCGTTCCACGACTTGCGGTCGATGGCGAGCGAGACCGCCCGGCGCACGCGCACGTCGTTGAACGGGGGCTGGTCGGTGCGCAGGTAGATGAAGCCCTGCCCGATGACCTTGTAGGGGGTGACCGACATCTCCGGGCTGGTCTGCTTGAGCGAGCGCGCCTCCTCCGGGCTGATCCAGCCCCAGACGTGCGGCAGCTCCGCCTTGCCCGCCCGCAGCACCGCCAGCCGCGCCGCCGCATCGGGGGTGATGTCGATGGTCACCCCGTCGAGGTAGGGGAAGCCCTTCATGAAGTAGGTCGGGTTGCGCTCGAAGACCATGCGCACGCCCTTCTCGTAGGACTTCAGCACGAAGGGCCCGGTGCCGATGACCGCGTCGGGGTTGTTGAAGTCCTTGAACTTCTCCTCCGCCTCTCGCGGCAGGATCGCGCAGAAGCTCGGGCTCGCCAGGTGGTTGAGGAACGGCGCGTAGGGCTCCTTGAGGGTGATCTTGACCGTGTAGCGGTCGACGACGTCGATGCCGGCCACCGGCTCGAACCGCTCGCGGAAGCCGGACTTGGCCATGAACCGATCGAGGGAGTACTTGACGTCGTCGGCGGTGACCTCGCGCCCGTTCACCGGCGGCTTGTTGTGGAACTTGACGCCTTTCCGAATGTTGAACGTGTACGTCTTGCCGTCCTTGGAGACGGTCCACTTCTCGGCCAGGTCGGGCAGGATCGAGAAGTCGGTGGGCGACTTCTGCTCGGGGCCGTTCGGGAAGCGCACGAGCTGGCTGTAGGACAGGCTGACGTAGGAGTGGCTGAGGAAGCTGATCGTGAGGTGCGGGTCGAGGCCGGGGGCCTCGCGCTCCGCGATGCGGATCACCCCGCCGCGCTTGGGCTGGGCCCCCGACTGGGCGAGGGCGGGGCCGGCCGCGACGAGCGATCCGAGAAGGACGCCGGCGAGGAGCAGACAGGTCGAGGGAAGGGCGCGGCGCGCCATGGCCAGATCTCCTGTTCTCGAGAGGGGTGTCGTCATCGACCGGGAGAAGGAGCGAAACGGGCCGAAAAGTTGGCCCTCGCCTCGCCTGTCGTTACGTCTCCGCCTCCACCAGCTCCGGGGTGTCCTGCGACGGCTTGTAGCCCAGGTGGGTCGGGAACTCCGCGCTGAGCGGCCACGGCTCCGGGAACTTCAGCCAGAGGCGCAGCATGTGCCGTTTCTGGTCGGGCGCGGGCCCGTCGATGAAGCCGGTGCGGGAGTGGAGGATCGTGTAGTTGTTGATGAACTGGATGTCGCCCGCCTGGAGGTCCATATCGAGGCGTAGGTCGGGGCGGCGGGTCTGCTCGTCCATGAAGTCGAGCGCGGCGCGCTCGAACGTGGTCAGCGGCACCTCGCGCTTTACCGCGCCCGCGTTGATCTGGTTGCGGATGTAGCGGCAGCTCACCACGCCGTCGCGGTAACCGAAGACCGGGATCGGGCGCTCCGAGACCCCGCGCTCGGTCAGGGCCGCCTCGCGGCGGATGTAGTAGTA
>JBGQHJ010000256.1:0-3758 GCA_041497895.1 Methylomirabilia bacterium
CCCAAGGACGGGCGCCGAGCAGTGACGGCGCCCGTCTCGCTTTGCCTTCCCTTTGCCCACCCGTCCGGATGAGGCTACAAGTGAATCCATGCGAGCGATCTACGTGGCGGTGGCCTGCGTCCTGCTCGCCGCCGCGACCGCGGGCTCGGCGGACGAGCCGTGGGATCTGTGGGAGGAGCGCATGACCGGCAATGAGCCGCTCCGCATGGTGTTCGTGGGACGGTTCCCGTCTCCACAGGCGTGCAACACCAAGGCCCTCGAGCTTTCGAGCACCTCGCCTCCGGCGGGCATCACCCGGCTGGGCTACACGTGCCTGCCCCCCGAAGCGCAGTCCGCGCCCCGACGAGACACGACGCCCTCCGGCCGCTAGCCGCGAGGGCCATCTCCGGCTCCGTGCTACAGTCCGTGCATTGCACCCCGAGAACCGGGCATGGGAGACCGACGATGAATGGACTCAAGCAGATCGTGGTCGTCACGCAGGGCGATGGATGGAACTTGCTCGGGCTCGACGAGCAGGGGAGAGTGTGGTTCGGCTCTCCGCGTCGGACCACGCGGGGCCGCTCTCTCACGTGGGCGTTGATGGACGAGAGCGCGGAAGAAGAGCCGGTGGCCGAGGCCACCACCGGGGCACCGCCGCCCACGGAGGGCGCCGCGCGGCCGTGGCCCACCAAGCCGCGCCCCTGAGACCCTCTCAGAACGTCAGCAACATCCCCACCGCCGCCCCGGTCATGATGACGGCGGTCGCCCAGCCCAGCCACCGCAGCAGCGGCGGGTTGACTCGCTTGCCCATCACCGTGTGATCACCGGTGAGCAGGACGACCAGCACGATCAGCGGCGAGGCGAGCACCCCGTTGACGACCGCCGACCAGAACAGCATGGTCACCGCGTCGAGGCCGACGAAGTTCAGGACCAGCCCCACCAGCATCGAGACGGCCACCACCGCGTAGAAGCGGCGGGCGAGGCGGGGCGTGTCCTCGAGCGAGCCCCGCCAGCCCTCGGCCTCCGCGACCGCGTAGGCGCAAGATCCGGCCAGCACCGGGACTCCGAGCATCCCGGTGCCGATGAGCCCGATCGCGAAGAGCCAGTACGCGCCGTCGCCGGCCAGCGGGCGGAGCGCCTCGGCGGCCTGGCGGGCGGTGGCGATGGTCGTCTGCCCGCCGGCGTGCAGCGTCGCGGCCGTCGTGAGGATGATGAAGTACATGACGACGTTCGAGAAGAACATGCCGGTGAGGACATCGGTCCGCGCCCGCCGGAGCTCGTCGTCGGTCGCGCCGCGGCGCTGCTGGACGGTCCGCCGGCCCGCCGCCCGGTCCTCCTCGACCTCCTGGGCCGCCTGCCAGAAGAAGAGATAGGGCGAGATCGTGGTCCCCAGGATGCCGACGAAGATCGCGAGATAGCCGTTGGACCACTCGACGTGCGGGACCACGGTGGCCCGCAGGACGGCCCACCAGTCGGGGTGGGCCAGGAACGCGGTCACGACGTAGGCGAACAGGACGAGCGTGAGCCACTTGAAGATGCGGGCGATCTGCCGGTACGAGGACCAGAAGAGCAGGGAGACGATGAAGCCCGCGTAGAGCGGGGTCCAGAAGACCGCCTTCACGCCGGTCACCATCTCGGTCACCGCGGCCATGCCCCCCAGATCCGCGCCGATGTTGATGACGTTCGCGACGATCAGCAGGCCGCACGCGCCCCAGAGCACCCGCCGCGAGTAGTGGTGCCGGATCACGCTCGCGAGCCCGCGGCCCGACACCATGCCGAGGCGCGCGCACATCAGCTGGACGGCGGCCATCAGGGGGAAGGAGAACAGCGCGGTCCACAGCGGGGCGTAGCCGAAGGCCGCGCCGGCCACCGAGTAGGTGGAGATGCCGGAGGGATCGTCGTCGGCGGCTCCGGTGATGAGCCCCGGGCCGAGCTCGGCGAAGAACCGCCGCAGCCGCCACGGCGGCCGGACCGACTCCCCGCCGGGCAGTCTTTGCGGAGGCGGGGCCGGGGGCCTGTCGGGGGTCATCGGGCGGTCGCCTTCGAGTCTACCTCAGATAGAATGAACCTCATGAATCCACCCCCCGAGTCGAATCGCGACCGCCTGCGAGACATCGCGCACCGAGCCATGAGCCAGCGCGGACTCCTGCCGGACTTCTCTCCCGCCGCCCTTGCGGAGACCGCGGCCATCGGGAAGGCGGCGACCGACACCGGGGCCTCGATCCGCGATCTTCGCGACCTCCTCTGGTGCTCGATCGACAACGACGACTCCCGCGATCTCGATCAGCTCACCGTCACCGCGCCGCTGCGCGACGGGACGGTCAAGGTCCTCGTCGCGGTCGCCGACGTCGATGCGCTCGTGCCACCCGGCTCCGCCATCGACGACCACGCGCGGGCCAATACCACGTCGGTCTACACCGCGGCCCAGATCTTTCCGATGCTCCCGGAGCGGCTCTCGACCGATCTCACGTCGCTCGGTCAGGATCAGGCGCGCCAGACGATCGTCATCGAGATGGTGGTCGACACGGAGGGGACGGTCGTCGCCTCCGACGTCTACCGCGCGGTCGTGCGGAACCAGGCGAAGCTCGCGTACGACGGGGTCGCCGCCTGGCTCGAGGGGACGGCACCGGCGCCGCCACGGCTCGCCGCGGTTCCGGGTCTGGACGAGCAGCTCCGGATCCAGGATCGGGCCGCACAGGCGATGCGGACCCTCCGGCACCAGCGCGGGGCTCTGAGCCTGGAGACGCTCCAGACCCGGGCCGTGTTCGACGGTGACCTGCTCGCCGCCCTGCGGCCGGACGAGAAGAATCGGGCGAAGGAACTGATCGAGGACTTCATGATCGCGGCCAACGGGGTCACCGCGAAGTATCTGGAAGGCCGGGGCTTCCCCTCCCTGCGAAGGGTGCTCCACGCGCCCGAGCGCTGGGGGCGGCTCGTCGAGCTGGCCGCGGGGCAGGGGGCCCATCTCCCGTCCGAGCCGAGCGCGCGCGCGCTCGAGGAGTTTCTCGCCCAGCGACGCCGGCAGGACCCGGCCCGGTTCCCGGACCTGTCTCTCTCCGTCGTCAAGCTGCTCGGCAAGGGCGAGTACGTCGTCGAGCACCCGGGGCAGGTGACGGACGGGCACTTCGGGCTCGCCACGCGAGACTACTCGCACTCCACCGCTCCCAACCGGCGCTTCCCGGATCTGGTCACCGGGCGCCTTCTGAAGGCGGCCCTGGCGGGGCGGCCGGCGCCGTACGCCGACGCCGACCTCGACGGACTGGCCCACCACTGCACCGAGCAGGAGGACAACGCGGCCAAGGTCGAGCGCCAGGTCCAGAAGTCGGCCGCCGCGATGCTGCTGGCGTCCCGGATCGGAGCGCAGTTCGACGCGATCGTCACCGGGGCGTCCGACAAGGGCACGTGGGTCCGCATCCTGGAGCCTCACGTGGAAGGCAAGCTCGTGCGTGGATCGCAGGGTCTCGATGTCGGCGATCACGCCCGGGTCGAGCTGGTCGACACCGACGTCGAGCGCGGCTTCATCGATTTCCGCCGGGTGTCGGCCTAGCCGCGACTCGGTCGCGTACTGGCGTCAGGCCGCGATCTACGTGGACAAGATCCTGCGGGGCGCGAGCCCGGCGAATCTGCCGGTCGAGCAGCCGACCAAGTTCGAGCTGCTGATCAACCTCAAGACCGCCAAGACGCTCGGCCTGACGATTCCGCCATCGCTCCTGCTGCGCGCGGACGAGCTGATCGAGTAGGCCGAACTTCCACCCTCGCCGCCCGCGTCACATTGTGGG
>JBGQHJ010000257.1:0-3698 GCA_041497895.1 Methylomirabilia bacterium
AGACCACCATGATGAGGTCGTCGGCCTGCGCCCGGTCGAGGGCGTCCGCCAGGAGCAGCCCCGCCTGGGCCGCGCCGGTGTTGCCCACCGTGCCGACGAGATCGTCGCCGAGCGCCGCGGGCTTCGCGCCCGCCGCGGCGGCCGCGCGCTTGTTCGCGCGCCCGTGCGACCCCGCCACCAGCACGGAGGACAGCTCACCACCGGTGACACCGGCCTGCTTCAGCGCGCTCCCGATCGCGGCCTCCGCGAGCGGTCCGTAGGCGTGCTCGCCGAAGCGCTCCTCCCACTGCCGCGAGGCCGCATCCCCCGGCACCCGCCAGCGCTCGAGGAACTCGGCCGTGACCGACGCCGCGGCCACCGGCTCGGCCAGCACCGGCGTGTCCGCGTCGCCCGATGCCAGCAGGAAGGCGGCCGCCGCGTCGCCGCCGTCGCGCTCGTCGGCCCCGCCCGGCAGCCCGGTGCGGATGTCCGAGAGGACGGCCAAGGTCGGCCTTAGGGCATCGGTCGCGGCGCGCAGCGCACCCGCGGCCGAGCGGATCGAGCCGAGCATGTCGAACGCCATCGCCGACCCGTCGAGGGCGAGCGCGGCGTGGATCGCGGTGGCGTTGGTCTTGTCGAGGTACGCGGGCGCCGCGGTCGCGAAGTACACCGCGGCGGGGGCCAGGCGCGGGGCCCCGCGCAGGGCCGCGCGCGCCGCCTCCACGCCCATGGAGGTCGTGTCCTCGTCGTAGGAGGCCACGACGCGGGTGCCCTTCCCGCCCCCGCTGCCGAGGGCCTCGCCGATCGCCTTCCGGTCGAGGCGGAAGTAGGGGAGATAGGCGCCGTAGGCGACGATGCCGTTCATGGGTGGGGTCGAAATTACCACAGATGGCGGCCCATGCGCCCGGGCTAGGACGCCTGGCAGTACGAGGGAACCCAGCTCCGCTCGATCATGCCGGGCGAGATCGTGCTGTAGTCGAACGTCTTCCCGTCCTGGACCATGCGCTCGAGGTCGAACAGGCAGCTCGTTTCGGGGATGTCGCGGAAGAACGCCCGGTACATCGGCTCGACAAACCGGCGCGCCGCGCGGAGCCCGACCGGTCCCATGAAGTTGCGGCGCTGGCCGACGTGGGCCAGCTCGTCGGTCATGATCTCGCTCAGGAGCTGCCGGACCCGGTCACGAGCCTCCACCTCGTCGGCGAGGATCTCGTCCAGGACGCCATCGACGTGCTGATAGACGGTCAGTCCCATCAGCTCGGTCACGAAGGCCGGCGGAGCCATGAGCGCCTCCGGCACGTGCGGGAAGAGGCGATACATGCGGCTCATCCACTTCCCGAGCGGCACCCATTCCACCCGGTCGAGACGGAAGGTCCGGAACATCTCGTGGAAGAGACGCATGTGGCTGAACTCCTCGCAGAGATGATAGCGGCCGATCTTGGCGACCGTCGAGCTGGCCTCGGTGATTCGCGAGCTCGCCCCCCAGGCGGCCGAGATGCCGACGTACTCGTGCCGGGCAAACTTGTAGAGGAAGGTCAGGAGCAGCGTCTTCCGGTCGAGAGCCCGGGGATCGTCCCGCATCTTGACGTGGTTGCGGTAGAACCGCTCGGCGTCCGGGAGCGGATGTGTGGACCGGACCGGGTTCGATTGAAAGTGCGTCAGGATCTGCTGCTTCTTGGTGAGGGCCTTCTCGTCCTCCAGGATCTCTCCGTCGTGCTCCACGGTGTAGCGCCAGTAGGCTTCGAAGTTCGCGGCGCGCTGGCGCCGCGTGGCCGCGCTGAAGATCGACCGGTAGCCAGGACGGCCGGGCCCGATGGGGTTGGCCATGCCTCATCGTACTCATACCGCGCTACTCCCCGGCCGATCGGTGGGCGGGAGAGCCCACCGATCGGCCGGGCGCAACCCTTACGACTTCGGCCAGATCGCCTTCGCGGCCGCGATGCTCTCGGGGTGCACCGCCACCGGGCGGCCCTTCTGCCACTGCACGATGCAGAGCTCGGCGCCGACCCGGCGGCCGTTCTCGTCGTACTTGACCCGGCCGTCGGGGAAAAACTTCGCCGGGCCGTCCTTGAGGTCGATCTTGTGCATCATCTCGCCCAGCTTCCTGCGGTCGGTGGACCCCGTCCGCTCCAGCGCCTCCTTGAAGATCCAGATGTGCGCGTAGGGGAAGATCGAGTCGTGGCCGAACCACGGCTCGCCGGTCCTGGCGATGAAACGCTTCTCGACGTCCTCCACCGCCCGGCCCGGCCAGTTGGCGAGCCCCACGATCATGCCCTCCAGGTGCTCCTTGCCCGCCACCTTCATCAGCTCCGGCACGCACCAGTGGCCGCCGCCCCCGATCAGCGGGACGGTGGAGGGTGTGATCCCCCGCTCCGCGAACTTGTCGAGCAGGAGCTTGTCGTCGCCCACGTTCGTGGACTGGCACACGATGAAGTCGGGGCGGCCGGAGCGGATCTTCTGCACGAGCGTCGTCGCGTCGGCGAGCGGCGGGGTGTAGACCTCGTCCGCCACGATCGTGAGACCCAGGTCCTTGGCCACGTGCTCGCGGAGGGGCTTCATGAAGCTCACCGACGAGGCCGAGTTGTCGCCGACGAAGGCCACCTTCGTCGGCTTCGTGCCCGTCGCCTTGCTCGCGAGATCGACGACCCGCGGCAGCAGCGCGGTGGCCTGGGCATCAGCGGTCGGGGCGGACTGGAAGACGTACTTGTAGCCGCGGCCGGTGATGAGGTCCGAGTAGGACAGGGTGAGCCACGGCAGCTCCGCGCGCTCCGACACCTCGGTGGCCGCGAGCGTGAAGGTCGAGAGCCAGCAGCCGATGCCGCCGACCACGTCGGGCTCCTGCGCCACCAGGCGCTGCGCCGCGTTCTTGGCCTTCTCCGCGGTGTCGCCGGTGTCGTACAGGACCAGCTTCAGCTTGGCGCCCCCGAGGGCCTTGATGCCGCCGGCCTTGTTCACGTCCTCGATGGCCATCTCGGCCCCCATCTGCTCCAGGATGCCCTGGCGCGCCCAGGCCCCGGACAGCGGAACTACCAGAGCGATTTTTACTTCCTTTGGCGCCTGCGCGCGGGCGCGGCGGGTCGGGAGCGCCGCCGCGGCGGCGGTGGCGAGGCCCATCTTGATGGCGGTCCGGCGTCCAATCGGCTCAGGCGTCGTCATGTCCGGTCATCTCCCTCGTTGGTGATGATGTGATGATCTACGCTTCGGTCAGGCCGAGATACGAGCGGCGCACCCGGTCGTCGGCCAGCAGGGTCTCGTACCGCCCCTCGAGCACGATGTGGCCCGTCTCCAGCACGTAGCCGTGGTCCGAGCGCTCGAGCGCCTCGGCCACGCGCTGCTCGACCAGGAGGATCGTCACCCCGTCCTCCCGGTGGATCTGCGAGATGCGCTCGAAGATCGTGTCGGCGACGCTCGGCGCCAGCCCCATCGACGGCTCGTCCAGCATCAGCAGCCGGGGCGCGCAGGCCAGGCCGCGGCCGATCGCCAGCATCTGCTGCTCGCCGCCCGAGAGCGTGCCCGCGAGCTGGCCGGCCCGCTCGGCGAGGATCGGGAACAGCGTCTGGATGCGGTCGAGCGTCTGCGCCCAGTGCGCGCGCCCGGCCTTCGGGTACGCGCCCATCTCCAGATTCTCCCGGACGGTCAGGGTCTTGAACACCTGTCGACCTTCCGGGACGTGCGCGATGCCGAGATGCGCGCGCTCCGAGGGCCGACGGGAGAGCAGGTCC
>JBGQHJ010000258.1:0-3627 GCA_041497895.1 Methylomirabilia bacterium
CCAGCGAGTTCCCGGTCGAGCGCTACTATCGCGACGCGGCGGCCCTCCTGCTGGGCCCGCGCGAGCCGGTCGCCGAGCGGCGCCGGCTCGCGGCCCGCTGGCTCGCCGCGCAGACCCCATGAGCTACGGGCGCTACTACGAGGAGTTCACCGCCGGCCAGGAGTTCACCCACTGGCCGGGGCGCACCATCACCGAGGCGGACTGCACCTGGTTCGCGCTCCTCACCATGAACCAGCACCCGCTCCACTCCGACGCCCACTACGCGCAGACATACACCCAGCACAAGCAGCGGGTGGTGATGGGACCGCTCGTCTACAGCGTGGTGATCGGCATGACGGTGGCCGACATCTCGGGGCGCGCCATCGCCAACCTCGAGGTCAACGCGCTCAAGCACGAGAAGCCCACCTTCATCGGCGACACCCTCTACGCGCGCACCCGCGTGCTCGAGCTGCGGGAGTCGAGCCGGGGCGACCGCGGCATCGTCACCGTCCTGACCGAGGGCTTCAACCAGCGCGGCGAGATCGTCTGCTCGTACACCCGAAAGGTCCTGGTGCCGAAGAAGAGCCACGCCACCCTCGGCGAGGGCCGGCTGCCCTACTGACATGGCCGGCCCACCGCTCGACGGGGTCCGCATCCTCGCGGTGTCGCAGTTCGGCGCCGGACCGTTCGGCACCCAGATGCTCGCCGACCTGGGCGCCGACATCGTCAAGGTCGAGGATCCCGGGGTCGGGGGCGACAGCGCGCGCTACGTGCCGCCGTTCCAGGGCGAGGCCGACTCTCCCTACTTTCAGTCCTTCAACCGCGGCAAGCGCTCGGTCTCGCTCAACCTGCGTCATCCCGACGGCCAGGCGGTCTTCCGCGACCTGGTGCGCGTCTCCGACGCGGTCTTCAACAACGCGCGCGGCGACCTGCCCGACAAGCTCGGGCTCACCTACGAGGCGCTGCGCGATACCAACCCGCGAATCGTCTGTTGCTCGCTCACCGGCTACGGCCGGACCGGCCCGCGCGCGGGCGAGCCCGCCTTCGACTACCTGGTGCAGGGCTACGCCGGGTACATGTCGGTGACCGGGGAGCCCGACGGGCCGCCCGGCAAGTGCGGGGTCTCGGTGATCGACTTCGCGGGCGGCTACGCCGGGATGGTGGGGCTGATGGTCGGGCTCTTCGACGCCCAGCGCACCGGGATCGGCCGCGACGTGGACATCTCGCTCCTCGACACCGCGGTCAGCATGCTCTCCTACTTCGCGGTCTGGACCCTCAACCGCGACTGGATCGCGGAGCGCACCCGCGACTCGGCCCACCAGACCCTCGTCCCGGCCCAGAACTTCCCCACCCGCGACGGCTGGATCGTGGTGTTCTGCAACAAGGACAAGTTCTGGCGGGACCTGGTGGAGACCCTCGGCGTCCCGGAGCTGGCCGAGGACGCGCGCTTCGCCACCTTCGGGAACCGCTTCGACCACCGCGAGACGCTGCTCCCGCTCCTGCGCGCGCGCTTCGAGACCCGCACCACCGCGGACTGGCTCGACCGCCTCCGCGGGCGGGTGCCGTGCGCGCCGGTGAACGACGTGCGCCAGGCCCTGGCCGATCCGCAGGTGCTGGCCCGGGACATGATCGTCGAGGTGGAGCACCCCGAGTTCGGGACGCTGCGCGAGGTGCGGAGCCCGGTGCGCACCGAGGGAGAGATCCGCCAGCCGCGGCGCGCCCCGCGCCTGGGCGAGCACACCGACTCGATCCTGCGCGACGTGCTGGGCTACAGCGACGGCACGATCGCCCGCCTCCGCTCGGCCGGAGTCATCGGATAGCGGTGATGTGGCGGGACGGCACCGTGTGGGCCTCCACCGAGAGCCCCCAGGTCGACGATCTCGAAGCCACCGACGTCGCGGTCGCCCCGCCCTGGATGACCGTGCTCCACAACTGCGACTGCCACACCTTCGAGCAGGTGGTGCGGCAGCTCATGAAGGCCATCGGCTGCTCGGAGGACCGCGGCTGGGAGCTCGCGTGGGAGGTGCACAACACCGGACGCGCGGTGGTCAAGGTGGGCGCGGAGATCGAGTGCGTGCGCGTTGGCAACATCCTGGCCGCGATCGGGCTCGTGGTGACCGTCACGCAGTCGTAGCGGACCACCCCTCACCCTGCCCTCTCCCCTGAGGGGAGAGGGGGGTGTGCGGAGAGGGAACGGATGATCGCGTCGACGTCGTAGACGCAACCACCCCAGGCCCCGCCCCCCGCCTGCTGGAGCGCGGCCCAGAGGCGCGTGTCGTCGGGCAGGCCCGGATCGGGCGCGAGGTCGGGCCGCGGCGCCCGGCCCGCGAGCACGCGCGTTCCCTCCTCGGCGCCGAAGGTGGCTCCATCGGCCCCGACCAGGTCCACCCGGCCCTCGAGGCGCAGCCGGTCGATCACGATCTGCACCAGGTCGCCGTCGCGCAGCCGGCCGATCGGCCCGCCCGCGAGCGCCTCCGGCCCGACGTGGCCGATGCAGGCGCCGGTCGAGACGCCGGAGAAGCGGGCGTCGGTGAGCACCGCCACCTGCTTGCCCCACGAGAGATGCTTCAGGGCGGACGTGATCTGGTAGATCTCCTCCATGCCCGCCCCCAGGGGCCCGCGGCAGATCAGCACCATCACGTCACCGGGCCTGACCCGCTCCGGCCCGCTGCTCTTGATCGCGGCGATCGCGGCGCGCTCGGTCGTGAACACGCGGGCCGGCCCGGTCTTGCGGTAGACCCCGTCCGCGTCGACCACCGAGGGATCGATCGCGGTGGACTTGATCACCGCGCCCTCCGGAGCCAGGTTGCCGCGCGGGAAGGTCACGGTGCTGGTGAGGCCGCGCGCGCGGGCGCGCTCCGGGTCCATGATCACGTCGTCCGGATCGACGCCGTCCTGCGCCCGCAGCCGGTCGCGAAGGGCGCGACGCCGCTCGGAGCCCTCCCACCAGTCGAGCACGCGGCCCAGCGTCTCGCCCGACACGGTGAGACAGCGCTCGTCGAGCAGGCCGCCCCGCCGCAGGTGGAGCATCACCTCGGGCACCCCGCCGGCGAGGAACACCCGCACCGTCGGATGATTGCGTGGCCCGTTCGGCAGCACGTCGACCAGGCGCGGGACGCGGCGGTTGACGTCCATCCAGTCCTCCACCACCGGGCGCCGGAGGCCGGCGGCGTGGGCCACCGCGGTTAGGTGGAGCAGGAGATTCGTCGAGCCGCCGAAGGCCGCGTGGACCATCATCGCGTTGCGGACCGCGGCGTCGGTGACGATGTCCCGGGTGGCCAGGCCACGGGCCTCGAGCGAGACGAGCGCCCGCGCCGAGCGCCGCGCCATGTCGAGCCAGATCGGCTGGCCGGAGGGCGCCAGCGCGCTGTGCGGCAGCGAGAGGCCGAGGGCCTCGCCCACCACCTGCGCGGTGGCCGCGGTGCCGAGGAACTGGCAGCCCCCGCCCGGGGAGCCGCACGCGCGGCAGCCCAGCTCGGCGGCGCGCTCGAGCGTCAGCTCGCCGTGGGCGAAGCGCGCCCCGATGGCCTGCACCGTGCCCGCGTCCTCGCCCTCCTGCGGCGGGAGGGTCACGCCGCCCAGCACCAGCACGCACGCCAGGTCGCGCAGCGCGGCGAGCGCCATCATCATGGCCGGCAGGCCCTTGTC
>JBGQHJ010000259.1:0-3609 GCA_041497895.1 Methylomirabilia bacterium
CCTCGCTCGAGGGCAAGAAGGGCTGGCCCAAGATCAAGCCGCCGTTCCCGGCGGTGAAGGGCGCCTTCGGGCACCCCACCATCGTGAACAACGTGGAGACCATCGCGGCGGTCCCCCACATCATCAACCGGGGCGCCGAGTGGTTCGCCGGGCTGGGGACCAAGACCCAGGGCGGGACGCGGCTCTACTCGGTGTCCGGCCACGTGGTGAAGCCGGGGGTGGTGGAGGCGCCGGTGTCGGTGACGCTCCGCTCGCTGATCTACGACCACTGCGGCGGCATCCGCGGCGGGCGCCGGCTCAAGGCGGTCGTGCCCGGCGGCTCCTCGGCCCCGATCCTCACCGCGGACGAGATCGACGTGACCATGGACGCGGACGGCCTCAAGGCGGCCGGGACCATGATCGGCTCGGCGGGGGTCATCGTCATGGACGAGACCGTCTCGATCCCGGAGGCCCTGATGGTGGTGGCGCGCTTCTACGCCCACGAGTCGTGCGGGCAGTGCACGCCCTGCCGCGAATCGACCGGCTGGATCTACAAGATCGCCCACCGGATCGTGGAGGGGAAGGGCCGCAAGGAGGACCTCGACACCATCCTGGACGTGTCCAAGCGCGGGGCCGGCACCACCATCTGCGCCTTCTACGACGGCGCGGTCGGCCCCTACGTGAGCTACATCGAGAAGTTCCGCGGCGAGTTCGAGGCCCTGATCCCCCGCGATGCCTAAGCTCACGATCGACGGCAAGGAAGTCGAGGTCGCTCCGGGCACCAACCTCATCGAGGCGGCCCGGCAGGTCGGCTCCGAGGTGCCCCACTACTGCTATCACCCCGGGCTCAGCATCGCGGGCCAGTGCCGGCTCTGCATGGTGGACATCGAGAAGAACCCGCGCCCGCAGATCGGCTGCAACACCCAGGCCGCCGACGGGATGGTCGTGCACACGCAGACCGAGCGCGTGCTCGAGACCCGCAAGTCGATCATGGAGTTCCACCTGGTCAATCATCCGCTCGACTGCCCGGTGTGCGACCAGGCGGGCGAGTGCTGGCTGCAGATCTACTACATGCGGCACGGCCTCTACGACCCCCGCATGGTGGACGAGAAGGTCCACAAGCCGAAGGCGGTGCCGCTCGGGCCCCACGTGATCCTGGATGCCGAGCGCTGCATCCTCTGCTCCCGGTGCGTGCGCTTCTGCGACGAGGTGACCGGCGGAGGCGAGCTCGGGATCTTCAACCGGGGCGACCACTCGGAGATCGGCCTCTTCCCGGGCAAGACCCTCGAGAACAAGTACTCGGGCAACGTGATCGACATCTGCCCGGTGGGCGCGCTCACCGACCGCGACTTCCGCTTCCAGGTGCGCGTCTGGTACCTCGACGCCGCGCGCTCGGTCTGCAACGGCTGCGCCCGGGGCTGCAACATCGAGGTGCACACGAGCCGCCGGCGCCCGCACCACAACCAGGGCCGCCGCATCGCGCGGATCAAGCCGCGCCACAATGCCGACGTCAACCAGTGGTGGATCTGCGACGAGGGTCGCTACGGCTTCCGCTGGATCGAGGACGACACCCGGCTCCTGGCGCCCACCCGGCGGGCCAACGGCAAGGACATGGCGCTCGGCTGGGACGAGGCGATCGCGGCCCTCGCGGAGGCGCTCAAGCGCCACCGGCCCGACGAGATCGGCATCCTCGCGTCGCCCCAGATGTCCAACGAGGATCTCTTCGCGCTGCAGCGGATCGCGGCCCAGCTCGGGATCGGGGCGGTCGACCACCGGGTGCCGCCGCGGGTGGCCGGCGACGAGGACAACCTCCTCATCCGCGCGGACAAGAATCCCAACCGGCGGGGCGCCGAGCTGATCGGGCTCGCCCAGGCGGACGGCCGCGCGATCCTGGAGGGGGCGCGGCAGCGGCGCGTCAAGCTCCTGTGGATCTTCCAGCACGATCTCCTCGACTCGGGCTGGCCCCAGGCCGACGTCACCGCGGCTCTGGCCGCCGCCGAGATGGTGGTCTTCCAGGGGCCGAGCGCGAACGCGACCAGCGCCGGCGCGCACCTGGTGCTGCCGAGCGCGGCCTACGTCGAGCGCGAGGGCACCTTCACCAACTTCCAGGGGCGCGTGCAGCGCTTCCGCACCGTGGTGGAGCCGCTCGGCGAGGCGATGGCGGACTGGAGCATCCTGGCCCGGGTCGGTCGCGCGCTCGGGGGCGCGGATCCGGTCTTCGCGGCGACCCGGGCCGAGCAGGTCTTCGCGGGCCTGGCCGGGCAGGTGCCCGCGTTCTCCGGCATGAGCTACCGCGGGTTGCGCGACGCGGGGCAGGTGGTGAAGGCGTGAGCGGCCTGGCGCTCGATCTGCTGCTGCAGGCGATCCCGGTCGGGTTCGTGATGTTCGTGGTGCTGAACTTCGGCGGGCTCCTCACCTGGGTCGAGCGCAAGCAGTCCGCGATCATGCAGGACCGCATCGGGGCCAACCGGGCGTCGATAACCGTCCTCGGCTTCCGCATCCGGATCCTGGGCCTGCTCCACCCGCTCGCCGACGCGGTGAAGATGCTGACCAAGGAGGACTTCACCCCCGCCCGGGCGGACGTGCTGATGTTCAAGCTGGCCCCGTTCGTGTCGGTCTTCTTCGGCCTCGCCGCCTTCGCGTCGATCCCGTTCGGCGACACGCTCCAGATCATGGGCCGCGAGATCCAGCTCCAGGCGGTGACCCTCAACGTGGGCATCCTCTACGTGCTGGCCATGATCTCGCTCGGCGTCTACGGCCTGATGATGGCGGGCTGGGCCTCGGCCAACAACTACGCGCTGCTGGGCGGTCAGCGCGCGGCCGCTCTCATGATCTCGGCCGAGGTCGCGATCGGGGCCTCGATCATGGGCGTGGTCATGGTCTACGGCTCGCTCAACATGCAGGACATCGCGCGGGGCCAGGGCCAGCCGCTCCTGCCGCAATTCTTCGGGGCCTGGATCCCGGCGTGGGGCGTGCTCACCCAGCCCGCCGCGTTCATCCTGTTCCTCACCGCGGGCATCGCCTCCACCAAGCGCATCCCCTTCGACACCCCCGAGGGCGAGTCGGAGATCATCGGCTACTTCGTGGAGTACAGCGGCATGAAGTTCGGCATGTTCGCGATGGCCGACTTCCTCGAGACGGTGGTGATCGCGGGCATGACCACCGCGCTCTTTCTGGGCGGCTGGCAGGTGCCGTATCTGCAGCCCTCGGGCTTCGTCTTCCCGTGGGGCGGGAGCGTGGCGCTGCCGCACGTGGTGGTGGCGGCGCTGCAGGTCGTCTCATTTCTCACCAAGGTCGTCGTCATGCTCTGGTTCCTCATGCTCATCCGCTGGACGCTCCCGCGCTTCCGCTACGACCAGGCGATGCGGCTCGGATGGCTCGCCCTGTTCCCCCTGTCGGTCCTCAACATTCTCGTCACCGCGCTGGTGCTGCTCGCGGTGGGGAAGGGCTGAGTCGTGGCGTACCAGACCGAGAACACCCCCGCCGATCCGCGTCACTCGAGCCGGCTCAACCTCCGCCAGCGCTTCTACGTGGTGGAGGTGCTGCTCGGGCTCGCGCTGACCTCCCAGCACTTCTTCGTGAACATGTGGCGCCACACCCAGAAGGTGGTGTTCCGGAGCAAGACCGCCC
>JBGQHJ010000260.1:0-3487 GCA_041497895.1 Methylomirabilia bacterium
AGCTGGTGACCGCGCAGGGTGGTGACGTCGCGAAGTTCGACCCGCACTTCAGCACCAGCTCGAACGAGATCCGGGTCTCGTTCAACCTCTTCGACAACCTGACCTCGCGCCATCCCGACGGCAAGCTCTACCCCGGGCTCGCCACCGAGTGGAAGCTCGAGGGGCCGACCACGTGGCGGTTCAAGCTGCGCCAGGGGGTGAAGTTCCACAACGGCGACCCCTTCACCTCGGCGGACGCGAAGTACAGCATCGAGCGCACCTACGACCCCGCGGTCAAGACCATGGTGGCGACCGCGCTCTCCACCATCGACCACATCGACGCCCCGGATCCCTACACCCTGGTCGTCACCACCAAGAAGCCCGATCCGCTCCTGCCCGCCCGCCTGGCCTTCTACGGGGGCCAGATCGTGCCGAAGAAGTACGTGGAGTCGGTCGGCAACGACACCTTCAACGCCAAGCCGGTCGGCACCGGCCCGGTGCGCTTCGTCTCGTGGGTCAAGGACGACCGGGCGGTCTTCGACGCGAACCCGGACTACTGGGGCGGACGGATCGACGTGGACCGCTGGATCATGCGGCCGATCCCGGAGACCGCGCCGCGCATCGCGGCCCTGCTCAAGGGCGAGGTCGACATCATCACGCAGCTGCCACCCGACCAGGCCGAGCGCATCACCGGCAACGCCTCGACCCGGGTCGCGGGGGCGCTCTACGCCGGGCTCTACGTCTTCGGCGTGAACAGCAAGCGGCCGCCGCTCGACAATCCGCTGGTGAAGCAGGCCCTGTCGCTGGCGATCGACCGTGAGGCGATCGTGAAGGAGCTGTGGCGCGGACGCGGCCTCGTGCCCAACGGTCCCATCGCGAAGGGGGACAACCACTACGACGCCAGCCTCCCGCCGCTTCCCTACCGGCCGGGCGAGGCGCGCGACCTCCTCAAGAAGGCGGGCTACCGGAACGAGGAGGTCTTCATCGAGACCACGGTGGCCTACGTCTCCCAGGACAAGGCCATGTCCGAGGCCATCGCCGCGATGTGGCGCGACGTGGGCATCAACGTGAAGGTCGAGGTGATCGAGTACTCGATAAGGGCGCAGAAGGGTCGTGAGAAGAGCTTCAAGGGCGTCTGGTGGTCGGATCCGACCTCCACCCTGGGCGACCCCGACGGCATGATGTGGCGCCTCCTCGGTCCCGGCGGCCCGATGGACTACTGGCGCGACGCGCGCTGGGACGAGCTCGGCAACGGGGCCCGCTTCAGCGTGGACGAGCGGTTCCGCGGCCAGGCCTACCGGGAGATGACGAAGATCTTCCTCGAGAACCTGCCGTGGATCCCGGTGATCCAGCCCTACGAGGACTACGGCCTCCAGAAGTACGTCGAGTTCACCCCGAACCCCAACCAGCAGTTCGAGATCCGGCGCTTCAACTTCAAGCTCCGGCGCACCTAGTCGAGCGCCCGGTCGAGCGCGGCGCCCTCGATGGCCTCCATGCGGAGCCCGAGGGTGGCCGCCACCGTCGGGGCCACGTCACGGCTCCGGATCGTCCCGAGCGCGGCGCCGCGCCGGATTCCCGCGCCGGCGGCGAGGAAGAAGGCCGCGTTGTCGGCGTAGAGCGCGCGCTGGCCGTGAGTGCCGAGATACTTGGGCGCCCCGTGCTCGTCGTCGCCGTCCGCGGCGTCGCCATAGGAGTAGCCCGGCGCGGCCTCGAACATCACGTCGGCCACCTGGTGGTGCTCGGCCGGCGCGGGCAGGCCGAGCGCTCCGTACTCCGCGGCCGGCCACATGCCGCTCACGCCCTCCATCGCCGCGATCTCGCGCGCGAGCTGCGCGAGCGCGCCGGGATCCGCGTCGAGGCGATAGAGCGCGCCCGCGCCGTGGTTCATCACGAAGCGCGCCTCGCGCTGGGCCCCGAGCTTCCGCAACCGCACGTTGGGCCGGATCTCGCGGCGCGAGGGCAGGAAGCCGTGATCGGAGACCACGAAGAGCGTGGTGCGATCGAGGCCGGGATCGCCCAGGGTCTCGAGGAAGCGACCGATCAGGCCGTCCACGTACTCGAGCGCCCAGTAGGCTTCCGGGGACCGCGGCCCGTGGAGATGCTGCAGGCTGTCCACGCAGAGGAAGTGGAGCAGGAGCAGCGCGGGCTCGTGACGGTACGCCACGTGGGTGGCCACCCGACCCACCATCTCGTCCTTGTGGAAGCGCCGGGGCAGGAGCGCCCACTCGCCCTGGCGCTCCATCGGGAAGCCGAGCGCGGTCAGCTCGTCCCAGACCGCCTTCGCGGTCTGGGTCTCGAACACGCGCTGGTCCTTGAAGAAGGGGAGGTTGAAGTCGAGCGTGGTCGCGTTGCGGGTGGCGGGCCAGTCGATGGCGGCGGTGCGGTGCCCCGCCCGGTGGGCGACGTCGTAGACGGTGGGCGCGCGCAGCAGCGCGGGCGCGTCGTAGATGGGATCGCCGGTCAGGTCCTCGGCGACGCGCGTCCGCCGGTTCAGGATGTGGTTGGCCACGACCCCGTGAGTGCGCGGGCTGACGCCGGTCACCATGGAGACGTGGGTCGGCCAGGTGGTGCTGGGGAAGACCGTCTCCATGCCGGCGGCCCGGGCGCCGCGCTCGGCGAGGCGGCGCAGCGTGGGCAGGCGCGCCTGGGGGTCGTCCCAGTAGAACGCCGCGAAGCCGTCGATGCTGACCACGACCACGCGGGGCTTCACGACGGGTGCCGCCGGCTCAGGCCGTCGCGGTCGCGGCGGCCCGCGCGCGGGCGCGGTACTTCTCGAGGTTGCCGCCCGACTTGAGCTTGCCGGGGAGCGGGTGGCCCACCACGCGCTCGGCGAGCTGGCCCGCCTCGATCATGGCGTCGAGGTCGATGCCGGTGTCGACGCCCAGCTCCTGGCAGAGGAAGACGAGGTCCTCGGTGGTCACGTTGCCGGCCGCGCCCTTGTGGGCCGCGAACGGGCAGCCGCCGAGGCCCGCCACCGCGCTGTCGAAGCGGTCCACCCCGATCTCGAGCGCGGCCACCACGTTGGCGATGGCGAGCGCGCGCGTGTCGTGGAGATGGAGCTTCACCGGGATCTCGGGCCAGCGCGCGCGCACCGCGCCCACCAGCCGCTTGATGTGGAGCGGGTTCGCCCAGCCCATGGTGTCGGCGAGGCTCAGGTTGCCGAGGCGCGAGCCGCAGCCCACCGCCTGCGCCTCCACCTTCTCGATCACGCCGATGACCTGTGCCGGCGTCACGTCGCCCTCGTAGTTGCAGCCGAAGGCGGCCATCACCCCGACGTCGATCCAGTCCATGCCGAGGGCCTGGTAGCGTCGGGCCCAGCCCGGCAGCTCGGCGACCTTCTCGTCCACGCTGCGGTTGGTGTTCTTGCGGGTGAAGGTGTCGGTGGCCGCCACCCCGAACATCGGGCGCAGCGCGAGCGACTCGCGCAGCCGCGCGGCCCGCTCGAGCCCGGCCTCGTTGAGCCAGATCGCCTCGTAGGCCACCCCGGGCACCCGCTTGATCCCGGCCA
>JBGQHJ010000261.1:0-3456 GCA_041497895.1 Methylomirabilia bacterium
GATGGGCCTCTACGAGCGCATGGGGTTCGCGCGGGCGGGCGAGCTGGACTTCACCCCGGCGCCGGGGGTGGTGGTGAAGGGATACCGGCTGGCCCTCACTTCAGCGAGGTGAAGGTGAACGCGCGGACGATGTGACGCTGGGCCACCGCGAAGACGGCGAGCACCGGCGCCACCACGAACATGCTGCCCGCCATGATGATGTGCCAGCGCGCGCCGGTGCCTTCCTCTCGCAGCATGGCGACGCCGACCGGCAGCGTGCGCACCGCGTCGGTCGTGGTCATCACCAGCGGCCAGAAGAAGTCGTTCCAGTGGTAGACCACGCTGAAGAGCGAGAACGCCACGATGCTCGGCCGCGCGATCGGCACCATCAGGCGGAAGATGATCGTGAAGAGGCCCGCCCCGTCGACCCGCGCCGCGTCCAGGATGTCGTCGCTGATCTGCATGAACGCCTCGCGGATCAGGAAGGTGCCGAGGGCGGAGACCGCGTAGGGCAGCACCAGCGCCGCGTAGGTGTTCACCAGCCCCAGGCGCGAGAAGAGGATGTAGAGCGGCACGAAGCGCACCTGGGGCGGCACGATCAGGCACGCCATCACCACCACGAAGCAGAGGTCGCGCCCGGGGAAGCGCAGCTTGGCGAACGCGTAGGCCGCGGTGCACGCGAAGAAGAGCTGGAGCGCGAGGATCGCCACGGTCTGGATCACGTTGTTGACGAAGAAGCGCAGGAACGGGCCCGACTGCCAGGCCTTCGCGTAGTTGTCCCACCGCGGCGGATCGGGGAGCAGGGTCGGCGGGAACCGGGTCACGCTCGGCAGGTCCTTCAGCGACGTCGCGACCATCCAGAGGTACGGGCCCACCTCCACCGCGGCCACCACCAGCAGGGCCAGCACGGTCAGCGCCCGGACGAGCGGGTTCGGGTGGCTCACGTGGTGTACTGGACGCGCCTGCGGAACACGAGCCACTGCAGGAGCGTGAGGAGCAGGATCAGCGCGAAGAAGACCACCACCGCGGCCGAGGCCTTCCCGAGCCGGAAGTACTGGAAGGCCTGCTCGTAGATGTAGAAGACGTAGATCATCGTCGAGGTGATCGGCCCGCCCCCGGTCATGATCTTGACGATGTCGAAGCCCTGGAAGCTCGCGATGGTGAGCGTCACCACCAGGAACAAGGTGGTGGGCGAGAGCAGCGGCCAGGTGATGAAGCGGAAGCGCTTCCAGCCCGTTGCGCCGTCCAGCGCCGCCGCCTCGTAGAAGTCGCCCGGGATCGCCTGGAGACCGGCCAGGTAGATCACCAGGGGGTAGCCGATCGTCTTCCACACCGTGACCAGCACCAGCGTCCAGAGCGCCACCGACGGGCTGCCCAGCCAGTTCACCGGCCGCAGGCCCACCAGGCGCAGGCCGTAGGTGACGAGGCCGTACTGCGGATCGAGCATCCAGATCCAGAGCAGCGAGACCGCCACCCACGAGACGATGTAGGAGGAGAAGATGCAGGCCTGCAGCCCCGCGCTCAGCGCGCTCCGGTGGTTCAGCAGGAGGGCCAGGGCCAGGCCCAGGCCCAGCGCCAGCACCACCACCCCGCCCGAGTAGCACGCGGTGTTCACCAGCACCTCGCCGAACTCGGCCGACCACAGCGCGCGGTAGTTGGCGAGCCCCACGTAGCGCCTGGGCGTCATGAGGTCCCACTCGAAGACGCTCACGTAGGCGGAGTACGCCACCGGGTAGAGATAGACGAGCCCGAAGAGCGCGAGCGAGGGGCCGACCAGCGCGTACCCCAGCCAGGCCTCTCTCCGGGCCCGCCGCGAGGCCACTACTTGTCGTACTTGCCGATGATCTCGTTCGCCTTCTGATCGGCGGTGGTCATGATCTCGGCCGACGTCTTGACGCCCAGCACCGCGGCCTCCAGGTTCGGCTGGATGACCTCACGCTGGATGTCGAAGAGGGCGGGTGAGAACGGGAAGCGCTGCGCGGTCTTGAGCTGGTCGAGCGCGACCTTGTAGTTCGGGTTGTCCTTGTAGAAGGACTGCATGCCGGGCGAGTTGATCGCGGAGAGCCGCACCGGCATGTAGCCGGTGGCCTTCGAGAGCGAGATGGTCTGCTCGGGCTCGGTCATCCACTTGATGAAGGCCCAGCCCGCTTCCTTCTGGGCGGCCGGCGCGTCCTTCATCAGCACGAAGTAGGTGCCGCCGGTCGGCACCGCCGCCTTGGCCTTCGCGGGGAGGAACGCGGTGCCCATCTTGAACTTGGCGTTCTCGGTGAGGTAGTTGAGGAACGCGGTGGAGGTGAAGATCATCCCCACGCGCTGGTTGACGAAGTCGGTATTGGCCACCTCCCAGGCGCTGTAGTCCTTGCCCGGGGGTTGCTTCATGGTCTTGTCCTTGTTCACGAGGTCTACCCAGAACTGGAGCGCCTCCTGGCCCTTCTCCCGGAACGCGGCCTTCTTGCCGTCGGCGGACATGAGGCTGCCGCCCGCCTGGTGGAGCAGCCCGTACCAGAACCACCAGTCCACCGGCACCTCGAAGCCGTAGACCTTGGTGTCGCTGCCCTCGCGCACCGTCAGCTTGCCCGCGGCCGCGCGCAGCTCGTCCCAGGTGGTGGGGACCTTCACGCCCTTCGCGGCCAGCATGTCGGCGTTGTAGTACAGGATCGGCGTGCTGCGGAAGAACGGCAGTGCGAAGAGCGGCGCCGGCTTCTTGCCGAGATAGTCGAAGTAGCCGGCCTGGGTGAGGCCGGGCACGAAGTCGGCGAGGTCGGTGCCGTTCGGCCCCTTGGCGAACTCCTCCATGCTCTCGAGCATGCCGGCCTGCCAGAGGTTCGGCAGCGCCTCGCCCACCACGTGGAACGCGGCCGGCGCGGTCTTGGTGATGGCGGCGGCGCGGATCTTGGCGAGGGCCTGGAAGTAGTCGCCCTGGAAGGTACCCTCGATCCGGTACTTCGACTGCGATTCGTTGAACTTCTTGATGTGGGCCTCGGTGACCTCGCGATTCTTGCCCCCGAACGAGTACCAGAACTGGGCGACGATCGGATCCGCCGCCGCGGGCCCCGCGCTCGCGAGCCACACCAACCCCAGCACGACCGCCAGCATCCGCCTCATGACCTTCCTCCTTTGGATCGGGTGGACGGAGATGCGCTCCCGAAGCAGGCCGCGGAGAGCTCGCGCTCCACGTCGTGGCCGCCGTAGACGATGCGGTGGAGGGCCCGGAGCAGCGGCACGCCCCCCACCTTTCGCTCGCGGGCGAACCGCCAGCACCAGCGGATCGCGGCGTAGCCCTCGGTCAGCTCGTCGCGGGCCTTCAGGGTGGCCACGACCTCCTTCGTGGGCCGGCCCGAGCCGCGCAGCTCGCCGAAGATGCGGTTGCGGCCGGCCATGCCGGTGACGTGGAGATCGCCCGCCCCGCCCAGGCCGTGGACGGTGGCCCCGCGCATGCCGACCGTCCGGCCGAGCCGCGCGATCTCGCCGAGGGCC
>JBGQHJ010000262.1:0-3431 GCA_041497895.1 Methylomirabilia bacterium
CCGTGGGCCGAGCACGTCTGCTTCCTCGACTCCGCGGAGATTAGCGACGTGGTCCGCCGCACGGTGATCGAGGTGGTCGAGGCCTGCCGGGACCATCCGGCGGTCGGCGCCTTCCTGGTCGGGAACGAGATCCCGCCTGACATCGTCCGCTGGTACGGGCCCAAGCGGATCGCCGGGTTCCTGCGGGAGCTCGTCGGCCTGATCAAGAGCGTGGAGCCGACCGTCCTGGTCGGCTACGCCAACTTCCCCTCCACCGAGTACCTCGAGACCGACTTCACGGACTTTCTGGCCTTCAACGTCTACCTGCACTCGGAGCCCGAGTTCCGCCGCTACCTCTCGCGGCTGCACAGCCTGGCCGGCGACCGGCCGTTGGTCCTGACCGAGTTCGGCATCGACTCCCTCCGGGAGGGCGAGATCGTGCAGGCAGCGACGCTGTCGTGGCAGGTGCGGACCGCGCTGGAGATGGGCGCGGCGGGGACGGTGGTGTTCTCATTCACCGACGAGTGGTTCAGAGGTGGCTGCGATATCACCGACTGGGCCTTTGGTCTGGTGGACCGCGAGCGGCGCCGCAAGCCGGCCTTTCAGGCGGTGAAGCGGTGGTACACGGCTCCGGGGCTGCCCGCGCTCGCCGAGTATCCGAAGGTCTCGGTCGTCATCTGCGCCTACAACGCCGAGCCGACCATGCAGGCCTGCCTGGCGTCGCTCCAGAACCTCAAATACCCGGCCTTCGAGGTGATCGTGGTCGACGATGGTTCGACCGATCGCACCGGCAAGATCGCCGACGGCTTCGAGGGCATCCACGTCATCCACCAGGAGAACAAGGGGCTGAGCGCCGCGCGCAACGTGGGCATCGCGGCGTCGCTCGGCGAGATCGTCGCCTTCACCGACTCGGACTGCGTGGTGGATCCGGACTGGCTGCACTACCTGGTCGCGACCTTCCTCCAGACCGGGCTCCCGGCGGTGGGCGGGCCCAACCTGCCGCCGCCGGAGGACTCGGTGGTGGCCGCGTGCGTGGCCGCCTCACCGGGCGGGCCGCTTCACGTGCTGCTGGACGACGTGGAGGCCGAGCACATCCCGGGCTGCAACATGGCCTTCCGCCGCGAGGTGCTGGAGGAGATCGGCGGCTTCGATCCCATCTACCGCTCCGCGGGCGACGACGTGGACGTCTGCTGGCGGCTCCAGGACCGCGGCTACCACATCGGCTTCAGCCCGGCGGCCATGGTCTGGCACTTCCGTCGCAACACCATGAAGGCCTACATCGGGCAGCAAAAGGGCTACGGCAAGGCGGAGGCGCTGCTCTACTTCCGCCATCCTCAGCGCTTCAACGCGCTCGGGTACTCGCGCTGGCGAGGGCGCATCTACGGCGGCATCTCGGCCCTCTTCTCCCTCCGTCGCCCGATGATCTACGGCGGCGTCTTCGGCCGCGGCCTCTTCCAGACCCTCTACCAGCCTCCGTCCACCGTGCTCTCCTACCTGCCCTTCACGCTCGAGTGGAACCTGGTCGGCGCCCTGCTACTGGCCTACGGCGCGATGAAGGGCGGCTGGTACTGGATCGGGGCGGCGCCGGTCGCGCTCTCGTGGGCCTGCTGCGTCTGGGCCGCGATGCGCGCGCGGGTGGACACCCTCGCGGGCGGCATCCAGGGGCGACTGCTCATCTCGGTCCTGACCTACTTCGGCCCGCTCCTGCGCTCGCTCGAGCGCTACAAGTGGTGGGTCCGCGGCCTCACCGCGGCGGAGCCCTCGCCGTCCGATCGCCCGGTGCAGGCCCTGCCCTGGTCGTGGCGGGAGCGCGCCTTCTCGGCCGCGTTCTGGACCGAGAGCGCGCTCGAGAAGGAGACCATCCTCCACGGCATGATGGAGGTGCTCGCGGCCCGCAAGTACTTCGTGCTGGTGGACCAGGGCTGGAGCGAGTGGGATCTGGACGTGCACGGCGGCGTCTGGTCGCGCGGCCGGATCAAGGTGTGCACCGAGAACCACGGCGGCGAGCGGCGCGTCCTCCGCGTGAAGTGCGCGCTCCGGACCTCGCGGCTCGCCTGCGGGGTGCTGGCCGGCGCGGTGGTGGTGGCGGGGCTCGGCCTGCAGCTCGGGCTGCCCGCCCTGGTGGTGGCCGGCGCGGCCACCGGGGTGGTGGCCGGGGCCGCGCTGATGCGCGACTCGGTGGCCCTCGGGCGGATGGTCTACGACGCGCTCCAGGGAGTGGCGCGGCGCGCGCGACTGCACTACGCGCCCCCGCTCGACGCCAGCGCGGCCGAGGTGAAGTGAGCGGCTTCGCGGGGCGCGTCTCGGGCTACCTCTGGCCCCACCGTGGGCGCATCCTGTGGGCGCTGGCCCAGGTCTGCCTGGCCAGCGCGTTCGAGCTGCTCAAGCCGTGGCCGATCAAGCTCATCATCGACTCGGTGCTCGGTGGCCAGCCCACTCCCGGAGGCCTCGGCGGAAGCTGGAGCCCGGGCGCCTTGCTCCTCACCGCCTGCGTGGCGCTGGCCCTGATCTACGCGGCGCTGGGCGCCCTGAGCGTGCTCACCAACTACACCACCATCCGCATCGGGCAGCGGATGGTGCGCGACCTGCGCAGCGACCTCTACGCGCACCTGCACCGGCTCTCCATGGCCTTCCACAGCCGGGCCCAGGCCGGGGACCTCCTGTACCGGGTCACCGCGGATACCTTCGCGCTGCAGTCGCTGACCATGAACTGCCTGTTCCCCGCCACCACCGCGATCATCCTGCTGGGCGGCATGGCCGCGATCATGCTGCGCCTCGACTGGCAGCTCACCCTCCTGGCGCTGGGCGTGTGTCCCCTGCTCCTGCTCGCGATCGGCCGGCTCAACCGGCGGATCAGCGCGGCCGCGGGGGAGATGCGGGAGCGCGAGAGCGAGGTCTACGGCGTCGTCCAGCGGGCGATGCAGGCGATGCGGGTCATCCAGGCCTTCACCCGCGAGGACGAGGAGCACCGGCGCTTCATGAGCGCCAGCGAGCGGAGCCTGGACGCCGGCCTCCGTCTCTACACGCTCCAGACCTTCTACTCGGGCATCGTCAACCTGGTGATCGCCCTCGGGACCGCGGCGGTGGTGTGGGTCGGCGCCCGTCACGTCCTCGACGGCACCCTCACCGTCGGCAGCCTGGTAGTGTTCATCTCCTACCTGGCCTCGCTCTACGGCCCGATCAACAACATGTTCCAGGTCTACGGACTGGCCCAGAGCGCGCGCGTCGGCGTGCAGCGCGTGCTCGACGTGATGGACGTGGAGCGGGACCTCGCCGACGGGCCCCGCCGCTTCCCGGCGGAGGGCGCGCGCGGCGTGGTCGCCTGGGAAGGAGTGGACTTCCAGTATGCCCCGGGCGTCCCGATTCTCCGTGGCATCGATCTCCGGGTGGCCCCGGGGCAGCGGGTGGCGATCGTCGGCCCCACCGGCGCCGGCAAGTCCACGCTGCTGAGC
>JBGQHJ010000263.1:0-3279 GCA_041497895.1 Methylomirabilia bacterium
ATCACCTGCACGTCGGGCTTGAGCTCCTTCAGGCGATCGCGGAACGTCTCCCAGGCGCGCTTGCCGTATTCGTAGTTCGGCCCGATCGTCGCCCACTTGACGTACTTCATCTTGCCGGCCTTGTCGGCCAGCATGCGCCCCTGCTCGTAGGTGTTGGGGCGGAGGCGCACCGCGTAGTCGTGGCCCTTGGACCAGGTGAGGGCCTCGGTGAGCGACTCGGCGGCCAGAAACATGGTCTTGTTCTGCTTGGCCCAGTCGGAGACCGCGAGCCCCACGTTGGAGAGGAAGCTCCCGGTGATCATCGCGACCTTGTCCGACTCCACCAGCTCCTGGGCGTGCTTGACCGCCTCCGCGGGCTGGCCCTTGTCGTCGCGGAACAGCACCTCGATCTTGCGACCGAGGACGCCTCCCTTGGCGTTGATCTCCTCGACGGCCATCTCGACGCCGGCGCGGTACGGGCCCGTGAACGGAGCCCCGATGCCGCTGTAGGTGTTGATGTCGCCGATCTTGATCGGCGCCTGGGCCGCGGCGGGACCTACCCCGAGCGTGAGCAGCAGGGCGGCCGCCATGAGGGACGGGAGACGTGGTGCGCGCATGCGGAAACCTCCTCGAAGTGACTGAGCCTGAGTAAAGCAAAAGCGCGGAGGCTGTCAAGCCGATTCTCCCCGCTTGACAGGGAGCATACCCGAGTGGTTTCCTCAGGGGCAAGCGGAGATTGCCCTGAGAGAAAGTCCGGAGACGGCGGCGCTCGTGCAGACCGTGGCCGCCCGCCTGCGCGAGGCGCGGCGGGCCCAGCGCCTGACGCTGCGCACGCTCAGCGAGAAGACCGGGCTGTCCGAGCCCTTCCTCTCCAAGCTCGAGCGCGGCCGCGTCTCCACCTCGATCGCCAACCTCATCCTGATCAGCCGCACCGTCGGCATCGAGCTGGGGCAGCTCTTTCAGGACGCGGGGGGTGCCACCGCGACGCAGCACTACGCGCTGGTGCGGGCGGGCGAGCGACGCGCCCCCCAGGCGGTCGCCGCCACCGGCTACACCTACCAGCCGATGGCGGTCGGCTGGCCCGGCCAGCGCATGGACGCCTTCGTGCTCACCTTCCCGGTGCGGAACCGGGCCGACGTGCTCACCGCTCACGAGGGCGAGGAGCTGTCGTTCGTCCTGCAGGGCGAGATCCTGTTCCAGCTGGGCGAGGAGAAGATCCCGCTCAAGGCGGGCGACTGCCTCTACTTCAACGCCGAGATCCCCCACATGGGCAAGAACGTGGGGCGCATCGACGCCAAGGTCCTCATGGTCGCGGCGCCCGGCCGCGGGCCCGGGCGCGAGTTCGGCTGGCGGAAGGCGCCCGCGCCCGCCCCGGCCGCCGCTCGCCGGAAGCGGCGGGCCAGGCCAACCAGGACAAGGAGCGAGGACTGACATGGAGCGGACGATCTACACCTCGTGCACGCTCGACTGCCCGGACGGCTGCGGCATCATCGCCCACGTGAAGGACGGGCGGGTGGTCAAGCTCGAGGGCCACCCGGATCACGAGTTCACCCAGGGCTTTCTCTGCGGGAAGACCTACCGCTTCCCGGAGCGGGTCTACAGCCCGGAGCGCCAGCTCCACCCGCTCAAGCGCGACAACGGCCGTCCCGACGGGGGCTGGGTGCGCATCGGCTGGGACGAGGCCCTCGAGCTGATCGCGGAGAAGATCCGCGGCTACGTGGCCGAGGACGGGCCGCTCTCGATCATGCACTATCAGCGCACCGGCTCGTGGGGCGCCACCAAGCTCCTGAGCCGCCGCTTCTGGAACCTGCTCGGCGGGGCCACCACCACGAGCGGCTCGCTCTGCAGCGGCGCGGCGCGGGCGGGCCAGGCCCTGGACTTCGGCGTCCGCGCCGGACACGACCCGTCCGACATGCTCAACAGCCGCCTCGTGCTCCTGTGGGGCCGCAACCCGATGGCCACCAACCTCCACACCGTGCCGATCCTGAAGGAGGTGCGCCGGCGCGGGGGCCGCGTGATCCTGATCGACCCGGTACGGAGCGAGTCGGCGAACTTCTGCGACGTCCACGTGCAGCCGCGGGTCGCCACCGACGCGGAGCTGGCCATGGCGATGGCCAAGGTGATCCTGGAGGAGGGCCTGGAGGACCGCGCGTTCCTCGACCGGCACGCCCACGGCTTCGCGGAGTACCGCGCCCTGCTCGACGCGCGCCCGCTCGCGGAGCTGGCCGCCGCGTGCGAGCTGCCCGAGGCCACGATCCGCGAGCTGGCGCGCGAGTACGCGACCACGAAGCCGGCCTCCATCCTGCTCGGCTGGGGCCTCAACAAGTACCAGCACAGCGCGGAGATCTTCCGCTGCGTGGACGCCCTCGGGGCTCTCGGCGGCCACATCGGAGTTTCGGGCGGCGGCGTCTCCCACGGCTACAACACCCAGCGGCACTTCGACAAGACGGTGGAGGCGGCGGACCGCGCCCGACACCACCGGGCGATCCCGGAGCCCCTGCTCGGCCGCGGGCTCCTCGAGGCGCAGAAGCCGCGCATCCGCATGATGTTCGTCAACGGGGGTAACCCGGTCAACCAGTCGCCGAACTCGAACCTGGTCGCGAAGGGCCTCGCGGGTCTCGACTTCCTGGTCGTGGTGGACCAGGTGCTCACCGACACCACCGATTACGCCCACGTCTTCCTCCCGACGACCACCTTCCTCGAGGAGGAGGACATGCTGGTGTCGTGGGGCCACAACATCATCGGCGGGGTGAACCAGGTGATCGAGCCGGTGGGCGAGTCGCGCTCCGATCTCTGGATCTTCCAGCAGCTCGCCGACCGCCTCGGCCTCGGGCCGGAGATGGCGGGCGCCCCGCGCGACTGGCTCGCGCGCATCTTCACCCCGCTGACCAAACGGGGCGTCAGCATCGAGCAGGTCATGGAGGGACCGGTGCGCTGCCCGGTCGCGCCCATGGTGCCGTTCGCCGATCACGTCTACCCGACGAAGTCGGGGCGCTTCGAGTTCATCACCGAGCTGCGCCACCAGCCGCGGGTGGTGCCGGACTTCCCGCTCACCCTCGTGACGAACTACAGCAAGAAGTGGCTCCTCTCCCAGATCCTCGAGAAGGAGCACCCGTCCATCGCCTCGGTGCGCATCGGCACCGAGACCGCGGCGGCCTACCGCATCGAGAACGGCGAGCGCGCCATCATCCGCTCCCCGGTGGGACACCTGGAGGTCGAGATCCTCGTGGACGCGCGGATCGGGCGCGGCATGGTCATCATGCCGGTGGGCACCTGGATCAAGCGCGGCGGCGGCGCCAA
>JBGQHJ010000264.1:0-3189 GCA_041497895.1 Methylomirabilia bacterium
CTCGCGGGAGCCTGCCATGGTCTGGCGGGCTCGATCGACCCGGTGGCATCGCGCGGTTCGAGCGCGCGGGCGGAGCCGCGTGCGGTGGCGGCGATGGGGGTCGATTGCTCTACTGCTTACGGTGTTCGGCGTGTCGATCGTCGTTGGCCGCTGCCTCCACCAGCCCGCTAGTCCGCCCCGCACCGCAGTCGGTTCCAATAGTTCCAATACGCCGGAGTCCGCTCCTCAGAAAGAGCGCCCACTTACGCCGGCCTCGACCGCCGACGCGCAGTCGACGCCCGGGCGCCCGGTGCCGTCATCGACACCACCACCGGGGCGTGTCGTCACCACGCGCTCCTCCGGCATCGTGCTGGCCGTCAACCCAGGCGCCAGAACGCTCGTCCTGCAGGACATGGGCGCCGCCGAAAAAGCGGGGAGGCTTCGGGTCGAGTTGGCCCCCGACGCCCGTGTCGTGCGGTCCGAGCGGTACCACCCGTTCAAGGATACGGTGATCGGCCTGTCCGACGTCCGGAAGGGCGATTTCGTGGTGGTGGAGATGAGGGGGCCGGAGGGCACCGCGGTGGCGCGGTCGGTCGTGGTGACCTTCCGAGGCCCATGAAGGGGCAGGCGGACTGGCGCACCCAATGAAGTAGCGGCGTCGGTGGCCAGGACCTCACTCTGGCTGACGATCCCGCCGCCGCTCCTGTTGTGGGCAGATCAGGTCATTCCGACTCAGGCTCACTGCTGATCCCTCCAGGACCTTCCAGCGCAGGCAGTCGTCGAGAGTCGGTCTTGCCACTGCAGGGGTCCTCTGGGACCAAGGTCCACTGGGCGGGCGGGATCACGTGGTCGGCACCTCCTGAGCAGAGCCGCCGAAGCACGCCTCCGCGATTCACAGCACCAACCTGCTCCCTGGCCGTCCTTGACCCCTCGCGCCCGGCAGGCTAAGCTCGCGGCACCTGTGCGAACCTTCCCGTTCGGGCTCGCCAGAGGGTGACGGCATGCACTGGCCTCGGTGCCAACACGAGTATTCCCTGAGAGCAAAGGGCCGCGAGCAGTGCGCCACCGCTAAGTTCTGCCCCGGGGGCGCGGACGCGGGGAGCCGGCTATGAGATTCCAGCTCCGGCTAGTGGCGGCGCTCTGGATCGCCTCCCTCGTGGTGGTGGGCGCGTTCGCGTACTTCCAGTTCATCGACGAGCGCCAGCGGCTGGCCGACGAGCTGGACCGCCGCGCCGCGCTCCTCAGCGACAGCCTCAAGGAGGTGCTCGAGCCCGCGCTCGCCCGGAGCGGCGGCCACCCGCAGATCGATCGGCTGATCAAGAAGTTCAGCAAGCCGGACCAGGGGCTCGCCGTCTACGATCGTGTTGCGGCACAGATCGCGGCCACACCCGACGTGGCCAAGCAGCTCGAGAACCCCCCGCCGGAGGTCACGTGGGCACTCACCTCGGGTGCGGTGAAGACCGGCTTCCGCGTGATATCCGGCAAGACCATGTACGTCTACGCCGACCCGATCCTGCGTGACGACAAGCCGGCGGGGGCGCTGGCTGTGTTCCTCGACGCCTCCGATCTCAAGACGGCGGAGTGGGAGCTGTGGCGTATCAACGCCATCCGCTTCCTCGTGCTGGCGGTGGTCCTGGCCCTGATGGCGCTCCTGGTGGTGCGCATGGGCCTGACCCAGCCGCTGGCCAAGATGGCGCGCTGGACCAAGGCGGTGCGGCGGGGACACGTGATCGAGCCGCCCGAGCTGCCGGACGAGAGTCTCTTCGGCCCCATCGCCCGGGAGGTCACGGTGCTGGCCAAGAACCTCCTGCGGGCGCGCGCCGCCGCGGAGGAGGAAGCCGCGCTGCGGTTCACCGGCCAGACGCTCTGGACCGAGGAGCGGCTCAAGCAGTTCGCCAAGATACGGCTCGCGGAGCGGCCGCTGGTGGTGGTCTCCAACCGCGAGCCGATAAGTCACGTCTGGAAGGACGGCGCGATCCAGGTCCTTACTCCGGCGAGCGGCCTGGTGACCGCAATGGATCCGGTCATGCGCGCCTGCGGAGGGGTCTGGGTGGCCCACGCAAGCGGCGACGCCGACCGCGACACCACGGATGCGCGGGGCTGTCTGCGCGTGCCGCCCGACGACCCGCGGTTCACCCTGAAGCGCGTCTGGCTCACACCGGCGGAAGAGGCGGGCTACTACTACGGCTTCTCCAACGAGGGGTTGTGGCCGCTCTGCCACATCGTGCACACCCGCCCGCTCTTCCGGCCCGAGGACTGGGCCCAGTACCGGGCGGTCAACGAGAAGTTCGCGGCGGCGGTCCTCCAGGAGATCGCGGGCATTGAATCGCCGATGGTCCTGATCCAGGACTATCACTTCGCGCTGCTGCCCCGGCTCATCAAGCGCGAGCGCCCCGACGCGCGGACCGCCATCTTCTGGCACATCCCATGGCCGAACTTCGAGGCCTTCAGCATCTGCCCGTGGCAGGACGAGCTCCTCCTGGGCATGCTGGGCGCCGACCTGATCGGCTTCCACACCCAGTACTACTGCAACAACTTCCTCGACACAGTGGACCGCGCCATCGAGGCCCGGATCGACTGGGAGCACTTCTCGGTCACGCGGGGCCAGCACGTGACCTCGGTGAAGCCGTTCCCGATCAGCGTGGCCCCCGGCTTCGTAGACAATCCGCCCCCTACCTCACGCCGGGCGCTCCTGCAGAGTCTCGACACGCAGGCCGAGTTCCTCGGGGTGGGCGTGGAGCGGCTCGACTACACCAAGGGCCTGCCCGAGCGCTTCCGGGCGCTCGGCCGCTTCTTCGAGCGATTCCCGGAGTACCGAGGGCGCGTGGTGTTCGTGCAGATCGCCGCGCCCAGCCGCAGCACCATCCCGCGCTATCAGGCGCTGGAGGCCGAGGTGGACGCGGCGATCCAGGAAGTCAACAGCGCCTACCAGACCGGCCGCTGGAAGCCGATCCTGTACCTCAAGCAGCACCACGAGCACCGCGACATCTGGCCCTTCTACCGCCACGCCGACTTCTGCATGGTGACGTCGCTGCACGATGGCATGAACCTCGTCGCCAAGGAGTTCATCTCGGTGCGCGACGACAAGGACGGCGCCCTGATCCTGAGCAAGTTCACCGGGGCCTCCTCCGAGCTGCGGGACGCCATCCTGGTGAACCCGTACGACATCGACGACATGGCCGACGCGATCCGGGCCGCGGTGGTCATGCC
>JBGQHJ010000265.1:0-3169 GCA_041497895.1 Methylomirabilia bacterium
ATCGCCCACATCGTCGAGGCGATGCCCGGCGCCGAGCTGCGGGTGTTCTTCCGCGACCAGGTCCCGGACCTGCGCGATACCTTCCTCAACAACGGCTACCAGTCCATCCCGGTGGTGGTGTTCTTCGACAAGGACTGGAACGAGATCGGCCGCTGGATGGAGCGCGCCCACGGCGCGACCGGGGCCGCGACCGGCATCCGGGCCCGCACGCTGGGCGCGGTGCCCCAGGGCGCGTCCAAGGAGCAGCAGGACGCGGCGATGAACGAGTTCCGCAAGCAGGTCCAGGCCGAGTACGACAAGCCGGGTGGGGCGCTCTGGCGCGCCGCCGCCGCCGAGGTGAAGCTCCTGCTCGAAGCCCGCGCCAAGAAGTAGCGGGCGGATCCATGCGCCCACGGAGGCCTCGATGACGGTGAGGCTCGGCATGTTCACCATGCCGTTCCACCACCCGGATCGCGACTACGCCGCCATCCTCGAGGAGGACCAGGAGGCCATCGTCCTGGCCGACCGGCTCGGCTTCACCGAGGCCTTCGTGGGCGAGCATTTCTCGTCCTGGAGCGAGCGCATCACCTCGCCCCTCATCTTCTTCGCCACTCTGATCCCGCGCACCACCCAGATCCGCTTCGGGACCGGGGTCATCAACCTGCCCCAGCTGCATCCGGCCACCGTGGCCGCCCACGCGGCCATGTTCGACCAGCTCTGCCGCGGCCGCTTCATCATGGGCATCGGCCCCGGCGGCCTGGTCAGCGACCTGGAGATGTTCGACGTGGGCCAGGCCGAGCTGCGTCCCCAGATGGTCATCGAGTCCATCGACACGGTGCTGAAGCTCTGGTCCCAGGACCCGCCCTACGAGATCGACGGGCGCTTCTGGAAGATCTCGCTCACCAACGGCATCTGGCCCGAGTTCAAGGTCGGCTACGTGCCGCGGCCGTACCAGCGGCCCCACCCGCCGATCGCGCTGTCGATCCTGACCCCCAACTCCAACAGCGCGGCCACCGCGGGGGAGCGCGGCTGGATCCCGATCTCCGGCCAGTTCTTCCACCGCCGCTACCTGCGTGGTCACTGGGAGAAGTACGTGGAGGGCTGCGAGCGCGCGGGCCGCCGCCCGGACCCGGACATCTGGCGGGTGTCCCGCAGCGTGCTGGTGACCGAGGGCGACGCGGAGGCGGAGGAGTACCTCGCGGACCCGGACAACGGGCTCTCGTTCTACTACCACTTCTTCCATCACAGCTTCTCCAAGGGCCGCAAGGCCCTCTTCATGCTCAAGCCCGACCTCCTGATCCCCGACGAGGACGTGACCGAGGACATGATCAAGCGCGCCCTCGTCATCGCGGGCAGCCCGCGCCGCGTGCTCGAGCAGCTGGTGGCCCTGCGCGAGGAGACCGGACACTTCGGCACCCTGCTCATGGGCGGCCACGACTGGGACCGCCCGGCGCTCTGGCGCCGCTCGATGGAGCTGCTCGCGACCGAAGTGATGCCGAAGTTCTCGCAGCACGCGACCGCGCCCCGCACGTGAAGGTCGCCACCTGGCGCGGCGGGAGCCGGTTCAGCCTCGACGAGGCGCCGGACCCGGTCGCCGGTCCGGGGCAGGTGGTGGTGGACGTGACCGCGGCCGGCATCTGCGGCACCGACGTGCATGCCACCCAGGGCCTCTTCCCGTGGACGCCGCCCATGGTGATGGGCCACGAGTACTCGGGCGTGGTGCGGGAGGTCGGCCGCGGTGTCAGCCGGCGACTCGTCGGCCGGGCCGTCGCCTGCGAGCCGTCCTACGGGTGCGGGGCGTGCCTGCACTGCGAGCAGGGCCGGACCAGCCAGTGCGCGAAGGCCACCCGGGTGGGCGGCTTCGCGGAGCGGGCCGCGCTTCCCGCGCACTGCGTGCACCCGCTGCCGAAGGGGCTCGATGAGGTCACCGCCGCGCTCGCCGAGCCGGCGTCCTGCTGCCTCTCCGGCCTCGAGATGTTCACGATGCCGCGCGACGCCACCGTGGTGGTCATGGGCGGCGGCATCATGGGGCTCCTCACCATGGTGCTGGCCCGCCGCCGGGGCGCCGCCCGCCTGATCCTCTCCGATCCGCTCGAGGAGCGGCGGGCGCTCGCCCGGAAGCTCGGCGCGCGCGTGGTCGTCGATCCTACCCGCGAGAGCCTGCCCGAGCGCGTGATGGCGCTCACCCGCGGCCGCGGCGCGGAGGTCGTGTGCGAGGCGGTGGGCAAGCCCGAGCTGGTCGCGGAGGCGTTCGCGATGGTGAGGCCCACCGGCGTGCTGCAGCTGGTCGGGGTGAACCCCAAGGGCAGCCGGATGCCGATCGATCTCTTCGAGGCGCACTTCCGGGAGATCCGCATCCACGGCGCCTACGGCCGCGGCACCGCCTTCCGCCGGGCGCTCGCACTCCTGCCGAAGCTCGGGGTGAAGCGGCTGGTGGGCGCGAGATTCCCGCTCGCACGTATCGAGGAGGCCTTCGCCCACGCCTCGGCCGGCCGCGGGGCGAAGACGGTGATCGTCCCCGGCGCCGCGTAGCGGCCCGACCCCGTCCGTCCGGGCCAAGAGCGGTGCCGGAACGTCCATCGCGCATCACGGCGCTCGACGCGCTCCGTGGGGTGGGAGTGCTCGGCATCCTGCCGGTGCACATGCAGTCGTTCGCGATGGTCGTGGCGGCCCGGGTGAATCCGTCCGTCTCCGGCGACCTGCACGGGCCGAACGGATGGATCTGGCTCGCGACCGCCGTCCTGGCCGACGGCAAGTTCCTCTCGATCTTCGCGATGCTGTTCGGGGCCGGCCTCCTGCTGCTCTCGGGACGTGGGCCCGACGGGCCCGACTCGCCCTATTCGCCCTATTCGCCCTATTCGATCGACCGCCTGCACCGGCGGCGCATGGCCCTGCTCCTCGGCATCGGGCTGCTCCACGCGTACCTCCTGTGGTACGGGGACATGCTGGTCACGTTCGCCGTGTGCGGCGTGGTGGTGTTCGGGCTTCGCGCGCGTCCCCCGCGCCGCCTGCTCGCCCGCGGTACGCTGGCCCTCGCGTGCGCGTCGCTGATCGCGCTGGGCGTCGGCCTGTCGCTGCCGTGGTGGTCATCGGATACGAAGGCGCGGTTCGTCCAGGTCTGGGCCCCGTCGCAGGAGATGGTCGACCGGGAGATCGCGGCGTACCGGGGCGGATGGCTCGGGCAGATGGC
>JBGQHJ010000266.1:0-3144 GCA_041497895.1 Methylomirabilia bacterium
CGTAGAGCAGGTCCACGATCAGGTTCACCACCACGAAGGTGGTGGCGATCAGGAGCACCCCGCCCTGCACCAGCGGGTAGTCCCGCGCCTGGATGGCGCGCACCATCATCGAGCCGAGCCCCGGCCACGAGAACACGGTCTCGGTCAGGATGGCACCTCCGAGCAGGTAGCCGACCTGGACACCGACCACGGTGAGGATGGGGTTGAACGCGTTCTTGAGCACGTGGCGCGCGATCACCGCGCGCTCGGCCAGGCCCTTGGCCCGCGCGGCCCGCACGTAGTCCTGACGAATGATCTCGAGCACGCTCGAGCGCGTCAGCCGCGCCACCGCGGCCGCCGACGCGGTCCCGAGCGTGATCGCGGGCAGCACTAGGTGCCAGAGGAGGTCCCCGGTACCGCCACCGTAGGGCGACATCATGCCCGCGGAGGGAAACCACCGGAGCGACAGCGCGAACACCAGGATCAGCATGATGCCGGTCCAGAACACCGGGAGGCTCACCCCGGTCACCGCCACCGCCATCGCGAGCTTGTCGAGCCAGGAGTACTGCCGGGTGGCGGACAGGATCCCGGCGCCGAGCCCGAGGGAGACCGCGATCACGAGCGCGCCCGCGGTCAGCACCACGGTGGCCTTGAAGCGCAGCACCACCTCGGGCAGCACCTCGCGCCCGAGCGGGATCGACCGGCCCAGGTCGCCCTGCAGCACCCGGCCCATCCACTGGAAGTACTGCACCGCCACCGGCCGGTCGAGGCCGAGGTCGCGGCGCAGGCGCTCCACGTCCTCGCGAGTGGCCTGCGCCCCCAGCATGATCGCGGCGGGGTCGCCGGGCGCCAGGCGCATCACCCCGAAGACGAGCAGCGAGACCCCGACCAGGACCGGCAGCGCGAGCAGGATGCGTCGGACGAGATAGCCCTGGAGGCCGCCCCCGCCTACTGCAGCCACACCTGCGTCAGCACCAGATCGAAGTTGGGGTGGAGCTTGAACCCCTGCACCCGCTTGCGGTGCACGATCACCTGCTTGCCGTGGTCCACGAAGATCCACGGCGCGTCCTCCATCACGAGGCGCTGCGCTTCCCGGTAGAGCGGGATGCGCTCCTTGTCGTCGATGGTGGTCCGCCCCTTCCGCAGCAACTCGTCCACCCGCGGGTTCTGGTAGAAGCCGGCGTTGAACGCGGGCGGGAAGCGATCGGAGGAGAGCAGCATGTACATCATGTGGTCGGGATCACCGATCGACGGGTTCCAGGACATCTCGGCCATGTCGGGGCCGTCGAGGTACTTCTTGAGGTAGGCGCCCCACTCCATGGTCTGGATCTTGGCGCGCACGCCCACCGCGGCCAGGTTGGCCTGGATCACGGTGCCCATCTCGACAGGCGACTGCATGCCGGAGCCTGACTCGGGCACGTAGAACGTCACGTCGAACCCGTTGGCGAAGCCGGCCTCCTTGAGGAGCGCCTTGGCCTTCTCCGGGTCGTAGGGATACCGCTGGGTCTTGTCCTCGTGGTAGGAGCCGTACACCGGCGAGAGGGGGGTGGTGGCCACGATCGCGGTCCCCTTCAGGATGTCGCGGATGATCGCGTCCTTGTGCACCGCGTAGTTGAGCGCCTGACGCACCCGCCGGTCCTTCAGCGCGGGATGCCGCGTGTTGAGCGCCACGTACCAGACCGCGGAGGAGTTGGTCTCCGCCACCACCACGTCCGGATCTTTCCGGAGATCGGCGAGGCTGTCCGGCGGCACGTCCATGGTGAGGTCGATCTCGCCGGTCTTGATCGCGGAGAGCCGCGCCTGCGCCTCGATGATCGGCACGTAGATCGCCTGACGGATCTTCGGCGCGCCGCCCCAGTACTGATCGTTGCGCGAGAGCACCACCCGCACCCCCGGCTCCCAGGTCTCGAGCTTGAAGGGCCCGGTACCCACCGGGTGCTTCACCACGTCCTTGCCCCACTTCTTGAGCGCCTCGGGGCTGTAGACGTACAGCGAATGATGCGCCAGGTATTGCAAGAACGGGGTCAGCGGCGCCTTGAGCCGGATCTGCACCGTGGTCGGGTTCACGACCTCCACCCCGGACACGTTGCCGAGGAAGCCCTTCACGTACGGGTAGGTGCCGGTCGGGTAGAACGGCCCCTGCTCGTTCAGCTGGCGGTCGAAGCAGAACTTGACCGCCTCCGCGGTGAGCGGAGTCCCGTCGTGGAACTTCACGTTGGGGCGCAGATGGAAGGTGTAGGTCAACCCGTCCTTGGAGATGTCCCACGACTGGGCCAGGCCCGGGATGATCTTGTAGGTGCCGAGCTCCTGGGCGGTGAGCCCCTCGAACATGCGCTTGATCACGCGGGTCGAGTTCAGGTCGGTGATCTGGGGCGGGTCCATGGTGACCGGCTCCGCGAGGAGCCCGATCACCATCGCGTCCTTCGGCGGCGCCGCGACGGCCACGGATACGAGCAGCACGACCAGCGACCCCAATCCGATTCCCCACGCGCGGCGTCTCGACATGCGGGCCTCCTCCGGGAGAGTGAAATGCCCCGCATCTTGCCCCAATGCCCCCGGCTTGGCAACGGCCCGTCACGGCGCTAAGATCCCCGGCTGGGAGGACCTTCCAGATGGCCAAGCGAATGCTCTTCATCGGCGCGGGCGCGATCGGCAGTTACCTGGGCTCGTTCCTCGCGCGGGCCGGGCACGACGTGGTGCTCGTGGACCCGTGGCCCGAGCAGGTCGAGACAATCCGCAGCCGGGGGATCGCGGTGAGCGGCCCGCACGATCCCTTCGAGGCCAGGCCCACCGCGCTACACGTGCACGAGCTGCAGCGCCTGGGCGCCGACTTCGACATCGCGTTCATCGCGATGAAGGCGTACGACACCGCCTGGGCCACCTGGATGGCGCTGCCCCACCTCAAGCCGGAGGGCTACGTGGTGTCGGCCCAGAACTGCTGGAACGATCCGATCGTGGCTTCCATCGCGGGGGTGGAGCGCTCGGTCGGGCTCATCATGTCCAAGATCGGGGTGGCGCTCTGGAAGGCGGGAGAGGTGGAGCGCGGCATGGAGCGAGGCCAGGGCGCCGGCCACGACGTCTTCCGCGCGGGCGAGCACGACGGGCGCATCACCGAGCGGGTCACCGAGCTGGCCGACATCATGAGCGTGGTCGACGGCGCGCGGC
>JBGQHJ010000267.1:0-3128 GCA_041497895.1 Methylomirabilia bacterium
CAAGATCATCGTCAACATCGACGTCACCGAGAAGCCCACCGGCCTCTTCTCGATCGGCGGCGGCTACAGCTCCCAGGACGGCGTGCTCGGCACCCTCGACCTGTCGCAGCGAAACTTCCTCGGCAAGGGCTGGGAGGTGTTCCTCCGCCTGCGCGGCGGCGCGAACCTCCAGACCGGCACCATCGGCTTCACCGAGCCCTGGCTCTTCGATCAGCCGCTCGCGGCCGGCTTCGACATCTTCAACAACCGGAGGATCCTGCCGGACTACACGGTCAACTCCCTGGGCGGAGACATCCGGCTCGGGCATCCCCTCGGGGAATACTCGCGCTGGAACGCGGTGTACCGAGTCAGCCAGGACAAAATCAGCGACGTCAACCCGCTCGGCAGCCCGGAGCTGATCTCGCAGGAAGGCACCCATCTCACGTCCCTCGTCGGGGTGAGCCTTTCCCGCGACACCCGCGACAGCGTCTACGACCCCACCCGGGGCACCACCGTCTCCCTCGGCGTCGACTTCGCGGGCGTCGGCTTCGGGGAGAAGTTCGCTCGCAGCGTCTTCACCACGACCTACTTCCAGCCCCTGCCGTGGCTGGAGCATGTCCTGAGCTTCCGGCTCATGGGTGGCTATTCCTTCGGCTGGAGCAAGGACCCGGTACCCCTGTTCGAGCGCTTCTACCTGGGCGGCTCGAACTCCCTGCGCCAGTTCAAGTCCCTCCAGGTCTCCCCCAAGGACGACACCGGCACCCGGATCGGCGGCAACATCGAGGCCCTGGGGACGGTCGAGTACCAGATCCCGCTTTTCTTCGGGATCAAGGCCGCCGTCTTCTACGATGTAGGGCAGGTGTGGGGACCTGACATCTCCCAGGGCACCAAGTTCGACATCGGCGACTTGCGGCACGGAATGGGGGCGGGCCTGCGGTGGAACTCGCCCTTCGGCCCCATCCGCGTCGACTACGGAATCAAACTCGACCAGAGGAAGGGCGAGAGCTTCGGCAATTTCAACTTCTCCGCCGGCTCCTCGTTCTAGCTGAGGAGGCAGCCCATGAGGCAACGGATGGCAGCGTGGTGGACCGCCGCGGGACTGGCGCTCTTGACGAGCGCGGGCGGCGCGACCTGGGCCGAGGCCCAGACTCCCGCGGCCGCCCCGCCGTCGAACGGGCGGGTGGCCATCGTGGACATCCAGCGGATCCTCGCCCGGTCGGTGGCGGGGGCGGCGGCCCGCGAGCAGCTCGAGAAGGACAAGGCCACCATGCAGCGCCAGCTCGACGGACAGAAGGTCGAGCTGGAGAAGATGCGGGACGAGCTGGAGAAGAAGGGCCAGCTCCTCTCGGCGGACGCCCGCCGCGAGAAGCAGGATGCTCTCGAGCGCAAGGTGCGGGACGTGCGGCGCCTCGTGGACGATCTCCAGGCCCAGCTCCAGAAGAAGGAGGACGCCCTGCTCCAGAAGGTGCTCCAGGACGTCGCCGGCCTCATCCAGCGCCTGGGGAAGGAAAAGGGGTACGCCGTGGTCGTCGAGCGGCAGCGCGCCGGCGTGCTCTACGCCGCCGCCGACGCCGATCTCACCGACGACATCCTCAAGGCCTACGACGACCAGACCAAGAAGGCCACGAAGTAAGTGAGCGACGGCGTCACGTTCACGCTCGGCCGACTCGCCGACGCGCTCGGGGCGTCGCTCCAGGGTGATCCCGGCCGGGTCGTGATCGGGGTGGCGCCGCTCGACGCCGCCGGCCCCCAGCAGATCTCCTTCCTCACCGACCCCAGGTACCTGAAGCAGGCCCAGGCGAGCCGGGCGGGGGCCCTGCTGGTCTCGCGCGACTTCTCCGGCCTGCCCGGTCCGCTGCTCCGGGTGGACCGCCCGCAGCAGGCCCTGATCGTGCTGCTCGGGCTCTTCCATCCCGAGCCGATCCCCGAGGCCGGCGTGCACCCGACGGCCTGCGTGGCTCGGGAGGCGCGCATCGACGCGTCGGCGTCGGTCGGCCCGCTCGCGGTGGTGGAGGAGGAAGCGGTCGTCGGGCCGCGGAGTCACGTCGGGGCGCTCTCCTTCGTCGGGCGCCGCGCGGTCCTCGGCGAGGACGTGCGCCTGCACCCCCGGGTGGTGGTGCGCGAGGGCGTCCGCATCGGCAACCGCGTCATCGTCCACTCGGGGGCGGTGCTGGGCGCCGACGGCTTCGGCTACACCTTCGACGGGCGGGCCCACCTCAAGATCCCGCAGGTGGGCGGGCTGCGCATCGACGACGACGTGGAGGTCGGCGCCAACACCGCGATCGACCGCGCGACCCTGGGCGAGACCATCGTGCGGCGAGGCACCAAGATCGATAACCTCGTGCAGATCGGGCACAACTGCGACGTGGGCGAGGACGTAATCCTCGTCTCGCAGGTCGGCATCGCGGGCTCCTCGCGGGTCGGCAACCGGGCCATGCTGGCCGGGCAGGTTGGAGTGGCCGATCACGTGACCATCGGGGCGGGGGCCATCCTGACCGCCAAGTCCGGCGTGCCCAACGACGTCCCGGCCGGCGAGGTGTGGAGCGGTATCCCCAGCCGGCCCACTTCCGAGCAGAAGCGCATCTGGGCGGGCGAGCGCCAGCTCCCGGAGCTGATCAAGCGGGTCCGCGCCCTGGAGAAGCGCTTGCGCGAGCTCGAGGAGCGCCGGACGTGATCCATCCCACCGCGGTGATCGACCGCGGCGCCGCGCTCGCGCCCGATGTGCGCGTCGGGCCGTACACCGTGATCGGGCCGGAGGTGACCGTCGCGGCCGGGGCGGAGATCGGCGCCCACGTGGTGCTCGAAGGCCGGGTGCGGGTGGGAGCCCGCTGCCGGGTGGGCCACGGCGCGATCATCGGCGGCGTGCCGCAGGACCTCAAGTTCCGCGAGGGCACGCCGGTCGGCGTGAGCCTCGGTGACGACACGGTGATCCGCGAGTACGTCACCATCCACCGCGCCACCCACGACGGGCACGACACCACCGTCGGCCGCCACTGCCTGCTGATGGTCTCGAGCCACGTCGCGCACGACTGCGTGCTCGGCGACCACGTCATCGTCATCAACTACGCGGGGCTGACCGGGCACGTCACGGTCGAGGACCGGGCGACGATCGGCGGTCTCACCGGCATCCATCCGTTCACCCGTATCGG
>JBGQHJ010000268.1:0-3073 GCA_041497895.1 Methylomirabilia bacterium
AATGCGCCAGGTTGGACGGTGGCCTCGACATCGGCTTCCGGGCAAAGATGGTTCTCGTCCGGGAGTTGTGCCCGAGCGGGCCGAGTGACGAGAACGGCGGGCGGGTGTCGTGCGCTTACTGGGTGCTCTGGACGCAGATCCCCCCTACCATCGCGCCCCGCCCGACGAGCCGACGTCCGGCGGAGCCTCCCCGGCGCGCCCCGACCTCTGCCGCCAGGCGAGCGTGAGCGTCGTGATGAGCAGCAAGCCCATCGTCCCGCCCACCGCGCAGGCCCGCAGCACGCCCCAGCGCTCCGCCACCGTCCCCATGATCAGCGAGCCGATCGGGACCATGCCCGCGAAGACCAGGGCGTAGAGACCCATGATTCGCCCGCGCAGCTCGTCGGGCACCGTGATCTGCACCGTGGTGTTGCAGGCGGTCATGAAGGTGATCTGCGCGAAGCCGAGGGCCATCAGCACCGCGGCGGCCAGTCCGAAGCGGTGCACGAAGGAGAGCACGAGCAGCAGCGTGGCCGCGGTCAACGCGGGGCCCACCACCGCCCAGAGGGGCGGGCGGCCCACCGAAAACGTGGCCACCGCCAGCGCGCCGATCACCGCCCCTACCCCGAGCGAAGCCATCAGCAGGCCGAAGCCGTGGGCGCCCTCGTGGAGCACGTTGCGCGCGATCAGCGGCACCAGCACGTTCATGTTGACCACGAAGAGGCTGACCGAGAGGAGCAGGCCGAACACCAGCGCGATGCGCGGCGTGCCCAGCGCGTAGCGCACGCCCTCCGCGATCTCCGCGCCCATGCCGAGCCCGCTCCGGGGGCGCGGCGCCCCCTCGGTGCGGATCGCCATCAGCGCCGCGATGACGGCCAGGAAGCTCAGCCCGTTGAACAGGAAGGCGGCCGCGGTGCCGTAGCGCGCGACCAGCAGGCCGGCCGCGGCCGGGCCCACCACCCGGGCCCCGTTGAACACCGCGGAGTTGAGCGCGATCGCGTTCATCAGGTCGCCGCGGGGGACCAGGTGGGCGATGAAGGACTGCCGTGCCGGCATGTCGAGGGTGTTGGCGAGGCCGTAGAGCGAGGCCAGCACCGCCACGTGCCAGAACTGCACGTGCCCGCTCGCGACCAGCGCGGAGAGGGTGAAGGCCTGGATCATCAGGGCGGTCTGGGTGCCGATCAGCATGCGCCGCTTGTGCACCCGATCGCTGATCGCCCCGCCCAGGAACGAGAAGAGCAGGATCGGGCCGAACTGGAGCGTGCCGATGAGGCCGAGCCGGAACGGCGAGTCGGTCAGCTCGAGCACGAGCCACGACTGGCCCACGCTCTGCATCCACGTGCCGATGAGGGAGACGAGCTGCCCGCTCCAGAACAGCCGGAAGTCGCGGTGACGGAGAGCCCGGAGGCCCGCGGGAACGGCCATTGTCCGCTATATTGCGGCACACTCGGCCGTCGTGCGACGACGAAGTGAGAGCGGATCCACGGGAGACGCACGACTTCTCAGGCGGTTCCCCGCCGCGCCCCCCGCCGCGACCACCCGCGCGCTCGAGCGCCGAACAGGTCCAAACCGGGTCAAATGCGCCCGGCGAGTCCCCGCGTCCATCCCCCACACGCGGGAGCATCACGGGCGCTTCCGTGTGGCTCCCTGATCGGCTACGATCTGGCCCTATGAGTCGGCTTGGCGGTCCAGGAGGACAGGTCCCCGCGGCTCCCCACCCGGTCTTCAACGCCATGCTGATCTGCGACCAGGCGATCCGGGAGGAGGGCACCGGCAAGGTCAGCCTGATCGGGATCTTCGAGCACATCAACGTTCCGGCGCTGCCGGCTGCCCACGCGGGCTTCTCCGTCTACGTGAAGGTCATTGATGCGCAGGGCGAATACGATCTCTCCCTGGACCTCGTCCGGATCGAGGACCTCATGGTGATCGGGCATGGGGAGGTCCGTGCCGTCGTGGCGGATCGACTCGTCCCGACGGAGTTTCTGTTCAACCTCGGGGGGCTCCTGTTCGAGCGCGCAGGCGACTACGAGTTCCGCCTGTCCGCCAACGGCCGGCACCTCGCAGGTAAGAGCTTCCGCGTGATACTCTTGAATCAGCCGCAAGCTGGTCAGGGAGGCCCCCCACCCCATGGATGAGATGCAGGTCGCTTTGAAGTCTGCCGGCCCAGCCGGCTCAGCCGATCTGCGTCAACAGGTCGTGTTAACGACGGGGGTCCTCATTGCGAGGTGGTTCGACTTCATGCTCCGCACCCCGCGACCGCTGGCCGATCTCGTGGACGCCGAGGACATCGCCGCGGCCAAGGCGGCTCTGGCCGAGTCGGACGAGCGGATCCCCTACGAACAGATCCGCCGGGAGCTGGGCCTGCAGTAGGTGCCCCCGCCGTACCGAGTTGACCTCACCCGTGCTGCAGCGCGCGACCTGAGGGCGCTCGCACGTAGACCACCCGATCAGGCGACACTCCCGCAGCTCACCGCAACCATCGCCGCGCTCGCCGCCGATCCTAGACCTCCCGGCTGCCTCAAGCTGCAGGGGAGCGAGTTCTGGCGCGTCGCTGTCGAGGACTACCGGATCATCTACGAGATCGCCGACGAGCCCCCCGTCGTCACCGTCGCGCGGATCCGCCATCGGCGTGAGGTCTACCGGGACCTGTAGCTCCTTCGGAACGCAGTAAGCACACGTCTCCTTGCGCCCGGCGGCAACGCCGTGATTGACAGGTCTCCTGCGCCCCGCCTACCGTAGTCCGCGACCGACCGGCGGCACCGAAAGGAGACCCCGCAACGATGGCGTGCAGGACGGCCCCGACGGACTCTATCTGCTTGCCCAGGATGCCTCGCCGCGTCTTCTTGGCCATCACGGCGGGCGGCCTCCTCGCCGCGCCGCTCGCCGCCGAGGCGCAGCAGGCGGGGAAGGTGTACCGGATCGGGTTCCTCGGTAACTCCACCGAGGCTCTGGAGGCTAACCTCGTCGGGCCGTTCCGCGAGGGGCTTCGCGAGCGTGGCTACGTCGAGGGCCGGGATCTCACTATCGAGTACCGCTGGGCCGAAGGAGCGTACGAGCGCTTCCCAGCGCTCATCGCGGAACTCATTGCCCTCAA
>JBGQHJ010000269.1:0-3029 GCA_041497895.1 Methylomirabilia bacterium
GAGCCGTGCAACTTCCAGACGAAGTTCCCGCAGCCGTCGGTGGTGATCGCCCGCTACGCGCGCGGGGAGCGCCTGATCGAGGCCTACTGGAAGAGCGTGGCCTGGCCCGGCCAGGGGGTCTTCGTGGGCGAGCCGCTCGCCGCCCCGTTCCGGTCGCCCCCCCGCTAGCTGACCCCGCGCCGGGCGCGGCGAGACCCTCAAGTCCCGACCCGCGGAAGCCGATACCAGGTACAGGGCGCGCTTCTCATGACCACCGTCGCGAAGTTCGACTGGCCCCGGCCGATCCGTGAGGAGAGCTGGGATGAGTTCAACTCCCAGGCCAAGGGAACACCTCCCCAGCTCGCCAACGCGGACCTGCGGATGGCCGACCTGCGGGGGCTCGACCGCTCGGAGGCCGACCTGCACGGGGCGAGCCGCCACGAAGCGCGCATCAGCGGGGTCTTCTTCCCCGCGAACCTGGCGCCCGAGGAGATCCGTCTCTCGGTCCTGCTCGGCACCCGGATGCGCACGCGGGCCACCGACCGGGTCCCGTCCTAGCGCTCCAGGCTCGGCCCGCCGTCTCCTCCGGCGTGTAGTATGGACGCCACCATGATCAGCGTCCGTTCACTGTCCATGCGTCTCACGAGCGGCGGGCGCGCCGTCGACGTGCTCACCGACGTGTCGCTGGAGGTGCCGGCCGGGCAGTTCCTCGCCATCGCGGGGCCGTCGGGCAGTGGCAAGTCCACCCTGCTCGGGCTGATCGCGGGGCTCGACCAACCGACCGGGGGCCGCATCGAGGTGGCCGGCGTCACGGTCACCGACCTCGACGAGGACGCACTCGCGCGCTTCCGGCGCGATCACGTGGGCTATGTCTTCCAGTCCTTCCACCTGATCCCGACCCTCACCGCGCAGGAGAACGTGGCGGTGCCCCTCGAGCTGGCCGGCCAGGCCGACGCCGCGGCGCGCGCGGGGGCGCTCCTCGCCGAGGTGGGCCTGGCCGAGCGGGCCCATCACTACCCGGTGCAGCTCTCGGGCGGCGAGCAGCAGCGGGTGGCGGTGGCGCGGGCGCTGGCCCGTCGCCCGCCGCTGCTCCTGGCCGACGAGCCGACCGGCAACCTCGACTCCGCGACCGGCAAGCAGATCATCGACCTGCTGGTCGGCGCCAACCGGCGCCTCGGCAGCACGCTGGTGCTGGTCACCCACGACGCGGCCCTCGCGGCCCACGCCGACCGGGTGGTCACCCTGCGTGACGGCCGTATCGTGAGCGACGAGTGAGCCCCTTCGTCCTGCGGCTCGCCTGGCGCGAGAGCCGCGGCGCCTGGCGTCACTTCGGCTATTTCCTCGCCTGCATCACGCTCGGGGTGAGCGCGCTGGTGGGAGTCGGCAGCTTCGCGGATAGTCTGGAGCGCACCGTGGCGCGCTCCGCGAAGTCGCTGATGGGCGGTGACGTCGAGATCCGTGCCGCGCAGCCGCCGCCCGAGGGCGCGGCCGGGCTCGCGCTCGCATCCGCCGGCGCCGCGGTCACGCGGGTGCGCGAGCTGGTGGCCATGGCCCAGGCGGGGGCCTCGCTGACCCAGCTCGTCGAGCTGAAGGCGGTGGAGCCCGGCTATCCGCTCTACGGCGCGCTGGTGACCGATCCCGACCGGCCGCTCGACACCATGATCGGCGAGGGTCGCGCCCTCGTGCACGACTCCCTGCTCGCCCGTCTGGGCCTGCGGGTCGGCGATCGCTTCCGGGTGGGCCAGGCCGAGCTGACCGTCTCGGGCGTCATCGTGAGGGAGCCGGACCGCGCGATCGGCGTGTTCTCGCTGGGCCCCCGCGTCCTGATCGCCGCCGCCGACCTGGACCGCACCGGGCTCGTCCGCCCCGGCAGCCGCGTCCGCTACCGCACCCTGTTCCGCCTGCCCGGGGGCGCGGACACGACCGCCTTCCGCGACCGCCTCGCCGCGAGCCTGCCTCCGGCCCAGCGCGTGACGACCTACGCGCAGGCGCAGCCGGGCCTGCGCCGGTTCTGGGACCAGCTCACGATGTACCTGGGGCTCACGGGCCTGGTCGCCCTCATGGTCGGCGGCATCGGCGTCGCGGTGAGCGTGAGCGCCTTCATCAAGGAGAAGCTCCCCACCATCGCGATCATGAAATCGCTCGGCGCCGGCTGGCGGCCACTGCTCTCGGCCTACCTGCTCCAGACCGCGCTGCTGGGCCTCGGCGGCAGCCTGGCCGGCGCGCTCCTCGGCAGCCTGATCCAGCCGCTGCTCGCGCCGATCCTGGCGCGGCTCCTGCCGATCGAGCTCGAGCTGTCCTTCTCTCCCCGCGCGGTCCTGGCCGGCGTGGCGATGGGCGTGGGCGTGACCCTCCTCTACGCGCTCTGGCCGCTGCTCCAGATCCGGCGCGTGCCGCCCGCGCTGATCCTCCGCCACGAGGTCGAGCCGCGGCTGCTCGGCCGCCGGCCGTGGGCGGCCGCGGTCCCGATCGCGGGCGGGCTGGCCGCGCTGGCGCTCTGGCAGGCGGGCTCCTGGAAGATCGGCTCGCTGTTCGCGGCCGGCCTCGGCGGCGCGCTGCTGCTCCTGGCCCTGGGAGCGCGCGGCGTCATCGCGCTGGTCCGCCGCGTCCGGTGGCGCGCGCCGGCCTGGAAGCAGGGCGCGGCCAACCTGCATCGGCCGGGCAGCCACGCCGGGCCGGTGCTGGTGTCGCTCGGCCTCGCGGTGATGCTCGTGGTCTCGATCGCGCTGCTCGAGCGGAATCTCCGCTCCGAGCTCGTGGACTCCCGCCCGGGCCAGGCGCCCGCGTTCTTCTTCATCGACATCCAGCCCGACCAGGCCGCGCCGTTCGCCGCCCTCGTGGCCGGCCAGGGAGCCGAGGCGCCCGCGGCGCTGACCCCGGTGGTGCGCTCCCGGCTCGCCGCGGTCAACGGCGCGGCGCCCACGCCGGGCGGCAAGGGGCGTCGGGACGACACCTGGGCCCTCACCCGCGAGTACGTGCTCACGTGGGCCGCCGAGCCGCCCGGGCACAACCGGCTCGTGGCCGGCCGCTGGTGGACGGCCGCCGAGGCC
>JBGQHJ010000270.1:0-2991 GCA_041497895.1 Methylomirabilia bacterium
ACCGTCGTGCCGCGAGATCGCGCTGCGGGTGATGAAGCGCGTGATCAGCCACACCACCGCGTGGGCGATGCGCGAGCGCACCAGGTCGTTCACGATCATGCCCACCCGCGCCGCCGCGTCCATCTCGGCGAGGTAGCGCACCCCCGCGTCCGGCTCCAGGTGGTGCAGCGTCATCGCGGAGATCGTGAGGTCGACGCCGCCCGGCCGGATCGGCAGCGCGAGTGCGTCGCCGCGCAGGAAGCGGATCTCCGGGTAGTCGCGCACCACCTGCGCCGCGATCTTGAGGGTGTCCGCGTCGCGGTCCAGCGCGAACACCCGGATGCGCCGGCCCTCGCGCCGGGCCCAGCGCACCAGCGCGCGCGGGATGTCCCCCGCCCCGGTGCCCACGTCGAGCACGGTGATGAGGTGGTCGGCGGGCAGCGCGCCGAGCAGGCGCTTGACGTGGATCATGGTGACCATGCGCCCGCCGAACAACCCGTTCACGCGCGATATATCCATCATGCAGCACGCCATGTCGTCGAAGGCCACCGGCAGGGGCCCGTCGATGATCTCGAGCACGCCCGCCGCGCGCGCCAGGGGAGGGAAGAGCGGCATGCTACCAGCGGAGCAGGGCGCCCTCGGCCGCGAACCCCGGCCCCAGGGCGATCATGAGTCCCCAGTCGCCCGGCACCGGCTCGCCGGACTGCAGGAGGTCGTCGAGCACGAACACCACGGTGGCGGAGGACATGTTCCCGTACTCCTGCAGCACCTTCCGGGAGTGCGCGAGCCGCGCCTCGTCGAGCGTCATCAGCTTGCCCACCTGCTCGATCACGCGGCGGCCCGCCGAGTGCAGCACGAAGTGGGCGATGTCCTCGGTCTTGAGCCCGTTGCCCGCCATCAGCGCGTCGGCCATCTCCTTCATCATGCCCGCGCCGATGCGCCGCACGTCCTTGGAGAGGACCACCCGCGGGCGCCCGCCCGGATACTCGAAGCCCATCGCGCCCAGGTGCTCGGAGCGGAACATGGTGCGGTGCTCGACGATCTCGGGCCCCGCGCCGTCCCCGCTGATCGCGATGGCCCCCGCCCCGTCCGCGAAGATCGCGTGGGCCACCGCGCTCTCCAGCCGATCGTCGAGGAAATAGGCGGCCGAGCAGATCTCCACCGCCACCATCACCGCGCGGTGCTCGGGGAACGCGCGCAGGTGATTGCAGACCTGCTGCATCGCCACCATCGCGCTCGCGCAGCCGGTGTCGCCCACGTGCACGCGCTGGATGGTCGGCTTGAGCCCGAGCCCGTTGATGATCTGCGCGTCGAGGCTCGGGCACACCCGCCCGGTGCAGGTGGTGGTGGCGAGGAAGTCCACGTCCTCGCGCCGCCAGCCCGCCCGCTCGATGGCCCGCGCCACCGCCGCGGTGCCGATCTCCACCGCCCCGCGGCGCCAGCGGTCGTTGAGCTGGTCCACGCTCTCGTCGGGCGTGAACGTCTCCGGGTCCATGTAGAGGTGACGCGTCTCGATCAGGCTGTTGCTGAAGAAGCCCATGCGTCGCGGGTCGTCGTAACCCGACATGCGCAGCACGGTGGCCTGGTCGTAGCGCCAGGGCGGAGTGGCGGTCGCGACGGCGGCGATCTTCGGCGCGGCCATGATGGGCGCAGGCTACACCTCGCCCCGGACCTTGTCTACCGCTCCCGGCTGCCACTTGTCTTGAATGGAGGACGGGGGCAATATCGTCCCTCGCAGCCATCCCCTCGTCGCCAAGGAGCCGCGGATGCCGCTCTTCTCGTTCGAAGGCAAGTCGCCGCGCGTGCACCCCACCGCCTTCATCGCGCCCACCGCCAACCTGATCGGCGACGTCACGGTGGAGGAGAACGCCTCGGTCTGGTACAACACCGTCCTCCGCGCCGACTTCAATCCGATCGTGATCCGCCGGGGCGCCAACGTGCAGGACTGCGCGGTCATCCACGTCACCCCGGCGGGCGGCGTCGAGATCGGCCCCGGCGCCACCGTCGGCCACCTCTGCCTGGTCCACGCGGCCACCGTCGGCGAGGAGGCCCTCGTCGGCAACTCCTCGACCCTGCTCGACGGCGTCAAGATCGGCGCGCGCGCCATGGTGGCGGCCGGCTCGCTGGTGACGCCGGGCACCGAGATCCCCGACGGCGTGCTCGCCATGGGCGCTCCCTGCAAGGTCAAGGGCCCCCTCGCCGGCACCCCCGCCGAGCGCTGGGTGCAGATGAACCCGGCCGGCTACCAGGCCCTGGCCCAGCGCCACCGCAAGGGAGTGCAGCCCGCGTGACCCCCGGCCCGCCACGCCACATCCTGCTCACCGGCTTCGAGCCCTTCGACGGGGACGCGGTGAACCCGTCGGGCGAGGTGGCCAAGCAGCTCGACGGCCGGGGCGTCGGCGAGTGCGTGGTGCGGAGCGTGATCCTGCCGGTACAGCACGAGGCCGCGCGCGCGGTGGTGGCCCCGCTGCTCGCGGCGCCGGGGCTGGTCGCGGTCGTGCACCTGGGTCTGGCCGGAGGGCGCGCGCGCGTCTCGCTCGAGCGCGTGGCGGTGAACGTGATGGACTACTCGCGGCCGGACGCGCACGGCCAGGTGCTGCGCGACGTGCCGTGCGTGGCGGACGGGCCGGCCGCCTATTTCAGCACGCTCCCGCTGCGGGAGATGCTGGCCGCGCTGACCGCGGAGGGCATACCCGCCGCGATCTCGAACACCGCCGGCACCTACCTCTGCAACGACATCTCCTACACCACGCTGCATGCGCTCGCCCGGCGAGGTCTGACCATCCCGGCCGGCTTCGTCCACCTGCCCTTCCTGCCTTCGATGGTGGCCGCGCACGGCCTCGAGGAGGCGAGCATGGATCTGGCGGTGATGGCCCGCGCGGTCGAGGTCGCGCTGCCTCCGGTGATCGCGCGGCGAGCCTGACCCTACCGAGCGGCGATCGGGTACCAGCTCGGCCCCAGGTCACGCATGCCGATGGCGCCGGCCGTGCTCAGTCCGAGCCCCACGACGCC
>JBGQHJ010000271.1:0-2882 GCA_041497895.1 Methylomirabilia bacterium
ACCAGCCGCCCGACGTGCTCAACCTCAATTCGTTCTCGAGCTACGCCAAGGACGGACTGCTCTACTCGGCGGACGAGGCGCTCTCGCCGAAGACGCGCGACGACTTCCTCGAGGCCTTCGCGCGCGGCGGCACCTACAAGGACAAGCTCTACGGCTTCCCGATCCTGGCCAGTGCGCGCGCGTTCTTCTACAACCGCGATCTGCTCGAGCGGGCGAAGGTCGAGCCCCCGCGGACCTGGGACGAGCTCGTGCAGGCGGCGCGGAAGGTGCAGGCGCTGGGCGGCGGGGTGATCGGCTATGCGTTGCCGCTCGGGCCGGAGGAGGCGCAGGCCGAGTGGTCGATCTGGATGTGGAACAACGGCGGCGACTGGAAGTCGGGCGACGCCTGGACGATCAACAGCGACAAGAACGTGCAGACGCTCTCGTTCCTGGCCGCGCTCGCCAACACCCACCGGGTCACCCAGGTCAACCCGGGCAAGACGAACCGCACCGACGGCGCCTTCCAGCTCTTCAAGGACGGCAAGGTCGGGATGGTGATGGGCTTCAGCCCGCTCGCGGCCCAGCTCGACGCGGAGGGCAAGGTGCGCTACGGGGTGACCCAGATGCCGACCAATGTCGGCGCCCCGGTCACGCTCGGGGTCGAGGACTACCTGATGGCCTTCAAGAAGAAGGGCAACCAGGAGGCGGTGCGGCAGTTCCTCGATCTCTACTATCAGCCGGAGCAGATCACGCGCTGGATCACCGCGGAGGGCTTCCTCCCCGTCACCAAGTCCGGGCGGGAGCGCATGAGCGGCAACGAGAAGCTCAAGCCGTACCTCGACGCGCTGCCGAGCGCGCGCCTGGCCCCCACCACCGATCCGGTGTGGGACAAGGTGAAGCTCGACGTCCAGCAGACCATCGGCCTGGCCGTGCAGCCGGGCGGCGATCCGCGCCAGGTCCTCGACCGCCTCCAGAAGAACGCGGCGGAGAGCGGTCGCTGACGGGGGGACCGCTCACGCGCGGCCGCCGCCCGTCGGGCGCGGGCGTGGGGCGGGCGCTCCTCTGGCTCGGCCCGAGCCTCGTCCTCATCGCGGCGGTCGTGATCTACCCGGCGGTGGCGCTCGTGCGCGCTTCCCTCGGGCGCTACTCGATCACCGGCCTCTACCAGGGCGCGGTCGGTCTGCGCAACTACGGGCGGCTGCTCGAGCAGGAGGCGCTGCCCACCGTGGTCGGCAACACCGTGGCCTGGGTGGTCCTGGTGGTCGGGATCACGATCGTGATCTCGCTCGGGCTGGCCCAGCTCCTCGACGCGTCCTTCCCGGGGCGCCGGCTCGTGCGCTGGGCCCTGATCGTGCCGTGGGCCGCCTCGCTGATCATGACCTCGAAGCTCTTCGTGTGGCTCTACGACTACTACTTCGGCCTGATCAATCGAGCGCTGGTCGCGGCCGGGCTCCTGGGGGGGCCGGTCGACTGGCTGGGCGACGACGCCACCGTCATGGGCGCGATGATCGCGGTGGGGGTGTTCGTCTCGCTCCCGTTCACCACCTACGTCCTGCTCGCCGGGCTCGCGACCATCCCCGGCGAGGTCTACGAGGCGGCGCGGGTGGACGGCGCCTCGGGCTGGCGCGCCTACCGCGCGGTGACCCTGCCGCTCCTCCGCCCCGCCCTCCTGGTGGCCGCGGTGCTGAACATCATCTACGTGTTCAACTCCTTCCCGATCGTGTGGACGCTCAACGACCGCAATCCCGGCGCGGCCCACGACACCATGATCACCTACATGTACAAGATCGCGTTCAAGAGCGCGCTGCGGGACGTGGGGCTCGCGGCGGCCCTGGGCGTGGTGAACGTGGGGCTGATCCTGGTCGCGGTGCTCGCCTACCTCAAGGTGTCGCGGTGGCGGGAGGAGCCGGTCTGATCCGCCGGGCGGCCGCCGGCGGCCTGGGCCTGCTGGTGGCGGCGACGCTGCTCGCGCCATACGCGGTGATGCTGCTCACCGCGCTCAAGCCCGAGGCCGAGCTGCGCGCCACCCCGCCGCGGCTGCTGCCCGCGGAGTGGCGGCCGCAGAACTTCTGGACGGTGGTGCGCGATCCCGAGTTCCAGTCCTGGCTCCGGGTGTCGCTGGTCGTGGCGGTGACCTCGACCGTGGTCGTGATCGCGGCCGCGGTGCCCGCCGCGTACCACACCGCGCGCCACCGCTTCGCGGGCCGCGGGGCGTTCCTGTTCCTGGTCCTGGTGACCCAGATGTTCGCGCCGACCGCGCTGGTGGTGGGGCTCTACCGCGAGTTCTTCGAGCTGGGCCTGATCAACACCTACGCGGCGCTGATCCTGGTCAACGCGGCCTTCAACCTCGCCTTCGCGATCTGGATCCTGCGCGCCTTCTTCGCCTCGATCCCGCGTGAGATCGAGGAGGCGGCCGCGGTGGACGGCTGCGGCCGCGCCGGTACCCTGCTCCGCGTCGTCCTGCCGGTGGCGTTGCCCGGCATCGTGACCGCGACCATCTTCGCCTTCATCGCGGCCTGGAACGAGTACATCGTCGCGCTCACCCTCATGACCGACGCCTCGATGCGTCCCCTCACGGTCGGCATCACCTCCTACGTCACCGCCTACGTCCAGCACTGGGATCTCCTCTTCGCCGCCTCCACCATCGCCATCGTCCCGGTGGTCGCGCTCTTCGCCCTCATCGAGCCCTACCTCGTCGGCGGGCTCACCGCCGGGTCGGTCAAGTAGCTGGCGCGTGTTGGCGCTCGGCTCGGCGGGTGGGGGTGGGCCGGGGGCGGGGGGGCTTCCCGGACCCGTGTCTTCTGCGGGCGGTCGAAGCCTGCTCCCGGTCTATCTCGTGGCTCGATCGAGACGGCGGCAGCGGTTGCGAGTCAGCGGGTCCGGGAAGCCCCCCCCCCCCCCCC
>JBGQHJ010000272.1:0-2815 GCA_041497895.1 Methylomirabilia bacterium
CCGCCGCTCCCGTGCGCTTTTTGACCCATGCCGTCACCTCCTCGTCGCCGTTTGCCTTCATCATAGCGACCGGGAGGTATTGACACTCCGCTGACCGGAAGGTACTGACACCTGGCCGTCAGGTCTTACATTCCGACATTTTCGTGAGTCGCGGCGGGTACGGCTCACGCAGGAAAATGTCGGAATGTAAGACCTGACCCCGATCAGGAAGCGGCGTGGAGGAGGGCGAGGTGATCCTCGACCGTGTCGTTGGCGACGATGGCGCGGAGGACGATCTCGTCGACGGCGCCGCGCCACGCACCGAGCGCGGCCTTGATGCCCTCGGGTGACGCGGCCGCGATGGCGGTGTCCACCGGCTTCACGCCCATGCGGTCGAAGTGGGCCCCGTACGCGGGAATGGCGGCGTAGCGCCCCCCCTCGTCGTTGAGCCGCTCGACGGCGGCCGGCCCCAGCGCCACGCGCACGTAGGCGTAGGTCCGCGGCACCGGGCGCCCCGCGGCCCTGGCCCCGGCGCGCACCAGCTCGGCGGAGCGGCGCGCGTACTCCGGCGTGAGCCAGTTGAAGAGCACGCCGTCGGCGACCTGCCCGGCCAGCTCGCACATCTTCGGGCCGAGCGCGGCCACGATCACCCGCGTCGTCAGGCTTTTCCGGATCGCGGCCACCCCGTCGCGCACGCGCGTGAGCGCCTGCGGGTTCGGGCTGCCCACCCCGAGCAGGAGCCGCGCCGGCGCCAGGCCGTGCTGGCGGACGCCCGCGACGATGGCCTCGGGGCCGCGCGTGTGCAGCGGGATCACTCCGACGCCCAGATCGATGCGCTGGGTCTCGGCGGCGGCCTGCGCCAGCGAGCCGAGGCCGTCGACCGGCCCGGGATGGTTCACCCAGAACGAGGCGAAGCCCCGTGACTCGGCCTCGCGTGCCGACGCGCGAATGATCTCGGGTGCGACCCCCGCGAAGACCGCGAAGCCCCTTGCCGTGTCTGCCGCCATGACCGCCTCCTGTTCGTGTGGTGGGCCCGATCATACGCCCCGCCGGGCTTGCGCTCCATCGCAATACGGGATACACCCGAACGGTCATGCCAGCCCCCGCGCGCACGCGCATCCTCACGTGGATGTGCGTGCTCATCGCGGTGAACCAGCTCGGCTTCGGCAGCATCGTGCCCGCGCTGGCCCTCTACGCGCGATCCTTTGGCGTCCCGCAGTCCGCGATCGGCCTCGCCATCGCGGTGTACGGCCTCGCGCGATTCCTGATCGCGGTGCCGGCGGGCCGCCTCGCCGACGGCCTCGGCCGACGCAACACGCTGGCGATCGGCGGCCTCGTCTCCGCCGTCGGCAACGTGCTCTGCGCGCTCGCCCCGACCTATCCCGCGTTCGTCGGCGCCCGCTTCGTGGCCGGCGCGGGCGCCGCGCTCGTCCTCACCACTGGCCTGATCGTGCTCGCGGACATCTCCACGCCGGCCAACCGCGGCCGCATGATGTCGGTCTACCAGGGCGTGTTCATCTTCGCGGTCGGCATCGGGCCCTTCCCGGGCGGGCTGCTCGCCACCCACTGGGGCCTGGCCGCGCCGTTCGTCGCCTACGCGGCCACGTCGCTGCTCGCCTCCGCGGTCGCCTGGCTCGCCGTCCCGGAGACGCGGCCCGCGCGACCCGCCGGCGAGCCCGCCGCCGCCGAGGTCCCGTTCGGCGCCCAGCTCCGCCTCCTCACCGTCCACCCGGGCTTCCTCCTCGTGAGCCTGATCGCCTTCGTGAACGCGGTGGCCCGGACCGGAGCGCTGTTCAACATCATCCCGATCCTGGCCCGCGATCGGCTCGGCCTCCAGCCGGACCGCATCGGGTTCGGCCTGGCCCTGGCCAGCGTGGTGGGCCTGGCCCTCGCCTATCCCGCCGGCGTGCTCGTCGATCGCTACGGTCGAAAGATCATCATCGTGCCGGCCACCGTCCTGTCGGGCGTCTCGCTCCTGCTCTTCCTGATGGCGCCGACCTACGCGTGGTTCCTGGTGGCGTGCGCGGCGTGGAGCGTGGCCATGGGCATCAGCGGCGCCGCGCCCGCCGCCTACGCGGCCGACACCGCCCCGGGCGGCATGAACGCGGCCGCGCTCAGCACCTACCGCATGCTCGCGGACCTGGGCTACGTGGTCGGGCCCATCGCGCTCGGCCTGGGCGCCGACCTCGCGGGCGCCGACGCCGCGCTCGCGGCCACCGCGGCCATGCTCACCGCGGTCGCGCTGCTGTTCGCCCGCTTCGCTCCCGAGACGTACCGCGCCGCCCGCTTCTAGGGCGCGGCCGGCTCCCGATCGTGGCCCGGACGGGGAGCCGCCCGGAACGGGAAGACCATCTGGGCCCAGTACCCGCGGGGCACCGGAGGCCCCGCGAGACCATAGCGGGCGGGCCAGCGGTCGCGCGGGAGATGGAGCGTGCCGAAGACCGCGTCGATCACCGGCAGGTGGACCGCGAAGTTCACGTCGACCGGCTCCACCGCGTGATGCCAGTGATGGTGCTGCGGGGTGGCGAGGAGCCAGCGCACCGGCCCGAACCGCCAGCGCACGTTGGCGTGGATGAGCACCGCCTGGAAGGACACGAAGAGCACGTAGGCGAAGACCGGGGCCTGGGCGAAACCCAGCACGTAGAGCGGCACGAAGCTCAGCCCCCGGGTGACCACGATGTCCACCAGGTGCAGGCGCGAGCCGGCCAGCCAGTCCATCGTCCGGCTCGAGTGGTGGATCTCGTGGAAGCGCCAGAGCCACGGCACCCGGTGGAAGAGGCGGTGCACCGTGTACTGGGTGAGGTCCGCCACCACCAGCACCTCCACGAACTGCAGG
>JBGQHJ010000273.1:0-2687 GCA_041497895.1 Methylomirabilia bacterium
CCGGGGTGACGGGCCGGTCTCCACCAAGTTCGTGCCGCCCGCCGACCTGACCAATCCGGACTTGCACAAGGTCCGCACCGACGGCTACTGGCAGAGCTATCTCTCGGCGGGCGGCGCGGTGATGCCGTCCTACGCGGAGGCCCTCAGCCCCGACGAGCGCTGGCACGTCGTCAACTACCTCCGGACCCTGGCCACGAAATGACCGCGACCACCCTCACGCCCGCGCCGCCGCGGCCCATGCACCCGCTCCTCGTGCTCCTGGCCATCCTGGGGATCGTGGCCTTCCTGTACGGCGTCTCGCGGCCGGAGCCCGCGCGCGTCTGGGGCATCTACCTCGTGAACCTGCTGTTCTGGTCGAGCCTGTCGATCACGGGACCCGCCATCGCCGGGATGATCCAGGTGACGGAAGGGCGATGGTCGCCCAGCGTCAAGCGCATCGCCCTCACCACCGCGGGCTTCCTGCCCGTCTCGTTCGTGCTGTTCCTCGTGCTCTTCTGCGGCCGCGCCGCGCTCTACCCGTGGGTCACCGAGCCGCTGCCCGTCAAGGCGACCTGGCTCAACGTGCCGTTCATGTCGCTCCGGATCGGCCTGGGCGTGCTGTTGCTGTACGGGGTCGCCATGCGGCTCGTGAAGGCGGTCCTGGCCGAGGACCAGCCCGGGGGTGACAGCCCGGCCGCGGTGGACCGGCGGAACCGGCTCGCCTCCGTCCTGCTCGTGCTGTACGTGGTCGTGCTCTCGCTCTGGGGCTTCGACCTCCTGATGTCGCTCGATCCGCGGTGGTACAGTGGCCTCTTCGGCGGCTACTACGTGGTCACCTCGATGTACACCGGCTTCGGGCTGGTGACCTTCCTCACCATCCGCGCCAACGAGCGGGGGTGGAGCCACGTGGCGGCCCCCGCCATCCAGGACGTGGCCAAGCTGACCTTCGCGCTCAGCGTGTTCTGGATGTACTTCTTCTTCTCGCAGTACCTGGTGATCTGGTACGGCAACGTTCCCGCCGAGACCCGCTTCGTGGCCCGCCGCTTCTTCAGCCCGCCGTGGGCGTACATCGCGTGGGCCATCTTCATCGTCGGCTGGCTCATCCCGTTCTCGTACCTGCTCAAGCGCCTCACCGGACGCCCGCCCGAGCGCCACCGGGTGTTCAAGGTGATCCTGATCTTCGGCTGGGTCGCCATCTTCTTCGAGCGGATGCTGCTCGTCTTCCCCGCGCTGCTCCGCGACAACACCCTGCCGATCGGCCCCATCGAGATCCTGGTGACCCTCGGCTTCTTCGCGCTGTTCGTCCTCAGCCGGAACTGGTTCCTCGCCCGCTACAAGCCCGTCCTGAGCCTGCCCAAGTAGCCCGGGCCGGCCCCGGGGCCCCGCGGTAGAATACGGGCGTGATTTCCGTCGAGGAAGCGCTCGACCGCATCCTCTCCCGCGTCCCCGTGCTGGGCGACGAGCGGGTGGTCCTGACCCAGGGGCTCCACCGCGTGCTCGCCGAGGACGTGGAGAGCCCGCGCGACATGCCACCCTGGCCGGCCTCCTCGATGGACGGCTACGCGCTCCGAAGCGCGGACACGCACGCCGCCGTCGCCGCCGCGCCCGCCCGTCTGGCCGTGGCCGGCCGCGTCCCCGCCGGCGGGATGGCGGAGCGGCCGATCCGTCCCGGTGAGGCCTTCCGCATCTTCACGGGCGCCCCGCTGCCCGAGGGCGCCGATTCCGTCATCCCCCAGGAGGACGTCACCGAAGAGAGCGGCGCGCTGCTCGTGCCGCGCCCGGTCGGCGACGGCGACTTCGTGAGACCGCGGGGCGAGGACATGAAGCGCGGCGACCGGGTGCTCGAGCGTGGCCGCGTGCTGAGCGCGGCGGACATCGGCATTCTCGCGACGGTCGGCCGCGCGATGGTGAGCGTGATCCGGCGGCCGCGCATCGGGATCCTCTCCACCGGGGACGAGCTGGTGGACCTGGGCGGCAAGCTCGGGCCCGGCCAGATCCCGAATTCCAACAGCTACTCCCTCATCGCCCAGGTGATCGAAGCCGGCGCGGTGCCGGTGAGCCTGGGCATCGCGGGCGACCGGCGGGACGAGATCGAGTCGCGCCTTCGGTGGGGGCTCAACTGCGAGCTGCTGATGTCATCCGCGGGCGTGTCGGTGGGGGAGCACGACTTCGTCAAGGACGCGCTCGGACGACTCGGCGCCGAGCAGCATCTCTGGCTCGTGGACATGCGTCCCGGCAAGCCGATCGCATTCTCCACCATTCCCCAGGATGGCAAGGGCGCGCTCCCGGTCTTCGCGCTGCCCGGCAATCCGGTCTCGGCCATGGTCACCTTCGAGCTCTTCGTGCGCCCCGCGATCTTGCGCATGGCCGGCCACAGCCGCCTGCACCGTCCCACCATCACCGCGCGCGCGCTCGCGCCGATCTCCAACCGCGACCGCCGCCGGGGCTATCTCCGCGTCACGCTCACGCCGGAGGGCGAGAGCTACGGCGCGCGCCTCACCGGCACCCAGAGCTCCGGCGTGCTGCGCTCGATGGTCGCCGCGGACGGGCTCGCCGTCGTCCCCGGCGAGACGACCATCCAGCCCGGCGAATCCGTGAAGGTCATCGTCCTCCGTCCTGGCCTGTAGGCCGGGAGGGCCGAGCCGCGGGCGGCGGGAGGTGGCGGGTGGGTCGAGTGACCCGTTCCCCGCCAACGGATGCCAAGCACG
>JBGQHJ010000274.1:0-2505 GCA_041497895.1 Methylomirabilia bacterium
GGCCTTTCACCTGGTCGCCTCCACGCTGAACCAGCAGTACGTGGGACGGGTGCCGGCCGACTCGGTGGTGTGGACCGCGGTGCGGGAGACCGCGGGCCAGGTGCTCCTGTGGCAGGGTGAGCTGTTCCCCGCCTTCTACCACACCGACAGCGGCGGCTACACCGAGGACCCGCGGGTGGTCTTCGCGGCCTCCAACATGCCCGCGCTCAAGCCGGTCCGGGTCGAGTTCCCCTCGGAGTCGCCGCACCAGCGCTGGCGTCTCGAGCTGCCGCTCGCCGAGCTGTCGGCGGCCCTGCTGCGGGGCGGGATCTCGATCGGGCGGGTGGTCGCCCTCGACGTGCTCGAGCGCAGCGTGTCCCTGCGGGTCGCCCGCATCGCGGTGCGCGGCACCGCGGGCACCGTGACCCTGCGGGGCAACGACCTGCGGCGCCTGGTGGGCTACGACACGCTCAAGAGCACGCTCTTCGCGGTGGCGGTGGTGGGGCCGATGGCGCGCTTCGTCGGACGCGGGTACGGGCATGGCGTCGGCCTCGACCAGTGGAGCGCCAAGACCATGGCCGACCAGGGCTACACCGCGCAGCGAATCGTCCTGTACTACTATCCAGGGGCGACGCTGTCGACGCTGCCCACGTCCTCCCCCGTCTCGACTGCCCGCTGAGCCGCGATCCGGCGTGACGATCTCCTGGGACGACTTCGAGCGCGTCGACATGCGCGTGGGCGTGGTGATCGACGCCCAGGAGTTCCCGGAGGCGCGGCGGCCGGCCCTCAAGCTGTCGATCGACTTCGGTCCGCTCGGCGTGAAGCGCTCGAGCGCGCAGGTCACCGACCGGTACACTCCCGCCGCGCTCGTGGGTCGGCGCGTCGTCGCGGTCGTCAACTTCCCGCCGAAGCGGATCGGGCCGTTCGTGTCGGAGGTGCTCGTGCTCGGCGCGTACGGCGCGGGCGGGGAGGTCATCCTGCTGCGGCCCGACTTCGAGGTCTTGCCCGGGGCGCGGATCGGGTAGTCGTCGCGAGAGGCGGGGCGTCGGGCGGGCGCGGGAGGCGGCCTGCCCGGGACACGCTGACTCGCATCCCTGAGCGGCGCCACGATCGAGCCACGAGACGGGATGTCGGTGGCTTCGGCGACGCGCAGAAGCCCCGGTCCCGGGCAGGCCGCCTCCCGCGCCCGCCCGACGCCCCGAGATCCCGCCAGGTCGGGTCTCGCCGCCCCGCCCCGCTGCCCGCCCCGGTCGCCCTCTCTGGTTCGTGGCGCGCGTGGGCTACACTTCAGTCGCGATGGATGTGTCCCTCTTCGACTACGAGCTGCCTTCCGAGCTGATCGCGCAGGAGCCGGCGGAGCCGCGGGATGCTTCGCGGCTGCTGGTGCTGGATCGGGTGTCCGGTGCGTGGGAAGATCATCGGTTCTCGGAGCTGCCGGACCTGCTGCGAGCCGGGGATTGCCTGGTGGCGAACCGGAGCCGGGTGATCCCGGCTCGACTCCTGGGTACGGCGGTGGATGGCGGTGGCGCGGTGGAGCTCCTGCTGCTGCGCCCGGTCGGGGGCGAGCGGTGGGAGGCGATGGTGCGTCCCGGCCGCCGCTGCCGCGTGGGGGCTTCCGTGGATCTGGCCGGGGGCGCGGCGCGGGCCCGCGTGGTAGGGGAGGGAAGCGAGGGCACGCGGATCGTCGCGATCGAGGCGCCGTGGCCGGTGCGGGAGCTGATGGAGCGCCACGGCCTGCCGCCGCTGCCGCCCTACATCGGCCGGCACGACGAGCCCAAGCCCGAGGATCGCGAGCGCTACCAGACGGTGTACGCGCGCGAGGACGGCTCGGTGGCGGCGCCCACCGCGGGGTTGCACTTCACGCCCGAGCTGCTCGCGCGGCTCGCCGCGCGCGGCGTGCCGGTGCACTACCTCACGCTGCACGTCGGACCGGGAACGTTCCGCCCGATCCGCGCCGGCCACGTGGAAGACCACCGCCTGGGGGCCGAGCCCATCGACATTCCCGAGGCGACGGCGGAGGCGGTCGAGCGGGCGCGGCGCGAGGGGCGCCGTGTCGTCGCGGTCGGGACGACGACCACGCGCGCGCTCGAGTGGGTGGCTGGCGAGGACGGACGGGTGCGGGCCCGCACCGGGCCCGCGGATCTGTTCATCAGGCCGGGCCACCGATTTCGTGTGGTGGACGCGCTCGTCACCAACTTCCACCTGCCGCGCTCGAGCCTGCTCGTCCTGGTGTCGGCCTTCGCGGGGCGCGACTTGGTCCTGGCCGCGTACCGCCGCGCGGTGGACGCGCGCTATCGCTTCTACTCCTACGGCGACGCCATGCTGATCGTCTGAGGCATGGGGCCCTTCCGCTTCGAGCTCGTCAAGACCGACGGCGCCGCGCGACTCGGCCGCATGCTCACCGCGCACGGGCCGGTCGACACGCCGGCCTTCATGCCGGTGGCGACCCAGGGCTCGGTCAAGAGCCTGGCCCCGTCGGACCTCCTCGCCGCGGGCGCCCAGATCGTGCTGGCCAACACCTATCAC
>JBGQHJ010000275.1:0-2398 GCA_041497895.1 Methylomirabilia bacterium
CAGGCTCTTGCCCTTGTTGGTGGACTTCAGCGCGACGCTGTCGTCGGGCGTCTCGCCGATCTTGATCTCGAGGGTCTTCTCGCCCTTGTCCCGCCAGACCTTCAAGGGCACCGCGCGGCCGGGCGCCGTCGCGGCCACCACTTTCTGCAGCTCCTGAGGCGAGTCCACCTTCTTCTTGTCGAACTCGACGATGATGTCGCCGGAGGCGATGCCGGCCACCGCGGCCGGGCTGTCCTGCACCACGTCGGAGATCAGCACGCCGTTCGGCTCCTTGAGGCCGAAGCCCTTGGCCAGGTCGGGGGTGAGCGGCTGGATGGACACCCCGAGCCACCCGCGCGTGATCTTGCCCTTGGCGGCCAGCTCGGTGTAGATCCGCTTGGCCATGTTCACCGGGATCGAGAAGCCGATGCCCACGTTGCCGCCGGTCTTGGAGAGGATCGCGCTGTTGATGCCGACCACCTCGCCCGACATGTTCACGAGCGGGCCGCCCGAGTTGCCGGGGTTGATCGCGGCGTCGGTCTGGAGGAAGTCGTCGAAGGGCCCCTGCCCGATGGAGCGGCCCTTGGCGCTGATGATGCCGGCGGTCACCGTCTGCTGCAGGCCGAACGGCGAGCCGATGGCGAGCACCCAGTCGCCCACCCTGACGCGGTCGGAGTCCCCCAGGTTCGCGGCCGGGTAGGCCCCGCCGCCCTGGAGCTTGAGCACGGCCAGGTCGGTCTTGCGGTCCACCCCCATCACCTTGGCCTTGTGCTTCTTGCCGTCCGCGGTCGCCACCTCGATCTCGGTGGCGCGCTCGACCACGTGGGCGTTGGTGAGGACGACGCCGGAGGGATCGACGATGACGCCGGAGCCGAGGCTCCGCTGCACCTGCTGGCGCTCCTCGCCGAAGAAGCGCTTGAAGAACTCGTCGCCGAAGAACTCCTCCACCGGCGTGCGGCCGCTCACCCGCGTCACCGTGTTGATGTTGACCACCGCCGGCCCCACGCTCTCGGCCACCTGGGCGAAGCTGCCCGACGGGATCGGCAGGGCGGCGGGCACGATGCGCGGCTGCGTGCCCGAGGGCAGGGTACTGGGCGACAGCGGGCCGGGCAGGGCCGGCTTGATCTGCTCCACCGCGCCCGCCCCCCAGGTGCCGAGCCCCGCGCCCACCACGAGCGCGACGAGAACCATGAACGCCAAGGTGCTGCGCTTGACCGAGATCATCATCGTGCCCCCACGGGCTCCCCGGCCAGCAGCTCCCGCAGCCGGTCGCCCTCCAGCGTTTCTTTTTGTTTCAGTTCGGCTGCGGCCTCCACCAGCACCCGCTTCCGGGCGGTGAGGAGGTCACGCACGCGGTCGTAGATTCGATCGATGATGGCGCGCGTCTCTCCGTCGATGCGACGCGCGCTCTCTTCACTGTATTCACGGTCCTGGGCCAGCCCGGCCCCCCGGAGGAACATCGACTGCTGCCCGCCCCCGAAGGTCATCGGGCCGAGCTGCTCGGACATGCCGTACTGCATCACCATCAGGCGGGCCAGCTCGGTGGCGCGCTCCAGGTCGTTGTGCGCCCCGGTCGAGACCTCGCCGTAGATGACCTCCTCGGCCACGCGCCCGCCCAGCAGGACCGCGATGCGATCCTCCAGCTCGCTGCGCGTGAGCAGGTAACGGTCCTCCAGCGGGAGCTGATAGGTGGCGCCCAGCGCGGCCACGCCCCGCGGGATGATGGTCACCTTGTGCACGGGATCGGCGTTGGGGACGGAGGAGGCGATCAAGGCGTGGCCAATTTCGTGATGCGCGACGATGTCGCGCTCTTTCTCGGAGAGCACCCGGCTCTTCCGCTCGAGGCCGCCCACCACCCGGTCGACGGCTTCCTCCAGATCGGCCATGTCGACCGCGTCCTTGCCCTTGCGCGCGGCCAGCAGGGCGGCCTCGTTGATGATATTGGCCAGGTCGGCGCCCGCCATGCCCGGGGTGCGCGCGGCGAGCACGTGCAGATCCACGCTCGGCGCCAGCGTCACGTTGCGGGCGTGGACGTCGAGGATGGCCTCGCGCCCCCTGACGTCGGGCTTGTCCACCACCACCTGGCGGTCGAACCGGCCGGCGCGCAGGAGCGCCGCGTCCAGCACCTCGGGCCGATTGGTCGCCGCCATGATGATCACGCCCTTGGACGAGTCGAAACCGTCCATCTCGGCCAGGAGCTGGTTCAGGGTCTGCTCCCGCTCGTCGTGCCCCGACAGGAAGCCGGTATTACCCGCCCGCGTCTTGCCGATGGCGTCGAGCTCGTCGATGAAGACGATGCAGGGGGCCTTCTCCTTGGCCTGCTCGAAGAGATCGCGGACGCGGGAGGCGCCCACGCCCACGAACATCTCCACGAACTCGGAGCCGGAGAGGAAGAAGAACGGCACGTCGGCCTCGCCCG
>JBGQHJ010000276.1:0-2344 GCA_041497895.1 Methylomirabilia bacterium
CCGCGGCTTCCGCTGGCCCTGCCGCGCGGCCAGGAAGGCGTCGCGGCCGCTCGCGTCCACCACGAACGCGGCCCGCAGCTCGCGCTCGCCGTCGCGGTCGCTGAGGCGCGCGGTCACCCCGTCGGCGTCGAAGGCGACCTTCTCCACGGTCGCCGGCTGGTGCACCGTCACCCCGGGCTGGGCCGCCGCGTGCTCGAGCAGGATCTGATCGAACTCGGCGCGATGCACGTCGAGCGTGAACGAGGGCCAGGGCCGGCCGGGACGGAAGTCGAAGGTGGTCTCGATCCCGAGCTCCTGGTCGTGGAAGGTCGCCCCGTACTTCACCTGGAAGCCGTGGCCGAGGACCCGGTCGAGGACGCCCAGCCGCTTGCAGATGTCCATGCAGGTCGGGATGAGGGACTCGCCGACCTTGAAGCGCGGGAACGCCTCGCGCTCGACCAGGGCGACACGCAGGCCGCCCCGGGCCAGGAAGGTGGCCGCCGTGGTTCCACCCGGCCCGGCACCGATCACCAGCACGTCGGCGTCACGCGAGGAGCTCGTCACCCCCGGCATGTTACCCGATAAGGCGGCCGCCGGGCGAGTCTCCGGCCGTCCGGGATTTGCCGCCCTCCTCGCCCCGTGCTAGCCTGCGCCCGCCCGGCGCCCGAGCCCGGGGACAAGGGACGACCACCATGACCGAGCTTCGCATCGAGTCCGATCCCCACGCCTCCGAAGGCCTCAAGCAGATGGTCACCGACCACCTGGACATGTACAACGTGGGCGTGACCGGGTTCACCGAGTACTCCCCGGTCAACCTCTTCTTGCGGGACGGAGGCGAGGAGATCCAGGGCGGTCTCCTGGCTGCGATCTGGGGCGGCGTCATGTACATCCGGATCCTCTGGGTCGCGCGGGCCCTGCGGGGCCAGGGCAACGGGCAACGGCTGCTGGCCGCGGCGGAGCAGCGCGCGATCGAGCGGGGCTGCCGCCACGTCTTCCTCGACACCTTCAGCTTCCAGGCTCCCGGCTTCTACCTCAAGCAGGGCTACGAGATCTACGCCCGCGCCGACGACTGGCCGGTGGGACACGCCCACTACTTCCTCCGGAAAGGTCTGCCGAGCCCGCCGTGATCAAGCTCGTGTTCTGCCTGCGCCGTCTTCCGCACCTCTCGCGTCAGGAGTTCCAGCGCTACTGGCTCGAGTCCCACGGCCCGCTCGTGCGCCGGCTCGCGCCCGCCCTCGGGGTGAAGCGCTACGTGCAGGTGCACACCGTGACGTCCGCCTTCAGCGAGGCGATGAGCCGCCACCGCGGCGCCCCGGAGGACTTCGACGGTGTGGCCGAGCTGTGGTGGGACTCGGTGGACGACTTCGCCCGCGCGGGGACCACCAAGGAGGGCCGCGACGCGGGACGACGGCTGCTCGAGGACGAGAAGCGCTTCATCGATCTCTCGCGCTCTCCGATCTGGTTCGGCGAGGAGCACGCCCTGGTCGATCTTACGCGGTAACTTCCGCGAGCCCTGGTATCGCTTACGCAGTAACTAGTACCTACCCCGATCCCGACTCCAATAGAGGGTAGCCCGCGCCTCGCTGAAGCGCCCGCATTGACGGACGTTTCGCCCTCGAGCCTCGATCGCGCGCCGCCGCCTCGCGCGCCGCGATCGCGTGGCACGCAACTTGACTCCCGCCTTGGTCATCTTCAGCTCCACAAGGAGGGTTCAGATGAGTCGGCTCGCCATACTCGCTCTGGTTTCGCTCATCGTGCTGATGGGCAGCGTCGCGATCACTCCTTCCGCCGAGGCCGTTCCCTCGTGCATGAACGCCGGTAACGTCACCGGTATCGGCTCGATCGGCTGCGATCTCGGCTCGCTGAACTTCTCCGACTTCGCGGTGAGCCCCGTCGGCGTCGCCGCGAACATTTTTCTCGGCGGCCTCTCCGCGGTGGTCGCGAACAACGTCAACCTGACCTTCCAGGTCTCGCACGATCCCTCGCCGGCGAGCCTGGCCGACATCATGCTGTACTACACGGTCAGGACCCTCAGCGGGCAGCCCGAGCTGGGCGGAGTGGATCTGTACAATCCGGGCCGGAACGTCACGATCCGGGAGACGGTCTGCGGGAGCCAGTTCCTGAACGGGGTATGCACCTCCGGATCGCTGGCGGACTACGTCGTCAGCGGCGGGAGCATCGGCAACGCGACCTTCACCCCGCTCTCGTCGACGATCTACGTGCGGAAGGACATCCAGCTGCTGCAGGACGCGTTCATCAGCGAGTTCACCAACAGCCACGACGAGCCCCCGGCCGAGGCCCCGGAGCCGGCCACCCTGCTGCTCCTGGGCAGCAGCCTGACCGCGCTCGGCATGGCCGCCCGCCG
>JBGQHJ010000277.1:0-2299 GCA_041497895.1 Methylomirabilia bacterium
CACGAAGCCGGAGACGAGGCGGCCGCGCGAGACCATGTCGATCATGGCCAGCTCCTCGGCCAGCCGCACCGGGTTGTCGGCGAGCGGCAGCGGGTTGCCGAGGAGCACGATCTTCACCCGCTTGGTCACCGCGGCGAGGATCGAGGCGAACACGTTGCACTTGGCCTGCATGCAGAACGGCGCGTTGTGGTGCTCGTTCAGCATGATGCCGTCGAAGCCCACCTCCTCCGCGAGCCGGTAGTGCTCGAGGTACTCGTTGTAGAGCCGGCTGCCCGCCACCGGATCGAAGTGGCGGTTGGAGAACATGAGCGCGGTGGCCCCGCGCTTGCGCCCCTCGTCCGCCGGGTACGCCGACATCGGCTGCTCCGTGAAGTACATGAGGTGCATGCGGGTCCCCCGATCAGGCCTCGGCGGCGAACTGCACGATCAGCTTGGCGAGCGTGTCCGGCTGCTCCATGTCGAGGAAGTGCCCGGCGTGCTCGAGCACCGCGATCCGGCTGGTCGGCAGCGCGCGGGTGTACTGGTCCGCGCACGCGACCGGTACGATCCGGTCCTCCCGCCCCCACACCACGAGCGTGGGCGTCGGCACCCCGCCGAGGAGCGGCGGCAGCGTCGCGCTGTACATGTAGGGCTTCCACGCGATGCGGAACGTCATCTCGCGGTTGAGGTCCCACTGCTCGAGCTGCGCGGTGGCCGGGTCGGCCCCGAACAGGCGGTCGAACGCGGCCTGGTCCTCGAAGCCGGCCCGCGCGTAGTCGATGTAGCTCACCAGCGCCTGGTCCAGGATCTCGCCCGCGGCGGGCTTGATGCCCATCGCGCCCACCAGGACCATGCGCCGGAATCCGCGCGGGGCCATGGTGGCCATCTCGGCCGCGATCCATCCCCCGAAGCCCAGGCCCACCACCGAGACGTCGGTGAGCCCGCGGGCGGCCAGCAGGGCCTGATAGGTGACCGCGACGTCCCGGACGCTCCGCATCCACGCCGGGCGCTCCGAGCCGTCGTAGCCGGGATGCGAGGGCAGCAGCACCGTGAAGTGCCGCGCGAGCGCCTCGTAGAACGGCAGCTGCTCGGGCGTGCCGATGTCGTGGTGCAGCACGAGCAGCGGGGCGCCGCGGCCGGCGGTACGTAGTCGTACGGAGGAGCCCGCGACCCGGACCTCCTCGGTGGTCCACGCGAGGGCGGAAGCGGTAGGGCTCATGGTCGCGACGCTATCAAATCGACCGAGGGGCCGCAAGCCTCGCGAGACGCTCAGCGCGGATGGAACGCGGGCGGCGGCGTCGCGTCCCGCAGCCAGCGGTGGCCGTCGTAGAGCGTGAAGGGCGGCCGCTCGTCGCCGATCACGCTCAGGTGGCTCACGAGGCCCGCCTCGGGACCGAGCCAGAGGTGGAGCGCGCACGCGGGCGGCTCCATGACCACCGCGAGGTGCCGGGCGGGCGCCAGCACGAGCGCGAGCTGGTGCGCGGTGGCCGGGCTCGTGCTCGCCACCGTGCCCGCGAACCGGCGCGTCATCGCGCGGTGGACGTGGCCGCACACCACCCGCTCCACCTGCGGGTGGCGCCCGATGACCTCCGCCAGCGCCGGCCCGCCCTCGAGCCCCATCGCGTCCATCGCCTGCATCCCGGTCACGAACGGCGGGTGGTGCATGAAGATCAGCGTGGGCCGCCCCGGGGCCTCGGCCAGGCGCGCGTCGAGCCAGCCGAGCCGCTCGGGGCAGAGCTGCCCGCCCGGCTCGCCGGGCACGTGGGTGTCGAGCCCGATCAGCCGCACCGGCCATTCCTCGACGGTGTACTGGAGGAAGCCCTGCGCCGGCAGGTAGCCGCGGTCGCCGAAGGCCCGCGCCAGGTGCTCGCGCGAGTCGTGGTTGCCGGGCACCACGTAGACCGGCATCGTGAGCCGGTCGAGGATCGACCGCAGCCGCGCGTACTCCTGGGCCTCCCCCCGCTCGACGAGGTCCCCGGTGGCCAGCACCACGTCCGGACGTGGGTCGAGACGGTTCAGGTGCGCGACCGCCCGCTCGAGGTGCTCCGGGGTGCGGAAGTGGCGATCGTTCACGCTGTCGGGGGTGCTGATGTGGGTGTCGGTGATCTGGGCGATGAGCATGGTCAGATCATACACATTGACAGCCCGCCGCGGTTCGGACTACAAGTCGGGATGATGCCTCGCCGGGCGAAGCGCGCGACCGACAAGACCCGGCTGGGGTCCCGACCCGTGCCGAGCACGGCGGGACGCCCAGCGGTCCCGGTGGCGTGCGCGCGGCGACAGACCTGACCCACTCGACGACGTCCTCGAACTCCCGAGG
>JBGQHJ010000278.1:0-2211 GCA_041497895.1 Methylomirabilia bacterium
CCCCGTCGCCCGTGCCGTGCCGGCCGAAGGCGCGCGCCAGGTGCTCGGGCGACGGCATCGTGAACTTCAGCCGCGTGTCGAGCGCGGAGAGCTCGCCCTGCAGGTCGAGGAAGTCGGCCCCCGGGATATGTCCCTCGACGAAGGTCTTCCAGCCGGCGACCGGCTTGTAGGGATCGTCCGAGCCGGGGTCGGGCGGCTCGAGATAGGTCGTGCAGTCGTAGACGCGCAGCCCGGGCTGGCCGAGCCGCGCGGACAGGGCCTCGGTCGAGATCACGGCGTCGGGATCGCGCAGGTCCATGATCAGCGCCGCGCCTTCTTGCGACGCGCTACCCTTCTCCTCCCCGCCTTCCGGGGGCGACGCGGCGGCCGGCCCGGCCCCGGGATGGGCTGGGGATCGGGCACCTCGCCTACGACCATGAACGGAATCTCCTCGTGGAAGCTCGGCCCCGTCCCGGCCCACGAGATGGTGATGGACGTCGTCGTCACCGTGTCGTTGATGCGGAGCCGGTAGGTGGTATCCGCATCGAGGATGGCGAACTGCCGCGCCGCGACGATCGACGCCGGCGAGTGCCTGAAGGCGCCGTCGGCCCCGATGACCCGGGCCTTGTTGAGGCTCACGGTGGGCGGGGCCGTCGTGAGCACGAACGGATTGAACGTGATCACCGCGGTTCCGCTCTTCGGCCCATCGTTGATGAACAGCATGCCGCTCAGGATTCTCAAGGCCATCCGCCCCTCCTCCGCCGGGTTCTGCGATGTGGACCGACCACGCGAGTCGCGCCCGAGAATCTGCCGAAAGGGAGGCGACGTCAAGGGGTGGTGCCGTTTGACACGTCACCGGGTCACCTCTATCCTCGCCCCAGCCGCTGCGCGGGCTCGCATGGCCTCCGCCGGTGCGGGCGGCGCGGAAAGGCATCGACGGCATGTCCGAGACGAGCGATCGGCTGTTGCGGGGCTACCAGGCGCAGGAGAAGCGCTTCCTGGAGCGGCGGTTCCCCCTGCGCTTCACGACCGAGAACCCGATCCTGCGCGAGCTATATCACCAGGCCAAGGGGCTCCGCTGGAACCCCGAGACCGACGTCGCGTGGCACCGCTTCGACCCCGCGGCGTACCCGCCCGCGGTGCGCGAGGCGGCGCGCCTGGTGTGGAGCCGCCGGGCCTGGGGCACCTACCCGGGCCTCGGCGAGAACACCGCGCTGCTGATCCGCTTCTGCCTCGAGTCCGGGGCCGCCGGCATGGACGCCAAGCTCCTCCTGTCCTTCCGCCCCGCGGAGGAAGCCAAGCACCTCGAGGCGTGCTTTCTCTTCGCCCGGCACCTGGGCGGCTACGAGTCCACTCCCGCCGAGGCCGTGGCGCGCGCGAGCAACCAGCCCTTCGCCCAGATGGCCCTCGACCCCGACGTGTCGGTGGAGGCGGTGGTGGCCGCGCTCGGCTGCCTGGACGATCAGCTCGACCTCAACCTGTGCTTGAGCCATCTCCAGCACAGCCGCGACGAGACCGCGCGCCAGATCCTGAGGTTGATGGCCGGCGACAAGCAGCGCCACGTGCTCTTCGCGTGGATCCTGCTCGGCGACCGGCTCCCGCGCCTCGACGCCGCCGGCCGCGCCGCGGTCGGCCTGGCGGTTCGCGATATGCTGGAGCGCGTGATCCTCGCCGGCTACCGGAACACCTGGCTCTTGCCCGCGGAGGCCCGCGAGCCGCTGCTGACCGCGGAGGCCCTCACCGCCGAGCAGGGACTCGGCGCCTCCACCGTCGCGCAGGAGAAGGCGGTGGTCCGCGCCACCCTCGCGCAGGTCCGCGAGCGTCTCGCCATGTGGGACGTCACGCTGGCTCACGTCGACCATCCGGAGCTCGGCCGCGCATGAGGCGCCGCCAGCCCGCCCCGTCCAGGAGGACCCCGTCATGAGCACCTATCTCGCCGAGGCCCGCTACCCGCTCGAGCTCGCCCCCGCCATGCCCGACGTGTGGGAGCTGTGGCAGCGCGCCAAGACCCTCGAGTGGGATCCGGAGACGGATATCCCGTGGGAGGACCTGCACCCGGAGCGCTACCCCGAGGCGCAGATCATGGCCGCGCGGCTTCACTGGAGCCGCCGGACCTGGGGCGAGTACGGCGCGATCTCGGAGAGCCCGGCCCTGCTCCTGCGCTTCTGCCTCGAGAACCGGCTGCCGGACCTGCGCTTCTTCTTCACCATGCGCACGCAGGAGGAGGGTCGC
>JBGQHJ010000279.1:0-2061 GCA_041497895.1 Methylomirabilia bacterium
AAGAACGAGACCTTCGAGCTGGGCGCCAAGTGGGACCTGCTCGACGGCGCGCTCGGCATCCGCACCGCCGTCTTCCGGACCTACAAGAACAACGCGCGCACCACCGATCCGGTGCTGGGGGTCCAGGTGACCGACGGCAAGCAGCGCGTGCAGGGCGCCGAGCTCGAGGTGGTGGGACGGGTGCTGCCCGGATGGAACGTGTGGCTGAGCTACGCCTACCTCGACTCTCGCGTCCTCGACTCCCTGGACATCCAGAACGGGGTACCGGTCCAGGGCAAGCGCCTCGCCAACGTGCCGGAGCACTCCGCAAGCCTGTGGACCACCTACGACATCACCCCCCAGTGGCAGGTGGGCGGCGGAGCGGTCTTCGTGGACAAGCGCTACGCCAACACCGACAACCTGAACATGGTGCCGTCGTACGTGCGCGGCGACCTGACCGCGGCGTATCGCCCGATCAGGCCGCTCGAGCTGCGCTTCAACGTCATCAACGTCTCGGACGAGCGGTACTTCGACGCCATCCATCCGAGCCACGTCATCCCGGGCAACGCGCGCACGTTCCTGCTCACCGGCACCTGGAGGTTCTAGCCGGGCGATGCTGCTGCACATCCCCAAGGTCCTGACCGAGGCACAGGTCGCGCATTCCCGCACGACCCTGGAGAACGCCAAGTGGGTGGACGGGCGCGAGACGTCCGGCCATCTGGCGGCCCGGGTCAAGCACAACCTGCAGGTGGACGAGGCGACTCCCGAGGCACGCGAGATGGGCCACGTCGTGGTGACGGCGCTCGAGCGCACCCCGCTGTTCATGGCCGCCGCGCTCCCGCTGCGGGTCTTTCCCCCGCTCTTCAACCGGTACGAGCCGGGCATGGCCTTCGGGGCGCACGTCGACAACGCCATCCGCGAGCTCACGAGCTCCCCGCTGCGCGTCCGTACCGATCTCTCCGCGACGCTGTTCCTAAGCCGCCCCGAGGAGTACGACGGCGGGGAGCTCGTGGTGGACGACACCTACGGCGCCCACTCGGTCAAGCTGCCCGCCGGCGACATGATCCTCTACCCCGCCTCGAGCCTGCACCGGGTGAACCCGGTCACGCGCGGTGTCCGCCTGGCCTCCATCTTCTGGGTGCAGAGCATGGTGGGCGACGACGGCGAGCGCTCGCTGCTGTTCGATCTCGACATGGCGATCAGCCAGGTCGCCGAGACCTCGCCCGACAGCCCCGCGGTGGTCGCGCTCACCGGCTGCTACCACAACCTGCTGCGGCGCTGGTCAGAGGTCTGAGGAGACATCCGTGACGCGAGGCGGCGCGCTGCTCAGCTGGCCCCTCTGGACCTCGCTCGGCATTCACGTGGTCGGCCTCACAACCGCGGCCTCGGTGGTGGCGCTCGCGCGTCACGAGCCGGAGCGCGTGCTGGTCCCGGTCGAGATCGTCCGCGTGGAGCCGCCCTTGCCCACGTCGCCCGAGAAACCCCCGGCGCCCCGGCAGATCACGCGGCCGAGCCCGGCGGTGCGCTCCACGCCCGTCCCGCAGACCCTCATGCCGGATCCGACCCCGCGCACCGAGCGCGCCGCCGACCCGGCCGCCGCCGCGCCGGAGCGGCGCTACTTGGCCTCGGCCGACGCGCCCGGCCCCGTGCTACCGATCCCCGGCCCGGCCGGGGACGGCGGCCTGTTGCTCCCCTCACCCGAGATCCCGGGCGTGTCGAGCGGTGCCCCCAGCGTCGGCGCTACTGTGGCCCGCGGCGGTGGCGAGGGGGTCACGTCGTTCGCCCGTCCACTGGGCGGTTATCAAACCACTCCCCACTACCCGGAGGGCGCGCGCCGCCAGGGCGTCGAAGGCACGGTCATGCTCCGGTTCGAAGTGCTCGCGAGCGGCAAGGTCGGCACGGTGCAGGTGCAGCGCTCCGCGGGACGCGCCGACCTGGACCGGGCCGCCGTCGAGGCGATCCAGACCTGGCTCTTCGAGCCCGCCCGCAGAGGAAAGGAGGCAGTCGCCGTATGGGTCACCCTACCGGTACGCTTCGAGCTGAACGCCCGCTGAGCCGCGCCCGCTCCCCGCGCTTCACCGG
>JBGQHJ010000280.1:0-2010 GCA_041497895.1 Methylomirabilia bacterium
AGCGGATGACGACCGAGGACGAGGTGACCAAGGCCATCTACGACCCGCCCAAGGACACCCGCGCCTACTTCCGGGGAATGTGCCTGCAGAAGTACTCCGACGAGGTGGTCTCCGCCTCCTGGGACTCGGTGATCTTCGACCTCAAGGAGGGCCCGCTGAAGAAGATCTTCATGCTGGAGCCGCTCCGGGGCACCGAAGCCCACGTGCGGCAGCTCTTCGAGGAGTCGGCCACCGCGGGCGCCCTGCTCAAGAACCTCGGCAAGCCGAGCGGCGACTTCTAGGATGCTCGACGACCGTTTCAAGGACGCCTTCTTCGACTACTCGACCTCGAGCTTCGCCGAGATTCTCCAGCGCGCCGCGCCTCACCTCCTGCCCGGCCGCTCCGAGCGCACCGTCGAGGAGGGAAGCGTGCCGTCGGTGCCCCACGGCACCACCGTGCTGGCCCTGCGCTACCGCGACGGGGTGATCATGGCGGGCGATCGGCAGGCCAGCGAGGGTTACCAGGTCGCCCACCGCCGCATCGAGAAGATCTTCAAGTCCGACGATCTCTCCGGGGTGGGCATCGCGGGCGCGGCCGGCCCGGCCATGGAGATGGCCCGCCTCTTCCAGACCGAGCTCGAGCACTACGAGAAGGTCGAGGGTGAGAACCTCTCGCTCGACGGCAAGGCCAACAAGCTGGGTCAGATGATCCGTATGAACCTGCCGATGGCCATGCAGGGGCTGGTGGTGGTCCCGATCTTCGCCGGCTTCGACGAGCGCGCCGGGGTGGGGCGGCTCTTCAAGTACGACGTCACCGGCGGGCGCTACGAGGAGACGGACTACTTCGCCCAGGGCTCGGGTGGCAAGGACGCGCGCGACTCGCTGAAGAAGCGGTTCAAGCGCGACATGAGCCGGGACGAGGCGCTCCGGATCGCCATCGAGGCCCTCATCGACGCGGCGGACGAGGACCTGGGGACCGGCGGCCCGGACCTGATGCGCGGGATCCTGCCCTCGGTGAAGACCATCACGAGATCGGGCTTCGCGGAGGCTCCCGAGGACGAGATCCGGCGGCATTGCGAGGCCGTTCTCAACGACCGTAACCGGCTCTGACGTGAGCGGGGCGTAGGCCCCCTCCGAGGCATCCATGCCGCTGCCCTACTACGTCTCGCCCGAGCAGATGATGAAGGACAAGGCGGAGTATGCCCGCAAGGGCATCTCCCGCGGCAAGGCCATCGTCACGATCGAGTACCGGGACGGGGTCCTGCTGGTCGCCGAGAATCCCTCCACCCTGCTCCACAAGGTCTCGGAGATCTACGACCGCATCGCGTTCGCGGGCGTCGGCAAGTACAACGAGTTCGAGAACCTGCGGGTGGCCGGCGTGCGCCACGCCGACGTGAAGGGCTACTCCTACAGCCGCGGCGACGTGAGCGCCAAGTCCCTCGCCAACGCCTACTCCCAGGCCCTCGGGAACATCTTCACCCAGGACATCAAGCCGTTCGAGGTGGAGGTCCTGGTGGTGGAGGTGGGCGACGCCAACGGCACCAAGAACGAGATCTACCACATCCTCTACGACGGCACGATCGAGGACGAGAAGAACTACGCGGCCATGGGCGGCCAGTCCGAGGAGATTCGCCGCTACCTGAAGGACAACTTCCAGGAGAGCCTGGACCTGGCCGCGGCCCTGCGGCTGGGCGTCCGCGCCCTGATGGTCACCCAGAACAAGACCCTCACCGAGCGCGACCTCGAGGTGGCGGTGCTGGACCGGACCAAGGAGCGCCGCAAGTTCCGCCGCATCCCCGCCGAGGTGCTCCACACGCTCCTGTCCGAGACGTCCTAGGCCTCCCGGCCCGAATCCTTGCCCCCCGGCCGCTCCCCTGCTACCCTGAGATCCACATGAAGCGCCGGATCTTCGGCCTCGAGAACGAGTACGGCCTCACCTGCACCCTGAACGGCCAGCGCCGCCTGTCGCCCGACAACGTGGCGCGGTACCTCTTCGAGAAGGTCATCCCGGGCGCCCGCAACGCCAACGTG